>NZ_JBFUIJ010000012.1:0-175369 GCF_056401935.1 Mucilaginibacter sp. P4_D1
ACCAATGACCAATGACCAATGACCAATGACCAATGACCAATGACCAATGACCAATGACCAATGACCAATGACCAATGACCAATGACCAATGACCAATGACCAATGACCAATGACCAATGACCAATGACCAATGACTAATGACCAATGTTAAAAACATACTTTTTTTTGGCGATAGCCTTACGGCGGGGTACGGTTTAGGAAACCATAAAACCGAGTCGTTCCCTGCGTTGATACAACAAAAAATAGATGTTGCGGGCCTGCCGTATCATTGCATTAATGGTGGTCTTAGTGGTGATACTACGGCTGGTGGTTTAAAGCGGCTGGAATATTGGATGAATCGTCCTTTGCACGTTTTTGTGCTCGAATTAGGTGTAAATGATATCATCAGGGGTATATCGCCGCAAACTACTGCGAAAAATATACAAACCATTGTTGACAAGGTAAAACTAAAATATCCTGGCATCATACTGGTAATGTTGGGTATGGAAGTTCCGGCTTTTATCCCCGGGACGTTTGCCGTAGATTTTAAAGCTATTTTTCGCAGCGTGGCCGATGCCAACCAAATGGCTTTTGTGCCTTTTTATTTAGATGGTGTTGCAGGCAAAACACACCTTAATTTACCCGATGGGCTGCATCCCAATGCAGCCGGCTACAAAGTAATGGCCGATAGCGTTTGGCCGGTGCTAAAGGCATTGTTATAATACAGGCCTTTTCCTGAAACCTGTTATTTTACGCCACTGGGTGTAAATTCATATCCTTCAAGACAGTAAAGGACGCCCAAATAAAAATATCATTTTACATTGCAGGGTATACGTTGAAAGCATGCTTTCGGCATAGTTTTAACTATGATTTGGCTAAAACCTTTTACTACTTTTATAAACCCGGATACTACCATTTAATATGAAACTACTTTTATGTAAGCCTGCGCTTTACATCGCTTTATCGTTTTTTTGTTTGTTTAAAATCCCTGTGGCTGCTGCGCAAACGCCAACAGCTATGGGCCTGCAGTGTGAATACCTGACTACCCCAATAGGTATCGACGCCAAACACCCCCGCCTAACCTGGAAAATGGCCGATGCACAGCAGGGAGCCGCTCAAACTGCCTACCAGCTTTTTGTAGGTACCGATTCGCTGGCGATTGCCGCAGGTAAGGCCGATAGCTGGGCAACTACTAAAACGTCATCGGCCACCAGCCTGGTTACCTATAACGGCAAGATATTGCAGCCCTTTACTAAATATTTTTGGCGGGTTGTTTTGTGGGGTAACGCTGGTAAAAAGCTTAGCTCATCGGCAATTACCAGTTTTGAAACGGGGATGATGGAAATGCGCAACTGGAAAGGATCGTGGATAAGCGATAACTATGGCATTGCAGCTAACCCTGCACCGTATTTTCGCAATACGTTTAAGGTTGGCAAAACTATCAGGTCGGCAAGGGCATACATCGCGGTAGCAGGTTTATATGAACTTTATATTAACGGTAAAAAAATTGGCAACCACCGGCTCGATCCAATGTATACCCGGTTTGACAGGCGTACGCTTTACGTGGCTTATGATGTAACCGCCAACCTGCAGAACGGTAAAAACGCCGTAGGGGTGCTGTTGGGCAATGGCTGGTACAACCATCAAAGCACGGCTGTATGGTTTTTTCACCAGGCGCCATGGCGTGGCAGGCCAACCTTTTGTATGGATTTAAGGGTAACCTATACCGATGGCACTACCGAAACCATATCATCCAACACACAATGGAAAACGTCTTTAAGTCCTGTTGTGTTCAACAGTATTTATACTGCCGAACATTATGACGCCCGCAAGGAACAACCCGGATGGAATACCGCCGATTTTGTTGACTCCGGATGGAAAAACGTAATTAACCGCTCGGCGCCATCGGCCAATATTGTGGCCCAAAGTCTACAGCCTATTCGTAATGTAGAGGAGATAGCCACCAAAACCATCACTAAAATTGATTATAACCTGTGGGTGTTTGATATAGGCCGCAACATATCGGGCGTAAGCCAGATTACCGTTAAAGGCGATTCGGGCACAATAATCCGCCTGAAACATGCCGAGCGGCTGAATAAGAACGGTCACGTAGATCAATCCAATATCGACCTGCATTACCGCCCGACAGATGATAAAGACCCTTTCCAGACCGATATTTTTATTCTTGGTGGTAAAGGCGAAGAAACCTTTATGCCTAAGTTTAACTATAAAGGCTTTCAGTATGTAGAGGTAAGCAGCAGCAAGCCTATCCAACTGACCAAAGAAAGTTTGAAAGCTTACTTTATGCACAGCGATGTACAACCGGTAGGCGAGGTAAGCTCATCAAACCCAACTATTAACCAAATTTGGAGCGCCACTAATCACAGCTACCTGAGCAACTTGTTTGGCTACCCGACAGATTGTCCGCAACGCGAAAAGAATGGTTGGACGGGCGATGCCCACATAGCCAGCGAAACAGGCCTGTACAACTTTGACGCCATTACTATTTATGAAAAGTGGCTGGCCGATCATCGCGATGAGCAGCAGCCTAACGGCGTATTGCCCTCCATTATCCCCACCGGCGGCTGGGGGTATGAGTGGGGCAATGGGCCCGATTGGACAAGCACTATCGCCATCATCCCCTGGAATATTTACTTGTTTTATGGCGATAGCAGGCTATTGGCAGATAGCTACACCAGCATCGAAAAATATGTAAACCATATTGATGAGCTGTACCCGACCGGCCTTACCAGCTGGGGCCTTGGCGATTGGGTGCCTGTAAAATCTGTTTCGCCGGTTGAACTTACCTCGTCGGTTTATTATTATACAGATGCAACGATATTGGCCAAAGCAGCCCATGTTTTAGGTAAACAAACCGATTTTGTAAAATATACGGCCCTGGCTACAAAAATAAAAAATGCCATCAATGCCAAATACCTTAATACGCAAACCGGCATTTACGGTCAGGGTTTTCAAACCGAATTGAGTGTTCCGTTATTCTGGGGCGTGGTGCCCGATAATATGAAAAGCAAGGTGGCCACCAACCTGGCCGCCCGCGTGGCTGCCGATAATTACCACCTGGATGTAGGTATCCTTGGCGCCAAAGCCATTTTAAGCGCATTGAGCGACAATGGTTACCCCGATGTGGCGTACAGGATAGCATCGCAGGAAACTTTCCCTTCATGGGGTTGGTGGATGGTGAACGGAGCAACAACGCTGTACGAGAACTGGCAGATTGATGCCAAATCTGATATATCACTTAACCACATTATGTTTGGCGAAATTGGCGCCTGGCTGTACAAAGGCATTGCAGGAATTCAGCCCGATGCAAATCAGCCCGGCTTTAAAAACGTGATCCTGGTGCCGCATTTTGTGCCCGGCCTAAATGAATTTACGGCCACACATGTTGGCCCTTACGGCAAAATTTTATCGTCATGGAAACGGGAGGGAAGCGGTGTTACTTATAAAGTAACTGTACCGGCAAATTCAACGGCAAGTATCACCTTCCCCGCAGGTAAAGTTACCTTATCAGGTAAATTCATTGGCAAAGAATATAAGGCGGTGGCAGGTAACTATGAGTTTAAAATAAGCCCCCCAACCCCCTGAAGGGGGAGCGTTTGATTGGTATGTTCGCTTTTAAAAGGAAGGTTAAGGCTAAATGACTTAAAATTGACAGGCCGGTTATAATACCGGCCTGTTTTGTATATAGCTTTGTTACATCGGGGCCTGCAACCCGTTTTGCTACCATGTACTATAAATTAACATTATTACTCCTGCTGATTGTTAATACAGCGTTTGCCCAAAACGATGAGGGCTGGGTATTAAAACACAGTAACGACGGTGTAAATATTTATACACGCAAAGTATCCAACTCAAAAATAAACGCCATTAAAGTGGAGTGCCATTTTGATGTTCCGGCCTCGCGGCTGGTAGCCGTTTTGATGGATGTGAAAAACAGCGAGGATTGGCTGTACCATACCTCATCAAACTATATTATAAAACAGGTATCACCATTGGAGTTGTATTACTATTCGATGGTAGAGGTGCCATGGCCCGTGAGTAACCGCGATTTTATAGCCCATATTAAAGTATCGCAGGATGCGGTTACCAAAGTAATTACTGTTGATGCACCCTGCATCCCTGATATGGTACCCCGAAAGGCTGGTGTGGTGCGTGTAGCCGATTCAAAAGGCAAATGGGTACTCACGCCTGTTGGTAATAATAAAGTTAAAGTATTGTACACCCTGCATGCCGATCCCGGTGGCAGCATTCCCGCCTGGCTAAGCAATATGTTTGCCACCAAAGGCCCTACAGAAAGCTTTCAAAAACTAAAATTGCAACTGCAAAAACCAATGTATAAAAACGTAAAGGTGCCTTATATAACGGAGTAAGCATCAGTCCTGAGGGGGGCAATTGAGTAGCTTCCTGGTTTTTTAGCGGCAGAATGCAAAAACAAAAAAAGCAATGAACAATACATTGCTTTTTAAATACCTGGCTTCTTGCCTCTATTTCTCTGTTTTCTCAGGAACAATCAGATAAACATCCTCGTTATCTTTTTTCATGAGATATTTTTCGCGGGCAAATTTTTCTAATTGCTGCGGGTTGGATGTAAGCTCGTTAAGCTCTTTGGTAACCTGGTCTGTTTGGGCTTTATAAAAATCGCGCTCTTTTTTTAGCTTGTTTACCTGGGTGCGGTATTCGTATTGCGAAAACAGGTCGTTTTTATCAAAAAAAATCATCCACACAATAAATGCCAGCGTAACCAAAAAGAATTTATTCTTAAAAAGGTTAATGAGGCGTTTCATTGATATGGGTTCTTTGAATTTCATTTAAAGCTATTTATTTTTTCTGAGGGTTGCAAATATTTTTGGTGAGTGGTTGATTGGGTTGATTAGGTGAGTGGTTGACGTTTAACTTAGTCAGCCATTCACCCAATCAACTACTCAACTATCTTCTACCCGACGATCTGCTTGCGCCGCTCATGCCACTTGCGCCGCCAGAACGACCGCCGCCTCCGGCTGGTCTGCCACCACCACCTGATGGTTTGCGGCCACTACCGCCACGGCCACCTTCGCGTTTAAAGCTGCCCGATCCTTTTTTGGATTGGCCTGCCACTAAGTTTGCAGCCATAGCCACGGGGCTCATTGGGTAAGGGTGACCTTCCTCAACAGGGATTTCTTTTCCTATCAGTTTATGGATGTCGCGTAAAAACAGGATCTCTTCCGAATCGCAGAACGACATGGCTATACCGTCGGCGCCGGCCCGGCCTGTACGACCTATACGGTGTACATAAGTTTCGGGTATGTTAGGCAACTCGTAGTTTACAACGTGTGTAAGCTCATCAATATCAATACCGCGGGCAGCAATATCAGTAGCTATAAGCACGCGGGTAGTACGGTTTTTAAAGTTGGTTAAAGCCCGCTGACGCGCATTTTGTGATTTATTACCATGGATGGCTTCGGCAGTGATACCTACTTTATTCAAATCTTTTACAACCTTATCGGCACCGTGTTTGGTACGGGTAAATACCAGTGCGGTTTTAATTTCTTTATCTTTAAGTATGTGGATCAGCAATGATTTTTTATCATTTTTTTCTACATAATACAAGGCCTGTTGTATAGTATCGGCTGTAGACGATACCGGGGTTACTTCAATCCGCTCGGGATTGGTTAAGATGGTATTGGCTAATGATGTTATTTCGGCAGGCATGGTAGCCGAGAAAAACAGCGTTTGCCTTTTTGATGGTACTTTGGCGATGATTTTTTTTACATCATTTACAAAACCCATATCCAGCATGCGGTCGGCTTCGTCCAGTATCAGCATTCTAACCTGGTCAAGGTGTACAAAACGCTGGTTCATTAAATCCAGTAAACGGCCTGGGGTTGCTATCAAAATATCAACACCACGACGTAAGGCATCAACCTGCGGGTTTTGCGATACACCCCCAAATATAACCAGGTTTTTTAAGCCGGTATGTTTGCCATAAGCAGTAAAGCTTTCTGCAATCTGGATAGCCAGCTCGCGGGTTGGGGTAAGTACCAAGGCTTTTATGGCTTTTTGCTCTTTGTGGGCCATCCTGTCCTGGAACAGTAACTGCAAAGTTGGCAAAGCGAAGGCCGCGGTTTTGCCCGTACCTGTTTGCGCGCAACCCAATAAGTCGCGGTGATTTAATACAATAGGAATGGCTTGCGCCTGGATAGGAGTGGGGGTTGTATATCCCTCGGTTTTTAAGGCCTTGAGGAGAGGCTCAATTAATTTTAAATTTTCGAATGACATGTTTGTTTGAATGTGCAGATGTGCAAATTTCAGATGTGCAGATGTGCTTGTAATATTATAGACTGATATGCCTATGTTTTTAGCGAGGCATTATTATTTCTGCAAAGATACGGTTTTTATTGGTAAGATTAATTTATGCGTAAGAAGGGATCGAAAAAATCAAATAACGATGTTGGCAAGGGTTACTTTGCCAATACAAAAGTATCAATGTTATTAAACAATTAATATGATCAAAAAAATCATCGTGGTAATAGCCTGCATTACACTATTATTGTCGTCATGTGACCCTATAAGTCATGATATCACTATCATTAACAGCACACCAGATTCCCTGTACTGCTTTATTCAGGAGTATAAATCAGACAACGAATACAAGTATAACTTTGCTTATGACGCTATAGCGGCACACGATACGGCTGCAAAGCGTTATGACATTGCTTATAACATCAATGCCCATAAGTTTTTACCGCATGACACCATCCATCCAATGGACAACGATTGGAGCTGGAAAAGGAGGACTGCTATTAAAGATGGTTTAACACTGTTGTTTTACAAAAGAGATATACAGCAATTGGCAGAAGACGCGCCGCTGGGTGCAAAAAATATTTATAGACGATTCGATCTGACTATAAGCCAATTGGATAGCCTTGAATATAATTTCGAACTTAAATAGTTAAGCCGTAACCGCTTTCCCGGCGGCTGCCTGCCTTTTTTGCTCACGTTCGCGTAAAAATGCATTTAGCAGCAGTATGCCTACACCAACCATAATGGCTACATCGGCAATGTTAAATATGCCGGTTTCAAAAATACCAAAGTTCATATGGGCAAAATCGGTTACGCTACCATAAACCGCCCTGTCGTACAGGTTGCCTATGCCACCTGCCAGTATCACGATGATGCCGGCCTGGTTAAGCAGTGTTAAACCGCGTTTTAATAACACATATAATAAGCCCCATGCCAATGCCGCTGCGGGTAAAACCGAAAGCAGGATAAAATGCCATGGATTGGGCAACTTATCGCCCATACTTAAAAATGCGCCCGTATTTTCGACACGGGTGATAGTTAAAAAGTTTTTTATAACAGTAATAACAATGGCAAAATGGATATGATCACGTACATATATCTTGCTGATCCTGTCGGCCCCAATAACTAAAGCTAAAAGCAATAACAACCACAACCCCCTCGAAATCCTTTTCTTATCCATCAAAATTTAGTACTGGTATTTTGTTTATAACGTAACAGGCGTTACTTAAGTTGTAGGCTCACATCAATTGCGGCCCCAATATTGGTCATTTTATAAAAAAGAGCCATCCGTTTTGTACAGATGGCTCCTGATATCGGTCGAAATTATTTTTTGTAGAATTTAAAATCTTTACCAATGAATTTTGCGTTTGCGCCTAATTCTTCTTCAATACGAAGCAATTGGTTGTATTTAGCGATCCTGTCTGAACGTGAAGCCGAACCGGTTTTGATTTGGCCGCAATTTAATGCTACGGCTAAATCGGCAATGGTAGCATCTTCAGTTTCGCCAGAGCGGTGGCTCATTACCGAGGTATAACCGTTGGTTTGTGCCAAAGTTACCGCGTTGATGGTTTCTGTTAACGAACCAATTTGGTTTACTTTTACCAGGATTGAGTTTGCAGTATCCTCGTTAATACCACGTTGTAAACGTTTGGTATTGGTTACAAATAAATCGTCACCTACCAACTGTACAGTTTTACCCAGTTTTTCGGTTAATAATTTCCAGCCATCCCAATCGTCCTCGGCCATACCGTCTTCAATCGAAATAACTGGGTATTTGGCAACAAGTTCGGCAAGGTATTCAACCTGCTCGGCGCTGGAGCGGATAGCACCTTTTTCGCCTTCAAATTTGGTATAATCGTATTTGCCGTCTTTGTAAAATTCAGATGCAGCACAGTCAAAAGCGATAAAGATATCTTCGCCTGGTTTGTAACCCGCTTTTTCAATCGCTTTCAAAATGGTTTCAACACCATCTTCGGTACCTTCAAAAGTTGGTGCAAAACCACCTTCGTCGCCAACTGCGGTCGATAAGCCACGGTCGTGCAGAATTTTTTTCAGGTTGTGGAATACTTCGGTACCCCAACGTAAAGCTTCAGAGAATGAAGGAGCGCCAACCGGCATAATCATAAATTCCTGGAAAGCGATAGGGGCATCAGAGTGCGAACCACCGTTGATGATATTCATCATCGGGATAGGTAAAGTGTTGGCATTTACACCGCCAATGTAGCGGTATAAAGGCTGGCGGCTTTCCTGTGCGGCTGCTTTTGCAACTGCCAATGAAACACCTAATATAGCGTTTGCACCAATTTTACCTTTATTTTCGGTACCATCAATTTCAATCATCAGGGCGTCGATGCTGTTTTGATCAAATACGTCAATGCCTTTTAATTCGGGAGCTAAAATGTCATTTACGTTAGCAACGGCTTTTAACACACCTTTACCCATGTATTTTGTTTTATCGTCATCGCGAAGTTCAACAGCTTCGTGTACACCGGTTGATGCACCAGAAGGTACTGCGGCGCGACCGAATGCGCCATTCTCAGTTAATACTTCTACTTCGATAGTAGGGTTACCGCGCGAATCTAAAATCTGGCGGGCGTGTACGTCAATTATTAAGCTCATTTTTTTATTGTCAGATATTTGTAATTTGTAAACCGGCGGCTAAGTTAACAGCAAAATCAAGAAATCACAATCGAAATTTTCTATTTGTTATGATTATTAACGATGAAGCCCAAAGGGTAACAACAAATTAACATGCAGTTAAAAATATTTTTATGTAATGGACTAAACCGCGGTGTTAATATATTAATCGGTTGTAGTAGGCACATGCTCGCGCTGCACAGCGTTTTTGCGGTTAATACGGTACATGAGCATCAGCATAATATTACTTTTGGCACTGCTTTGTATAGCCGTGTAATTACGCTGATTTATCCAGCCTGCCTGTACAATCCAGCTTTTATCAACCTGGTAACCCAAAGCGGCAGATATACGGTTGCGCTCGAAATTCGGCACCCTGTTATTAAAAAATACCTCATCGAAAACCGAGATAAACCAGGTGTTGGCAATAATTTTTTTGTGGTTTAAAGGAATAAACATATTTAGGCGATACCTGAAACGGTTACGGAAATCGCCATTTACCCAGCGCTGCTCTATGCGGTAACGGTGTTCGAATTTAAAGCGGTCTAAAAACTGGTTAACCGTCATTTGCTCCCAAAACCTGAATTCGTTGGTAGTTGGGCCCTTGTCAAGGTCGGTATAATCATAAGTATGGTAAGTTCCGGTACCAAGCAGGGCTGTGAAATTTTTATCCAGATCGTAACTTACACCCGCTTTTGCCTCGTAGTACTGAAACTGTGTAAACATGCCATTTGTACGGGTTTGAATTTCTGAGTATCCGCCCCATTTATGAGCGCTATCGCCCGGTAACACAACGGTGGCTATGCCCCATGTGCCCACTTTGCTATCCTGGGCTTGTACTGCCGAAGAGCCAATAATCAGTACCAATAAAAATAAGTAAAATTTGTTCACGTTAAATCAATGTTAATAAAACGCAAATATCTATTTTATTAACATTAATTTAATGTTGGTGGATAAAATTTATTTAGCGGGAAATACCTCGGGAAAGATGGCTGAAGATACTTATACACCAAATTAAATTATTATGGCGATGCCTTTGGCCCGGGCTAACCGCTCATACGCACACAAGGCATTAGGCGCGGGCCGGTATCCGCTTTTATCCCTATCGCAGTAGAAAATGGCAGTTTAAGCTTACATTTGTTTTGCCAAAAACGTGTGATATGACTAATGAAGAAGTGGTCCTTTTAATTGAAAATGAGTTTTTATCCAAAACATTAGGAGCTACCGCACAATACCTGGAAATCCATCAGCCAGCATTGAAAGATGGTAAGATTAGGATTGAGCGCATAGATAGGGAGAAGGAAGATGATTTGATAATTGTATACCTGCCGGTAGTGGACGAATACTTTTACTTTGCGGTTTATATCGATGCTAAAAAAAAGGACATATTTAATGTAGGAATGGAATCGCGCAATACAGTATACTTCAGGGCCGAGTCTGAAATAATTAATTTGGACATATTACAGAGTTTTACAACGCTACAACCAACAAGGGCATGGAACATCGGCGATTTAAGACCCGACGGAAGGCGGGTTTATAACTTTAACTGCATTGAATTTACTCCAAACCCCGAGGCGGACGAATTTGAAGACAAACTTGAAAAACTGTTAACGTTTTTGCAAAAAGATATTGAAGGCGTGCGTACATTAGCTGCAAATGCCAATGCGTTCGTTCAGGTAATTATGGATTTTCATGCCGGTAATCAGCGTTTGGGCGGTATGGCTATCAGTTCAAAGCATGTMCAACTATTAAGTAGTTTGAATTTGGCTATATATTTTGATGTCACCGCCTGGGGAGAACCGTTTAACTAATTGCTGATAAAGCGTGATAGATTTATAAAGTTGGAAATTGCTTTACTCCCTGGATAATGCGAAGCAAATATATTCCTGGTCTTAATTCTTGACTCTAACCTCTTGATTCTCCCCCTATTCCCATTTAAAAGTCTTTATAGCCACAGCATAAACAATAACAAACCAAATTAAAAGGATCAGGAGTTGATGCGTTACATCTGCCAAGCCCGCACCTTCAAAAGCCACCTTGCGCATGGCATTGTTTAGGTGTGTTAAAGGCAAAGCATTGCTGATTACCTGTAGCCATTTAGGGAAAGCTGTTACAGAAAAAAAAGTGCCCGACAGTAAAAACTGCGGCATGGTAATAATATTAGACAGGGGAGGCACCGTGCCCTCGTTTTTGGCAATGCCCGAAATGATGAATCCAAAGCCCATAAATATAATGAGCCCGAAAGCCGAGAGCACCAGCATATTTACTACCGTGATAAACCCGTGGATAAGTGTAAAGCCAAACAGGTAATGGCCAACTAAAATAATGAACAACGCACCCAGTAACGAGAAGGTTATCCTGGCCAGCGCCTCGCCCAACACAATGCTTGATCGTTTAACCGGCGTAGCAAAAAAGCGCTTGATAACCAATGTTAAACGCAAACTCAGGAAAACAAAGGCGGTACCAAAAACGCCGCTGCTCAGGATCGAAAAACCTAACTGCCCCGGTAAAATAAAATCGATGTATTTATAAGCGCGGCCGGATACGGTAGTTTCTTCAAGGTGCACAGCTTCGGGTATTTTAAAGCCTGATACGGATTGTATTTTGGCTATTTCGGCCAGCTGCGCATTGTAGGAAATATTGTTCAATATCGATTTTAAAATGCCTCCTTTGTTTGAAGCCTGGCTGTATTGTATTTTGATATTCAAAGGCTGCATGGGCACCAGCGGTTTAATATCTATAATAGCATCTATTTGCCCTTTAGCCAGGTTCTTGTTCATATCATCTGTTGACTGATCTGTTATGAAATTTATCAACTGTCGCTGTTTGAGTTGCTGATAAACCTTTCCTGCAGTATCGCAACCTTTGGCAACGCCAACATCAACCGAAGGCGCCCCGCCGCCGATATTGGCAAAAACAATAATAAATATTAAAGGGAAGGCCAACGTAAACACAACCGCCGACGGGCTGCGTAGTATGGCCCTAAAACTTGCTTTGGCAATAGCCAGGGTTGCTTTAGTATTGCTATATTTTTTCATTAGTTCATTTGGCCTCACCCCGGCCCTCTCCAAAGGAGAGGGAGGTAAAAACGGGTTTTATTTATTTACGATATTATGTATTATCTCTGTTCTTTTAAAGTCCTCTCCTTTGGAGAGGATTTAGGTGAGGCTCTCTACCCTTCCCGCCATTCCTTACCTGTAAGGTTTATAAAAACATCCTCCAGGTTGGCCAGTTTAACTTGTTTTTTACGTTCGAAACCAGTTTCTACCAACTGGTCAATAAAATGATCGGGGGTATCTATGCCAATGATGTGGCCGCCGTCAACAAAGGCAACACGGTCGCATAACACTTCGGCTTCGTCCATGTAATGGGTGGTTATCACAACCGTTGTACCCTGGTCGCGTATTTCGCGGATCAAATCCCAAAGGTTGCGGCGGGCCTGCGGGTCGAGGCCGGTTGTGGGTTCGTCTAAAAAAATGATGCGTGGGTTATTAATAAGCGTGGTGGCGATAGAAAAACGCTGCTTTTGCCCGCCCGAAAGGTCTTTATATTTTGCTTTGGCTTTATCAACAAGCGCAACTTTTTCCAGCATTTCGGTGGGGGTTTTGTCAACCCCATATAAGCCGGTAAACAGCTCTATCAGCTCCGATAGGTTAAGGTTGGGATAATAACCAGCTGCCTGCAACTGCACACCTATGCGCTGTTTAATGCTGTCTTTATCGGTATCAATATTAAAGCCATCAACAGTTATTTCGCCCGATGTTTTTTCGCGCAGGGTTTCAATAACTTCAAGGGTGGTAGTTTTTCCGGCGCCATTGGGGCCAAGTAAGCCGAAGATCTCGCCTTCGTAAACTTCAAAGCTGATGCCTTTTACGGCAGCAAAATCGCCGTAATTTTTTACCAGGTTTTTTACAGTGATAATGGGTGGTTTTGCCATAGGGTAAAAATGCAACAGAATAATGAAATATCAATGAATTATTTAAAACAGCTCCAGCCTCACCTAAACAGCATTCATGAGCGCCCAAAAGCATCATAGTGCGAATAATCCTCTCCAAAGGAGAGGACTTTTGATTTGCATATTTTATTTTCAAAAACCTTGATTTTTCAGAACCCTCTCCTTTGGAGAGGACAGGGTGAGGCTCTTTATGTTTTTGGTTACGGGCTCATCGTACTTTAACCGTTTTATCTTCGGTTGCCGATTTTGCCCGGTTCCGGTTTGTTTTATCTCCCTTTTTATAGTGTTTTTGTATAAATAACATTATTGGAGTACCGTTGATTTATATGAAACCTGATATAAAGCTCCCCCTTCAGGGGGCGGGGGGCTATTTTATCAAATGGCCTATAGAGTGAATAATAGTTTCGGCGTGTTCGGCAGCTTTAACTATCAGGTGGATGATTTGTATAGCAAGTAAAGTTTTCATGGTGATTGCGATTTGTTGATTCAAAAGTGCAAACAGAATGGGCTTTTAGCTATGGTTATTAGGCGAAGCAAAGCAAACTTCCGGTAAACGGCGGAAAATTACCGATGAATGTGTGGCCGAAACTGCGGTTTGTCGGTGAGTGTTTGAAAAAAAGCGCTGGGTTGCCAACGGATAATCGCCTTCGGAAAAAAAATCGGCCGCAGCCATAACAACACCCAGCCCGTAAATACCGTATTTACAGGCGGGGTGTTGTTTCGCCCTACTCTGCAATCGCCAGCAGCCGCTTCCACTCGGGGTGGCGTTTTAAATAAGCGACAATGTATGCGCAAAGGGGCACAATTTTCAGGTGGTTATCTTCAATATAATTAAAAGCTTTCTCTACAAGAGCCGCGGCAACGCCCGTGCCCTCCATCTCTGCCGGTACTTCGGTATGTATCAGGTAAATTTTGTCGCCTTTTAATTTGTAATCAATAAAAGCCCTGTTGCCATCTATAATGAGTTCAAAATTATGAATGGCCTGGTTATTAATAAGTGGAATGTCCTGGTATTTCATGTTTATTTAAAATTTGTGCCGAAACTAAATTAGCAACAAAATTAATAAAGCCGTTTTGTTATTGTATTTTTAGGAAAATGTTGCTGATAGGTTAAAAAAGAGAGCAAGCAAGCGGTTCAGCATGTTATTTAACTGGCCGCAAATGTCTGATATTAACTTAGTTGTTTGTGTTTTTAAATTTTAATTAATTTTGATTTGTGGTTCTATTTTTATAGAATTACACTTAGAAACATCCCTGGTTTCGCCGTTAATGAAAACTATTGTGAAGCAGTTTAAGCATATTTTACTTCATGCTATATTATCGTTATGCGTTATCTGCGCTTTTGCACAGGTAAAGCACCCGCGATATTTGGCCGGCAACAAGAAAAAAACGGCCACTGCTACACCGGTTAAACCGGTAAAGGGCAGTGCGCAATTTCGCGAGTTTTCAAAAATTTTGGCCAATGCCAATGTTACTTTTACCTTTCCCAAAGGTTTCAGGGAAATACAGGCTGTAAACAACGAGAATTTTTCTTTTGATTACGCCATGGAAATTCCCGGACGCGAGTTTGAAATATGGTTCCAGGTAAAATCCTTAAAACAAAACTGGCTGAGTTTGGAGCGCAACCATGAGCAGCAAAATCCCGATTCATCGTACCTGGAGGTTGGTAAAGCGCAGGCTACTAATTTTTCTGGCGAACAGGATAATTCTGTCAGGTCTATCCCGGCCAATGTGCTGGCCCGTTATAATGCCGATGCGGGTAAATCGTACCTGTTAACACTGATGGACATGCCCGATACCAAGAGCTACAAATACGCCCTGCTTATTATTTTGCAGCGTAACCATACCGGTACCATTATGGCGGTTTGTTTTACCAACGAAAAAGATGCTGAGTTTTTCAGGAACATTGATAGGGCCAGCAACTGCCTTAAGTTTAAGCCCCATTAATAGACACACTAATTCTCACCAATTAAAGGCGAATTTCACGAATTGAGGAGTGGATTTTCTTGTCAGTTAATCATGATAGTCATGAGATTCGTGAA
Source organism: Mucilaginibacter sp. P4_D1 (assembly GCF_056401935.1). Classification (NCBI taxonomy): domain Bacteria; kingdom Pseudomonadati; phylum Bacteroidota; class Sphingobacteriia; order Sphingobacteriales; family Sphingobacteriaceae; genus Mucilaginibacter; species Mucilaginibacter sp. P4_D1. The sequence continues at coordinate 14,911 of NZ_JBFUIJ010000012.1, forward strand.
ATTCGCTTTAATTAGCGTGCATTCGTGTATTTCAGATATAATGTTAATAAGTTGACAGTTTTGAACACTCAATTCATTGCCGAAACTTTATTTTTGCAGATAGGTGCATAGTGACACCTATTTTAAAATTCTACTTTATAAATGGCAGAACCAGTTAATTACAGTGAAGATAGTATCCGTTCGCTCGATTGGAAGGAGCACATACGTTTACGCCCCGGTATGTACATCGGTAAACTGGGCGATGGCTCGGCTTACGATGATGGGGTATACGTATTGCTTAAAGAGATTGTAGATAACTCGATAGATGAGTTTGTAATGGGCAGCGGTCGCACCATCGAGGTAAATATGAGCGATCATAAAGTATCGGTACGCGATTATGGCCGCGGCATCCCGCTGGGTAAGGTTATTGATTGCGTAAGTAAAATAAATACCGGTGGTAAATATGATAGCAAGGCCTTCCAAAAATCGGTAGGGTTAAATGGTGTGGGTACCAAGGCGGTAAACGCGCTATCAAACAATTTCATCGTACAATCATACCGCGAGGGCCGTACCAAGCTGGCCGAATTTGCCAAAGGCGAACTGATTCGTGATGAAGCCGAAAAGGAAACAACCCAGCGTAACGGTACCGCTATCAACTTCATACCCGACGATACCATTTTCAGGCATTACCGTTTTATCCCGGAGTTTGTCGAGAGCATGATCTGGAATTACGTGTTCCTTAACTCGGGCCTTACCATTAACTTTAATGGTCAAAAATATTTTTCGGAACGCGGGCTGTACGATTTGCTTACCCGTAATACCGATGTAGAAACATTGCGCTATCCTATCATCCACCTTAAAGGCGAGGATATTGAAATAGCCATGACCCACGGGCAGCAATATGGCGAGGAATATTATTCGTTTGTAAACGGCCAAAACACTACGCAAGGGGGTACCCACCAGCAGGCCTTTCGCGAGGCAGTGGTAAAAACCGTTCGTGAGTTTTATAAAAAAGAGTTTGACGCAGCCGATATCCGGGCATCAATAGTTGCCGCAATTGCTATTAAGGTACAGGAACCGGTTTTTGAATCGCAAACTAAAACCAAGCTGGGTTCTCAAAACATCGGCCCCGAAGGCCCGTCTGTGCGTACTTTTATTAACGACTTTGTTAAAAAGGAATTAGATAATTACCTGCATAAAAATCCGGCTGTTAAAGACGCTTTAGAAAAACGCATCCTGCAATCAGAACGGGAGCGTAAGGATATTGCAGGCATCAAAAAACTGGCCAATGAACGCGCCAAAAAAGCATCGTTACACAACCGCAAACTGCGCGATTGTAAGCTGCATTTTGAAGATACCCACGAGCGCCGCCAGGATACTACATTGTTTATTACCGAGGGTGATTCGGCCAGTGGAAGTATCACCAAATCGCGCGATGTAATGACCCAGGCAGTTTTTAGTTTAAAGGGTAAACCGCTTAACTGTTTCGGCCTAACCAAAAAGGTAGTTTACGAAAACGAAGAATTTAACCTGCTGCAACACGCCCTTAATATTGAAGATGGCCTGGATGCCCTGCGGTACAACAACATCGTAATAGCTACCGATGCCGACGTGGATGGCATGCACATCCGCCTGCTGCTGATGACTTTCTTTTTGCAGTTTTTCCCCGACCTGGTAAAAGCGGGCCACGTTTTTATTCTGCAAACGCCACTATTTAGGGTGCGTAATAAAAAAGAAACCATCTATTGCTACAGCGATGAGGAACGCCGTAACGCCATAGCCAAATTAGGCAACAAGCCCGAGATTACCCGCTTTAAAGGCCTGGGCGAGATATCGCCCGATGAGTTTGGCTTGTTTATAGGCAAAGACATCCGCCTTGACCCTGTGATCCTGAAAGATGCTAATATTAAGGGCCTGCTGGAATACTTTATGGGCAAAAATACCCCAACCCGCCAAATGCACATTGTAAACAACCTGCGGGTTGAAAAAGATGACGAAAGCATTAACCCGCTGGTAGCCGAAGAGGCCGACGGTGTGGCATTGCCGGTGGCGGTGTAAATAGGTTTCTGAACCGGAATTTTTAGGATTATCGGAATTTCTCGAATTTTTAAAATTCTGCTAATTCTTTAATTCGATAAATTCCGGTTCAGACAATTTAAGTATATCAAAACATATTTCGAAAATATTCATTACCTTGTATCCCCCTATTCTTTAAATGGATAGGGGGATAGTTTTTATATAACTTTTAAAAAAAGAACCCTCTCCTTTGGAGAGGGCAGGGTGAGGCCATGACTAACCACGAAATTAAAATAGCGTTCGATGAATACGACGCTATTGAGCAACTTGATAAAACCGATTACAGGCTGTGCCTTGAAGCAGCCGAAGCATTAAAAAACTCCCATTCTCCATATTCAAAATTCAGGGTAGGGGCAGCGTTACGCCTGCAAAGCGGAAAAATTATTTACGGCAGCAACCAGGAAAACGTAGCCTATCCATCCGGCCTGTGTGCCGAGCGTGTAGCATTATTTTACTGGGGGGCCAATCACCCCAATGATCCTGTTGAAGCTATGGCGGTAACCGCCCAGACAGATGAATTTGAACTTACCCGGCCGGTAACCTCATGTGGCTCATGCCTGCAGGTATTGGCCGAAGTTGAGAAAAAGCAAAACAAACCCATTAAAATTATATTATATGCACAGCAGGGGCCGGTTTGGGTAATACAGGGCATTGAAAATCAACTGCCATTTTTGTTTTTTGAAGAACGCCTTACTACATAAACCATGAAATTAAAACTGCTTTTATTGCTTATTGGCTGTGCCTTTACCACCCACGTATTTGCGCAGCAGGGCTTCCCGTTTGATAACGAGATCAGGGCTTTTAAACACCAGGATAGCGTGAGCTTCCCTAAAAAGGACGGTATTTTATTTATCGGCAGTTCGTCCATTCGCTTATGGAGCGATCTGGAACAACGTTTTGCCGATAAGCCTATTATTAAACGCGGCGTTGGCGGCAGCACCATCGAACAATTGGTTGATTATTATACGCCTTATATCCTGGTGCCATATCAGCCCCGCAAAATATTCATTTACGCCGGCGAAAATGACATAGCTGCTGGTAAATCCGGGCAATTTGTAGCCGATGAATTTACCAAGCTGTGGGCTATCATTCATACCAGGTTGCCTAAAACAGAAATTTATTTTATGTCGGTAAAGCCAAGCCCGTCGCGCGTTAAATATTATGCCGAAGTTTATAAAGCTAACGACCTGATTAAAACCTACCTCAAGGATAAGCCCAAAAGCCATTATGTTGATTTAGTGCCGGCCATATACAAGCCCGGCACAACCCAGCCCGATAGTAGTTTATTTAAAGGCGATTACCTGCATTTAAACCCAAAGGGCTATGATAAATGGGAGATGGTGTTGAAGCCACTGGTGAAGTAGGTAACAAAAGACTACAGTCGGCACACAAGCCCTCGGGTGGGGTGGTTTGTTAAAAAATCATTGACGCAAAAAAGCCATCCTTTTCGGGATGGCTTTTTAATTAAAGTTTGTATTGCTTTGCTGTTTTCAATAATGCCGTGCTGTTACGTATACTTAACAACAGCGGCATTTTAATTATTAAAACACAGCAACAGCATTCAAACAATTAAGCTTGTTTGGCAAACTGAACGTTAATTAACAGTTTGATGTCTTCGCCTACTACAATTGAGCCGGCTTCGGTAACGCCGTCCCAGGTAAGGCCAAATTCTTTACGGTTAATTTTACCGCTGATTTCGAAACCTGCTTTGGTGTTCCCATAAAAATCAGCAGCCGAACCGCCAAATTCTACAGCTAACGATACCGGTTTAGTAACGTCTTTGATAGTTAAATCGCCTTTTAAAGCAAACTCATCGTCACCGGTTTTGGTGAATGAAGTTGATTTGAAGCTGATTTTTGGATAGGTTGCTGCATCAAAAAATTCAGCCGATTTCAAGTGCTCATCACGTTGGCTTTGATTAGTGTCGATGCTATCGATATCTAACGTAAAGTCGATCTCGGCGTTTTCAAAATCATCGTTATCTGTGATTAACTCACCGGCAAAGCTTTTGAAAAAGCCGCTTACGGTTGATATAACTAAGTGTTTTACTTTAAATTGTACTTCTGAATGCATTGGGTCGATAACCCATTTTGTTGCTGTTTGTGTTGACATGATATTTGTTTTTTTTGTTGATACAAAGATAATACAATAATAGATGTTTAAACATCTATTATTGCTAATTTACAATTCGCAGACAATGAGATACAAGTTTAACCATACACTTGCGTAAAAGTTTAAATATTTAAGTTTTTAGTTTTGAGTCAGGAGTTTTTTTAGATTTGACTAACCACTAAAATCAAACATACCATATCAATGTTAAGTAATTAATATGTTGTTGTAAGTAAAAGGCTACTTTTTCAACTCAAAACGCAATACGCACAACTCATAACCTAAAAAAATGAGAAAGCTTTTTATAGTTTCATTCTTTATCATATTTGCTGCGCTGGCAGGGTGGACCATCATCTGGAAACCCGCCGCATGGTCGTTCATTATTATGGTGCCCATTTATGCTGTGGGTTTTTATGACCTCGTGCAAAAAAAGCACAGCATTGTGCGCAACTTCCCGGTGTTTGGGCACCTGAGGTTTTTGATGGAGGATTTGCGGCCCAAAATATACCAGTACTTTGTTGAAAGTGATACCAACGGTACACCGTTCAACCGCCAAAACCGCAGCGTAGTGTATCAGCGGGCCAAAATGGTTGATGATACCCGCCCCTTTGGTACCGAGCTTGACGTTTACGAAAACGGCTACGAATGGCTTAACCACAGCATTGCCGCTATTGATCACCATAAACTAAATATGGCCCCCCGTGTAAAAGTTGGCGGGCCCGATTGTACGCAGCCTTATATGGCCAGCGTATTCAACATCTCGGCCATGAGTTTTGGCTCGCTGAGTGAGAATGCCATACTGGCCCTTAACGGCGGCGCCAAACTGGATAACTTTGCCCATAACACCGGCGAAGGCGGCCTGAGCGACCACCACCTGCAGCCCGGCGGCGATATTATCTGGCAGATAGGCACCGGCTACTTTAGTTGCCGCCATAAGGATGGTACTATTGATTATGATGCCTTTGCCCTGCGTGCCGTGCTGCCGCAGGTAAAAATGATCGAGATTAAGCTGTCGCAAGGTGCCAAGCCGGGGCATGGCGGTATTTTACCGGCAGCCAAGGTAACGCCCGAAATTGCCCGCATCCGCTTGGTCGAGATGGGGCAGGATGTGGTATCGCCACCGTACCATACCGCTTTTAGCGATCCTATTGGCTTAACCACCTTTATTAAAAAACTGCGCGAGCTATCCGGTGGCAAACCCATCGGCTTCAAATTGTGCGTAGGCCATAAAAGCGAATTTTTGGCTATTTGCAAAGCGATGGTTAAAACCGGCATCTACCCCGATTTTATCACCGTTGATGGGGGCGAGGGCGGCACCGGCGCAGCCCCGCTTGAATTTTCGAATTCGGTAGGTATGCCCCTGCGCGAGGCTTTGGCATTTGTGTACGATGCCCTGACTGGGTTCGATATTAAAAAACATATCAAGCTCATTGCCTCGGGCAAGGTAGCTACCGGTTTCGACCTGGTGAAGAACTTTGCCATCGGTGCCGACATGTGTAACAGCGCCCGCGGCATGATGTTCGCCCTGGGCTGCATCCAGGCGCTGGAGTGCAATATGAATACCTGCCCAACCGGCGTGGCTACGCAGGATAAAGGCCTGATGCGCGGACTGGTGGTCGACGATAAAAAGGTACGTGTAGCCAATTTTCACAAGGCCACAGTAGGCAGCGCTATTCAGATGATAGGTGCCTCCGGCCTTACCAAACCCTGCGATTTGCACCGCATGTTCATTTACCGCCGCATTAACCACAGCCAGATTCAAACTTATGCCGAGTTGTTCCCCTATATCCCCAAAGGCAGCCTGCTGAACACCCCATACCCCGCCAGTTTTGAACTGGACATGGCCCTGAGCAGCGAGAATACCTTTTTACCGGATTATAGTGTGGTAACTAATATTGATTACAGTAATGTGAGTTCGTATATAGTATGAAGTAGTTGGTTTTGGAGTATCAAGTAGTAAGTATCAAGTAGCAAGACAGGAGCTGCAGCAAACTACCTCGCAATGACGGTAGTTTGATATTGACAGTCAGTAACTTACAAGCACGTCATTGTAAGCGATAGCGTGGCAATCTCGTAACTACGCAAACGGGGCTATACAAGGACGATTTGATGTCAATTAATCAACAGCACCTTTATTCTATTTGCATAGAATGGAGAAGCTAAGAAATTTTTATGCCCTGTTTTGGATCCTGGGCTTAACCCTGTTGATTTACGCCTTCTTTAGGATAAAGCAGGAAATTTTCCGGCATAGAAAGCCAGCTACAGAAATAAAAAAGCCCCTCTCCTGATCATCATTGGGGGACATCCACAATCACCTATCACAACCGCCATTGTGATGAACGAAACAATCTCCAAACTATGCTTCATGTTTTTGTGGGTTACGAAATTATTTTGTAGAAGCTACAACATCGGCCCGCTCTTGGCCGCGGGGGCCAGACACTTTTGTCTTGATACAAAAGTGTCCAAAAAATCAAGTCAGCAGAAATGCTTCTTTGCGCTCCTGGCCTTTGCCCTGCAAAACGGCCAAAACCTGGGCTTGAATTATTTGTCCCCTTGCTTTGCCCGCACAGGTCGCCCCTTCTGGCAAAACTTCCTATGCCCTGCCACTGCCCTGACCACCATCGTTTTGACAGTTTTTGCCCGAAGCTGTTCTGCTGACACTTTGGGGAAAACGAGAGCTTTTTCATATAAACATACGCAACTAAAATTCTGCAAATTCTCAAATCCTGAAAACGGCTCAGCCCTCTTGAACACCTTTGAAAAATCATTTACATGTGAAAAATTCTGATTCTGACAACTAAAAAGCTGTTCTGCCAGCATACCTCATTTCAAAAGATCCTCTGCCGTTCCCTTTACTGCCGGGCCAATATCGGCAGGGAGGCTGTCTTTGAGTATTTTTAGGGCTTCTGCTGCTGTTCCGCTGCCCAGTAGTTGGTTGTTGGGCAATCTTACTTCAAAATAGCCTTCGTCAACCGGATTTATAGTTGCTATATCGCCGGTGTAGGGATAGCCGGTACATTTGCTAAAGCAAAGTCTGTTTAGGCTGGTGAACGGGAAAAGTTTGCTTAAAACTTCGTCGTCCATTGCCAGGCTGATAAACTCTTTTAAGTGGTCTGTTGGCGGGTGATTTAATGTTTGGTGCCAGCTATATTCAACCTCCCGGCCTATGTCAAAGGCATGGGCTTTATCATTGGGTGTAACAAACGGGAATTTTTGATATAGTGCTTTTGTTGTAATGTTATTACCAAGCCAGTAATCAATAGCCATAGCAAGCTGATTAATATCGGGTGTTGAGCCGTTGGCTAAACAAACACCATCCCGCCAAAAATCGGGCAAGTAAAGCTTTCGTTTTGCGGCGATGTATATTTGCGAAAACTTATTTCCGTTTTCGACACTGGCATAAACAATCGGGAACTTTACTTTGATGTCCTCATCAACCGCTACCCTAAAAGCAGAATTTATTTTAGCCAGTTCCAAATCAAGGGCTTTATCAAGGCTGCCAACCGTCTCTATTTCAATATACTTGCCGCTTTTTTTGCCTTTGCCGAACATTAAAAACACAAACAACCCGAATGTGGTGGTGATAATTGAAACAATTACCCAATCCTGCGTCATTTCCGGCCTGAATTGCAGCTGCCCGTGCGAACCTACTACCCAAACACCCATTGTAACCAGGCAAAGCAGTAAAAACAATATGGCGAAAAGCTTTTTTAACATGTGGTGAATGATAAAGGTTGGTGTAAGTTAATAAGGTTTGGGCGATTGAGGGGAATTTTTTGGTTTGGGAAAGTCACAAGTGTGCATCGCTTGTTTCCATTGTGCAAGAATGGCGCTAAAGGGGTTACAAACCGAAGGGAACTATACGCATATTTACTTAGAGGATGGCAAAAAATATTTAGCAAGCAAAACCCTCAAAGAGTACCACGAACTGCTGGAACGGTCAATTTTTTACGTACCCATCAATCACACCTCATCAATTTTAAAAAAATGGGCTCGTACGTAAAATCAGACGGCGGTTTTATTGTAATGGACGACAATAGTCAGATCCCGGTTTCGCGAATGAAAAAGGAGGAGATTGTGAAGAGGATCAGGGGCTGAAAGGCTTGTGCTTTACAGGATATTTTATAAAATAGGTCAACAGGTCATCAACCAGCAGGCGGCCACTCAAAACTTGTACTAAGGGGTTATGCACCTTATTTGTTCATCGCTGAGCTATTACATGCAACATATTCTAAAGTATTTGCAACATACGCGCAATTAAAGCCGGACGAAATTTTGTTTTTTTGGAGATATCCCGATCATCATCAAACACTGCCATGAAGAAATTTTGCCTGCTTAGCACTTTAGTAATTATGCTATCCTCCGCTATCGCCTTTAAAACCGAGACTAACCTCCTGGTTGGGAAATGGGAACATACAGGCACTTACCAGGGGGCGCCCTTTAATTTTCTGGCCATTTTCAGGGCCAATGGAACCTTTGATGGTTTTATCAATAAAAAGGAATTTGTAAGCGGAACTTATCATATGAACAATGATACACTCCACATGTCTGATCCTACCTGCAACGCCAAATATGAAGGTAGCTATAAGGTTGAGTTTTTTGGCCGGCAAGACTCCCTTAAATTTCATGTGGTACAGGATACATGTATGGGCCGCAGGCAAGGGACTGATGGATTGCTATTTAAAAAAATAACCGCGGCCAAATAGCCACATCGTGCATGAAAAAGTTTTGCATCACCCTATTAGCGCTTGGTTTCATCCTGGTTATTTCGCTAAGCGCGTTTAATGATCCGGAACAGGTAACGGCTGCAGCATTGGGCCGCAAGTTATTTTTTGACCCAATACTCTCCCGCACTAAAAAAATCAGCTGTGCGTCTTGCCACAAAGAGGAGTTTGCCTTTTCCGATACTTCCGCCATCAGCTTAGGTGTACACAACAGGAAAGGTGTGCGTAACACTCCCTCAGCTATGAACATGAGCTTACAGGTAGCTTTCTTTTGGGACGGGCGTGCCGCCACACTGGAACAACAGGCCCTGATCCCGCTCCAAAATCCTATTGAAATGGATATGCCCTTAGCTACAGCCGTGTGGCGACTGCAAAACAATGCTTATTACAAAACGGCATTTTTAACCATTTTTAACGAAGCGCCCAATGCCAATAACTTAGCCAAGGCATTATCAGCATTTGAGCGTACACTGGAAACCGGCGATTCGCCATTTGACGACTGGCGCCTGAATGATAATGAGGCCGCCGTTAGCGAATCGGCCAGGCGGGGCTTTACTATTTTTAATACCAAGGGGCGTTGTATCCAGTGTCATTTCGGTCCCGACTTCAATGATGTCGAATTTCGCTCCATCGGTTTGTATGACGGAAAAAAAATGTCAGATAGCGGCCGCGCCTGCGTTACCAAAAAGGTAAATGACCTGGGCAGGTTCAAGATAGGCGCTTTGCGTAACGTGGCAATAACCGCCCCTTATATGCATAACGGCATGTTTAAAACACTGCGACAGGTAATTGACTACTACAACGACCCGGATAAAATTGTACCCTACTCCATTAACCGCGATACCCTGCTTAAAACGCCAATGAATTTAACTGAACAGGAAAAAACCGATCTGGAGAATTTCCTGGTTTCATTAACCGACAAACGGTTTGCGGGGAAGCTGAAAAAGACGCAGCCTTAACATGATAGCAGGGTGGCCTGGCACGCGTTATCCAGGTTTATTGTGGGTTTACAGGTATTTGAATTTACTAAGTTTATAAACGTCTCTATCTTATGAAAAAAATAATTTTAAAGAAAGTGTTAATCAGGTTATGTCAGGCCATCTTTAGCTATGTAACTTTTAGTAGTGCAGTGTACGCACAGGCGCCAAAACAACCCGACACCATGACGCAATTGCTTGATTATTCCCGGCCGGGGACAGCACACGCGCAGTTGGGAAAACTTGCCGGCACCTGGCTGTTTCAGGATGCAAAGCTGGCCTTTGTTAAAGGTACGCTGGTGCGTAAGCCCATCTACAACGGGCGATTTTACAGCGTTGAAATGACAGGCGGGAAACTACCTGTACCCGTTGCCGAGGGGAAAATGAAGGAGGATTTTTACCAAAGCATGCAAATTGAAGGGTTTGACAACCCCAAAAAGAAATACATCAGCACCTCTATCAATAATCATATCGGCAGCGACATTCAAATGCAAACCGGCACTTTTGACCCTGCAGGGCAAGCGTTCACCTATGAATGGGATGATGAGCTAATCCCCGGACAAGCTCAAAAGAACCGCCGGATTTTGACTATTCAGGATGCCACCCATTACAAGGAAGAGTTTTATGAAATGCAGGGCAATGCATTTGTTAAAGTAAGGGAACTGGATTACACGAAGACCACCGGTAAATAACAGTAAGTGAGCAACTTTTGCCTTTATGGTAACAATTTAGCAATCACTCCCAAAGTCCTGCCGAACTCGTTTCGGCACCTCACATGCTACGTATACATCAAGTGGGTTGCCTGTTCTGTGGGATCCCGAAATAAGTCCGGGACGTGTTATGAGAAGGCAAAGTTCACTTTAGCGCAAGAGCGATGGGGTACTTGTGAGTGCTTTAGGTCTGAAGTATGCAAAATCCTGTAATCTGAAAAAACTGCCTAATCCGAGTTCAGCCAAACTCCCCCCCGCGATAGGGATGGCAACGGATACCGGCCAGGCGCCTAATGCCTTGTGCGCGTATGAGTGTACAGCCCGGGCCGCAGGCATCGCCATGAAGAAGAATCAAGAATTAAGAGTCAAGAATCAAGACTGAAATTGTCAATACTTCGGCAACTCCAGTTACTCGAGACGTCAGTTTAGTGTTAACCATGATTTTAATATAAATTGTTTATTATCAGGTGTTTGGTGTATTTTGTGTTTGAAATGTGTTAAGTTATGTTAACCCAGTTTTGGTGTATTTGCCCCGCAACAATTCGCGCGAAGCTGTCCCATCTGCAAATTATTTCCTTATTTTGAATTATGGAACCACTAACTCTCACCAAACCCCAGGCCCGCAAAATCATCCTCCATGCCGCTGGCCTGGCCCGGCAGGCGCAGTTTGGGACGGGGATTGAAGCAGTTTACCGGCTGATTGATCACCTGGGGTTTGTGCAGTTGGATACTAATTACGTGGTTGAACGGGCGCACCACCACGTAATGGCCGCGCGGGTGCCCGATTATGAGCCGGAATGGCTGGGCGAACTAACCGCCGACGGCCGGATTTTTGAATATTTTACTTCCGACGCGGGGTATATCCCGATGGGAGATTTTCGTTTTTCGCTGCCCGTTAAGGAAGGTTTCTCGGTAAACCGGAAGCCTGTAAGTCCGGCAGAGGCCCGCCTCATGAAACAGGTGCTCGACAGGGTGGAACGCGAAGGCCCCCTGATGGTTGGCGATTTTGAAAACGACCGCCTGGAAGCCAGCTCGGGCTGGTGGGACTGGCGGCCGGCCAAAGTGGCGTTGGAAAGGTTGTACCTTGACGGCAAGCTGACCATTACCCGCACCAGGGCTTTCCATAAGGTATATGATGTGCCGATGAACTTAATCCCCGCGGATACAGATTTAACCATGCCCACGGCAGAGGAATTTGCCCGATTTGTGATCAGGCGTACGCTGGGGGCATTGGGGATTGCCTACGTTAAAGAAATGGCCTGGCGCGCGCGTTACGTGAAGGGCAACCTGGTTAAAAAAGAACTGGAGAAAATGGTAGCTACAGGTGAAGTGCGCATGGTACAGGTAGATGGGCTGAAAAGCGCCCCGCTTTATATGCTGCCCGGTCAGCAAACTGAGGTTGAACTGGCGGGCGATGCCTTTATCCTTTCGCCCTTTGATATCCTGAATGTTTTCAGGCACCGGCTGAAGGACTTTTTTGACTTTGACTACCAAATTGAATGCTTTGTACCCGCGCCCAAACGTAAGTATGGCTATTTCTCGTTACCGGTACTGGTAGGCGATACATTTGTAGCTCGCATGGATGCCAAAGCCGACAGGAAACAAAAAATACTGCTTGTACACAACCTGCACTTTGAAGAGACAGAGCTTGACGAGGCTATGATAGGGAAGATAACAGTAGCGCTAAAGGCGTTTGTACAATTTAACAAGTGCCGGGATATTGTTTTCAAAAAGTCGAACCGGGCGGATTATTTGGCGGCTGTTGGTAGGGCATTTTGATGACAAGGGGATCATTTTTAAAGCTAAAAAAAATGTCATTTCGAACGAGGTACGAGGAGAAATCTTTTACGCCCTGTATTACTAAAGTACCTTGGAATGTAAGGGCGTAAAAGATTTCTCCTCACGCCAACGCTCAAAACCTCTCCTCGTTCGTTCGAAATGACATTTTGTTTTAAATGATGCTTGTGGATAACTTGATGAGTAATGCATGGGGAGCCGCATGTGATGCGTCTCTACAAGAAAACAAAAAGACGATGAGTTTTACACCCACCGCCCCTTTCAATATATGTTTCAATCAGCTTTAACTACAAAGCCAATACTTCTTTAACTCTTTCAGCAGCTTCTTTTAGTAAGATAGCCGAGAATACTTTCAATCCTGAATTATCGATGAGTGCTTTTGCTTCGGCGGCGTTGGTGCCTTGCAGGCGTACAATGATAGGTACAGGGATGTTGCCAATTTCTTTGTAGGCATCAATAACACCTTGTGCAACACGATCGCAACGAACGATACCACCAAAGATGTTGATGAGGATGGCTTTAACGTTTGGATCGCTCAGGATGATGTTGAAACCTGCTTTTACGGTTTCGGCATTGGCAGTACCACCAACGTCGAGGAAGTTGGCAGGCTCGCCGCCGGCAATTTTAATAATATCCATGGTGGCCATAGCTAAACCTGCACCATTAACCATACAGCCTACGTTACCATCAAGCTTTACATAGTTAAGGTTTGATTTGCTGGCTTCAACTTCGGTAGGGTCTTCCTCGTCGGTATCGCGCATAGCGGCGTAATCCGGGTGACGGTACAGGGCGTTATCATCCAGGTTAACCTTGGCATCAACAGCTAAAATTTTGTTATCAGATGTTTTTAAAACCGGGTTAATTTCAAACTGCGATGAATCGGTAGCATCATAAGCTTTGTACAGGGCCGCTATAAACTTGGTCATGTCCTTAAAAGCCTCGCCAGATAAACCTAAGTTGAAAGCGATTTTGCGGGTTTGGAAAGCCTGCAAGCCAACTTTAGGGTCAATTTCTTCTTTAAATATCAATTCGGGGGTCGAGTGTGCAACTTCCTCGATATCCATACCGCCTTCGGTGCTGTACATGATAATGTTACGGCCTTTAGCCCTATCAAGCAGTACGCTCATGTAAAACTCTTTTACTTCGCTTTCGCCGGGGTAGTAAACATCCTGGGCTACTAAAATTTTCTTAACTTTTTTACCTTCGGGTCCGGTTTGTGGGGTAACCAGTTGCATGCCAATAATATTGCCTGCAATTTCTTTAACCTGGTCGTGATTTTTGGCCAGCTTTACGCCACCGCCTTTACCACGGCCACCGGCATGTATCTGGGCTTTTATAACCACCCAGCTCGATCCCAGGTCTTCTTTCAATTTTTGGGCAGCTGCAACAGCCTCTTCGGGTGTGTCAGCAACAATGCCTTCCTGTATTCGTACGCCAAAGCTTTTCAATATCGCTTTGCCCTGATATTCGTGGATATTCATGTTTTTTGAAGAATTTGCGGTAAATCTACAATTTTTGTTTAAAGTAGGGGAGGATTGCAGCGTTTATTTGACAGTACTTATTTTATCATCACCTTTTAGCCAGAAAGAAATTTTACTGCCCTGGCCCAATTTGCTTTGGATGGTTAGTTTACCGCCATTTTTTTCGATAAAATCCTGGCAAAGCGAGAGCCCCAGCCCCGAGCCTTTTTCGCCCGAGGTGCCATCTTTATGGAAATTTTCTTTGCGGAATATTTTGGCAATATCCTCGGCAGACATGCCGCCGCCGGTATCTTCTACATACACTTCAACAAAGCCGGGTTTGGTGCTGTATCCCAGGGTTATTTTGCCGTCAACCGCGGTAAATTTAGTGGCATTGCCAAGCAGGTTGCGCAATACCAGTTTTATCATGTCCCTGTCGCCGTAAACAGCAATGCTTTTATTAATGTTGTTAACCAGTTCAATGTGTTTGTTGTCGGTGTTCAATTTAAACAGGTGATAGTTTTCGTCGGCAATTTCCATTACGTCAAATAAAACCGGGTTTACCTGGATGCCGTCCATCTGGCTTTTTGCCCAGTAAAGCAGGTTATCCGTAAGGCTAAATGCCGAGCCAATGTTTTCGTCGAGATGGGGGATAAGCTCCTCTAATTCTTCCAGCGAGATCGAACCGGATTTTACCAGATCGAGGGTTTGTTTGAGCTGGCCAATTGGCCCCCTTAAATCGTGCGAGATGATGCTGAAAAGTTTGTCTTTGGTTAAATTTGATTCCTGCAGCGCCTTGCTTTGGGCCAAAATCTCGTCGTTTTTATCACTTAATTCCCTGGTTTTTTCCTTCACCTTTTTTTCAAGCGCCAGTTTTTGCCTGTTAATACGGCCATTGTTTAATATACCGAACAGGTAAAATAACAGCGCGGCTGTAAATGCATATAATAAATAAGCCCACCAGGTTTTAAACCAGGGCGCAGTAACATGAAACGAATAGGAATCTGTGCGGCTTATTTGCCCGTAAATATTTTTGGCCCGCACAAAAAAGGTGTAATCGCCATCGGCAAGGTTGGTAAATGAAACTTCGCGGTCATGGCTCCAGGCCGACCATTTATCTTCAAACCCGTTTAATTGGCATTGATATTGAATTTTATCGGCGTCCTCAAAAAACGGGCTTGTAAAAACAAATTTCAACCTGTTTTTTGAAAACGGAATATCGTTTTGCGGCAGCCCGGCCCCGTTAGCAAAAATGGTTGAATCTGCCGCCTTTACGGTTTTGATGTATACCGGCAAAGGTTTATGGTAATAAGTTGGCTGATTGGGGATGTAATTAACAACCCGCTTTAAATTACCAATCCATACCTGGTTGGTGCCAGCTGCAAGTACGGGTGCATCTACATCAACAGGCAGCAGGCCATGCGTAGCCAACGCAATTTTTTTAAACGGCGTAAACAGCAACCTGAATGAGCCATTGGGCTGCTTAATAAAAGCTCCTGCACTTTGCTCTTTTTTTGATGGCGCACCCCAAAAGTAAATATCGCCTTTGGCAGTTTGTGTAGCTGTATAAATGCAAACCCCCTGGCTTACCTTACCAAGTATGGCATCGGGCTCAAACCTGTTTTTTGTTTTGTTGTAGCTATAAAAACCATTGGTGGTAGCAGCTATAATCCGGCCGTTTAAGTGGTAAATCCGGTTGTTAAGGGTCGATGGCAATCCGTTTTTTGTATCATAAAAGGCGGTGCTGATTACCGAATCCATCTGCGCGTTTAGCCTTAGCTTATAAATACCTTTATTGTAATGGCTTATCCATATATTACCCTCATCGTCCTGTTGTATATAGCGGGTTTCCTGTTCAAAACCCCTGATCTTTTTTTCGTGCCAGGTGTTGCCTTCTTTTGATAAAAGCCAGATGCCCGTGTTATAGGTGCCCATAATCATGCAGTCGGGCTTGTTTTTTACCTCACCCAGGGTTTGGATAAACCAATGATGAATTAAAGGGATGGCTTTTTTGCCTTGAATTTCAAAAACCCCGGTACGATGAGCTAAGTATAGTTTGTTGCCGAAATTAAACATGTTCCAGTTTTCCGTTTCGGTTCCGGGAATGGCAGAAAACGTTGAATTGTCGTTTTTATAGAAAAGTGCTTTATCGGTACCCACATATAAATCGTTGCCTTTTTTACCAAGGCACAATATGGTACCATCGAGGCCATTATTATTGTCATATATGGATAAGGGCGAACTTGAAATCAACTGTGTAATATAGGTATCAGCGCCAAGCCAAATGTTTTGGGCCTTATCCAGGAAGCAAAAGCCGGTATTAAGGTTAAGCCCCAGCATATCCTTTGAATTGAAGTTTACCGTTTGGCCAGCCCTGTTTAAAATATAAACGCCTTCCTCGGTAGCCATTACTATTTTCCCTATATCCATGTATAGCAGGCTTCGCACAGGAATATTTTTGGTGCTGGTAACCGGATTTTTGGTAAGCAGCAGCATTTTTTTACTGCTATCGGCTTCCAACGGGTTTAATGACCATATCCGGTTATTATCGTCGAGCAAAAGGTATTCACCATTTTCATAATCGGCAATTCGTTTTATATGCAATCCGGCTAGTTGCTTGCCAAAACCGGCATCGGCAAACCCGCCGTTTTTATAAACTAACAAGCCATTACCGCTTAACGAAAACAATTGCTTTTTTAGCCTAAATAACCAGTTATCGGCAATGTTGAGTATTTTAAGCTTGCCTTTGCTGTACCGAAAAATGTTTTTATTGTTATTGAAAAATACCTCGTCGTTAAAAACTATTGTTTGGCGTATATCATTCAGGTTTTTATAGGTTTTGGGAAGCAGGGGTAATAGGGTATGATACTTGTAATTTGCTGCGCTATCTTTCCTGAAATAACCAAGCTCGTTATAGGATCCTACAAAAATCTCGTTTTTTGAATCAAGCCCCAGCGAAAACACATAGTTTTGATTGGCAATGGGCATTAAATCCCAGGTTAGGCCATCATATTTAACAACGCCATCGTTATTGGCAATATACAGCACTCCCTGGTTATCCTGTGCCATAGTCCAGCTTTGAATGCCGGCGCCGTAAACGTTCATTGGATATTTTTCAACAAATAGCTGTTGAGCATTTATAAGTGATACATTGAAAAGTATAATGCAGCAAACTATCAGAAGGCGCATATCTTATATTTAGGTGTTTGCGATAAGTTTATTGCTACTTTAAAGTTTTGTATTGTCGCCTTTTATACGGGTTTTAGTATATTTTGTTATACTATTTTAACATCATCGCCTTAAATTTAGCTAAAATTTAGCAGGTTATCAACGCCGCGATAAAATCAACCAAAATAGTAACTTTGCGTTATGCTTAAAGCTAAATCCATCTACAAGTCATACGGGCAGTTACAGATATTGAAAGGTGTTGACCTGGAGGTTAAACGTGGCGAAATTGTGACCATTGTTGGCGCATCGGGCGCCGGCAAAAGCAGTTTACTTAATATTTTGGGCACGTTAGACAGGCCGGATTCGGGTCAGTTATATATTAATGATATCGAGCTAAGCCAGCTTAACAATAAAAATCTGAGTGATTTCAGGAACCGGAAAATTGGCTTTATCTTCCAGTTTCACCATTTACTGGCCGAATTTACCGCCCTGGAAAATGTGTGCATCCCGGCTTTTATAGCAGGTGTATCAAAATCAGAGGCCGAAAAGAAGGCTAAAGAGCTACTGGATTTATTGGGCCTGGGCGATAGGGTAAGCCATAAACCGAACCAGCTTTCGGGCGGTGAGCAGCAGCGTGTAGCTGTTGCACGGGCTCTGATCAACAACCCCGCGTTGATATTTGCCGACGAACCATCGGGCAACCTCGATTCGGTAAACGCGCTGGAATTGCATGAACTTTTCATTAAGTTGCGTAAGGATTTTAACCAAACCTTTGTAATTGTTACTCATAATGAGGATCTTGCCAACCTGTCTGACCGTACGGTTATTATGAAAGACGGTTTAATTGTACCATAAGCTTAGCTATTAAATTGAAGATACTGATAACGGCAGCAAACGCTGCACCGGCTTACAAGCAGAAAAACAAGTTAAACGGCGCCGACATAATCATGGGCGATTACATGGACCTGCCGGATTTTATGCTGAAGCCCGGCCAGCTCATTCGGCTGCCTAACCCTGCATCGCCCAGTTATACGCACGAAATGCTGGCTTTATGCCTCGACTTAGGGGTAGGCAAGGTTTACCTCTTCCGTGAACGGGAAACCGAACTGTTAAAACAATCGGAAGTATTATTTAACGAATATAATATAACAATCATTGCCGGCAACGATGACATATAAGGATATTGATAAGCGCAAAAACGCGTTTGTACTGGAGCTGGATGATGTTTTATACCCGGCCAAAGATTATATATACCAGGTGTACTACCTGTTTGCAAACATGCTGGAGTATGTTGAACTGGTTGATGCCAAGCAAGTAATTAGCTTGATGACAGATACCTACGTTGCCGAAGGGCCGGAGTTTGTATTTGATAAACTTGAAGAGGAGTTTCCTGTTGCTGCGCAGTACAAGGATAAATTTTACGGCCTTTTTGATACCGCCAAGCTGCCCTTGAAATTGCTTTTATACCAAAATATGCTTACCTTACTTCAGGAAGTGGTTATTGACCGTAAAAAGCTATTTATTGTTACCAACGGGAAAGTTATACAACAGGTAAATAAGATAAAACAGGTGGAGTGGCATAAGCTTGAACCGTATCTTACCTGCTACCTGGCCGATGAAACCGCCCCAAAACCAGAGCCCGATGTAATACACCTGTTAATGCAGGAGCATAACCTGCAACGTAGGGATATTTTGATGATAGGTAATTCGGAGGTAGATAATTTATGTGCTGAAACCGTTGGGATTGACTATATCAGCGTCGATAAATTTTTGTAACGTCTGTTGTAACATACTTATTTTTATTTCGTTAACACATTATACTCGTTGTACATGAAAAAAATATTTTACTTAACTATAATTTTGGCAGCCGGTTTATCCGCCTGCTCAAAAAAGAAAAATACCACCACTGATGATGGTATATTAACTGCCCCTACTAAAACGGGTACTACGCTCGATTTGATAAAAGATTCTGTTTATCTGTATGCCAAGGAAACTTATTTATGGTACGATGCCATACCCGATTACAAAACATTTCAGCCACGCAAGATCACCGCATCTGCCGATGCAGATGCACTTACCAAAGAGGTTGACCAAATCTCGCAATACAAAATAAACCCAGCCACGGGTCAGCCTTATGAGTATTACGCTGCAGATCCGGGTTCGGCTAAATATTCGTTTATCGATGACGGTTCGGTATCTACAGAATTAGGTGGTACCAACGGCGATTTTGGTTTTTCGGTTTTATACCAGGAAACTACGGATTTGCGCATCAAATACGTGTATCCCGGTTCGCCGGCAGATAATGCGGGCCTGAAAAGAGGTTACCAGATAACCAAAATAAACGGCCGTACCAGTCTTGATTATGATAACGGAACAAACGTTCAGTTTGTAGTAAATGCTATTTTTGGAACCGATCCGCTTACCATGACCGTGAAGAAGCCCGACGGGACATCTGCTGATGTTTCATTAGCCGTGGCAACTTATACCACAAACCCGGTTTTAACCTATAAAGTATTTACCGAGGGTGCCAAAAAAGTGGGATACGTGGTGTTTAATACCTTTACTTCGCCAACCAATGCCAGCCCGCAATTATTAAAGGCGTTTAAAGCTTTTACCGATGCTGGTGTTACCGAGTTGGTTGTTGATTTACGTTATAACGGCGGCGGCTATGTATCAACTGCCGAATATTTAGACAACCTGATTGTGCCGACTGCTAAAAACGGATCGAAAATGTACACTTATTACTATAACGATAAGCTACAGGCCGATAATCACCCCTTGTTGAGCGCGGTATATAATATTCAAAAAGGCGACTTTTTACCTGCAAATAACACCGTAAATTTTGCTAAAAACGGCACGTTAAATATCAGCCGGGTATTTTTTATTGTAACCGGGTCAACAGCCTCGGCCAGCGAATTAACTATCAATAACCTGCGCCCCGAAATGGATGTACAGTTTATTGGCCGCACAAGCTATGGTAAACCGGTAGGCTTTTTTGCTATAGATATTAATAAATACCAGTTATATGTGCCGCAGTTTGAAACTAAAAACTCGGCCGGCGTAGGCGGCTATTACGCTGGTATGAATCCTGGCACCACCGATTACCCAGGTAAAAATGATTACGATGATGTTACCAAAGATTTTGGCGATAGTACAGAAGTGTTATTGCAACACGCTTTAAACTTTGTTAAAACAGGTACCTACGCTGTATCCGGGCCAAGAGTTCAAAGCCTGGGCAAATCACAAACCATGACAGCCGACCAGGTAAACACCATGACCCTGAAATTAGACGAACGTAAGTTTAGAGGAATGGTAGGTAGTAAAAAGACACTTACGCATAAATAAGCCGAAAGCTTAAGGCGTAAAGCTGAAAGCATGATATTACCTAATAAAAGGGGCAAGGGATTCTTATCTTTTGTCCCTTTTTAATTCAGCGGGATACTAATATAGAACCCAGGCAAATAGTATTAAATTAAGAGGTATTTCGCGCAAAGACGCAAAGCGATTAGCTTATTTTTTCTTAGCGTCTTATCTCCTTAGCGACTTTGCGTGAGAACATCTGCATCTAATCGGCCAGTTCCCGCAAATCAACAGCTACTACCCGCGATATCCCTTGCTCAACCATGGTTACGCCATAAATAACATCGGTGCTGGCAATGGTGCGTTTATTGTGCGATACAATGATGAATTGCGAATCTTTTGAAAAGGTGCGGATGATATTGTTGAATTTATCAATATTGGTATCATCCAATGGGGCATCAACCTCATCAAAAATACAGAATGGGGCTGGTTTTAACAGGTAAAGGGAAAAGAGTATGGCTGTGGCCGTAAGGGTTTTTTCTCCCCCGGATAATTGGTTGATAGACAGCGGGCGTTTACCTTTTGGCTTCGCGATAATGTCAATGTCCGATTCAAGCGGATGACTTGGATCAGTCAGGATCAAATCGCATGAGTCCTCATCATTAAACAGCGAACGGAACACTTTGATAAAGTTTTCACGCACCATCACAAAGGCATGCATAAATTTTTCTTTGGCGGTATCATCAATCTCCTGTATGGTGGCCAGCAGCGATGCCTTAGCTTCGCTCAAGTCCTTCTTTTGGGCCTGGATGAAGGTGTAACGCTCATTCATCTCATTATAGGCCTCAACCGCCATCGGGTTAATAGCGCCGAAATCATCCAGTTGTTTTTTTAGTTTCTCGGCCTTTTCGCGAAGCTCCTGTTCGCTTTCGGCCGGCGTTTCGGTTTCTGGCAGGTCTTCAATATCTATGTTAAACTCAACCGAGAGGCGTTCTTTAAGCGCGTTTAGTTCCAACTTCAGGTTATTACGCTCATCACGAAGTTCATTTTCAATTACCTCGTGGTTATCTTTTTTACGGCGAAGGGCGGTTATCTCGTTTTCGTTTTCGGTTATGAGGCCACGCCATTGGTAGTATTCCTGCTCGGCCTGTTGAGTGGCTTTCTCCAGGTTTTCCTTCTGCTCGTACATCTCCAGCAGGTCATCATCGGAGTTATCAGATTGTTTCAGGTTGTCCTGTATGGCAATTTTTACCTTTTCCAGTTCGGTACTGTTTTGTTTAATGCGGGCCTCCAGGTTTTCCTGCTGATTATCGCGGTATTCCAGGTCTTTTACCAGGCCCGATACCTTGTTTTGCTGCTGGTGAAAACGGATATTCTCCTGGTTAAAGGCGTTTGATTGTACCGATACATATTCGTTCAGCTCGTTAAATTCGACCTGTTTATCAACAAGTAGTTCGCTTTGAATTTGCTTCTGGGCTTTTAAATCGGCCAGCTGCGGGTGCAACGCTTCCATTTCGGCTTTAATGCCTTCAATTTTGCGGGCTATATCATCCTTACGGTTAAGGCTGTTTTCAATAAATGTCTGGTACTGCTCCTGCCGGGTTTTTACCGTGATCAGTTCGGTGTTCAGCCGGTTAATGATCATCTGCTGCTCATTAATCCCGGCGCTTTTGGTTGATGATTTTAAGGCAGATAATCTACTATGTAATTCGTCAGATTTGCTTTTCTGCGTGTTAACCAGGTTTTCTATACCCTTAATCTCTTTAGCCAGGTTTTCCAGGTTTTTGGCGCGCCCAATCCTTTTCCCCTCAAACAAACCAACCGATCCGCCGGCCATGGTATGCCTGGATTTGTTGAATTTGCCGCTTTTGCCTATCAGTACAACGCCATCGGGAAGGGCAGCGTTGTTAATTTGCTGGTCTTTATCGTCATCAACCAGGTATACATCTTTCAGCAGATGGTTGCACAGGTTAATGTAGCGTTTATCAACCTCAATAACCTTAAGGGCCGATACCGCGCCCGCATTTTCAAAAGCAGGGTTAGTGGGGTTTATCTCGTTATAATTTTCAAGGATAAAGAAATGCGCCCTACCGCGTGACGAATTGCTCAATAGCTGGATAGCCTTTATAGCTTCATCATAATTTTCAACTACGTAATAGTTCATCAGCGGCTCCAGGTAGTTTTCAATAGCTACGCGGAATTCCTCTTTACAAAACAATACATCACTAAACAGGGGGGCATTTTTGGCCCAGTCGGTATTTTTCTTTAAAAAACGAATGGACTCGGGAAAGCCTTCCAGGTTATCCACCATGCTTTTGGTAAGGTTGTACTCGTTTTGTTTGGCGTCCAGCTTGCGGCTTTCTTTAATGATGGTATCTTTTACCAAACTTAGCTCGCTGTCTGTTTCGGCTATCTGCTCCTTTAACTTATTTTCAAAGTCGAGGGATTGCTGGTAATCAAAATCCAGCGTTTCCTTACGGTTTTGCAGCTCGGCAACTACCTGGTTAAAGTGCGAAAGTTCCACCTCCTTATTGGTGGTGTCTTCCATGTTACGCTGACTTTCCTGTTCCAGGGCCTGCTGCTGTATTTGCAGGATATCAATGTCCTTTTCGGCCTTATAGGCCTGGTTTTGCAGGCGGGTATTGATACCGGTTATTTCGGTAAGTTCGTTTCGGGCCGATGTTTGCTGCAGGCGCAACTCGTCAACCGCTTCTTTCAAATCGGCCAGGCGGGTTTTAATGGTTTGCAGGGTTTCATCCTCCAGCGCCTTTTCTTCCGACAAGCGTTTGATGTTATAAAAAACGTGGTTTAACTGGTTTTTATCTTTATCCAATTCTTCGGTTAAGCGCGCTTCTTTATCCTGCTGAAATTTTAGCTGCTCGTTTTTGATCTTTTTCTCGCTTTCGTACGCGCGAATCTTGGATACAAATTCGTTGGTGGTTTTTTGCTGTACCGATAGGTTCTTCTCTTTGGTGATGCTATCCAGCTTTTGTTGTTGCAGGGCTGCCTCCAAAGTATCTATCTGGGCAACAATGCCGCCTTTATCCGCTTTTTGCTTTTGCTCCTGGTCCTGAATTTTTGCCAACGATTCGCTGAACGACACGATGCGGAACGAGGCCAACATAATGCTCAGCGATTTATACTGATCCTTTATCCGGTAATAGCGCTCGGTTTTTTTTGCCTGGTTTTCCAGTGTTTTCAGGTTCTTTTCAATCTCGAAAAGCAGGTCCTCCACACGCTCCAAATCGGCCTCGGTATCTTTAAGCTTGTTAAAAGTTTGCTTTTTGCGCAGTTTGTACTTAGAGATGCCGGATGCTTCCTCGAACAAATTACGGCGAGAGCCTTCTTTGTTGGTAATGATCTCGTCAATCATCCGAAGCTCGATAATAGAGTACGAATCTGAGCCGATACCCGTATCCAGGAAAAGATCGGTAATATCCTTTAAACGACACTGTACATCATTCAACCGGTACTCGCTTTCGCCGGTGCGGTAAAGCTTGCGGGTAAGGGTAACCTGCGAATAATCCGTAGGCAGTACGTTTTTGGTGTTATCAAAAGTGAGGGAAACTTCGGCAAGGTTGGCTGCTTTGCGGGTTTTGGTGCCGTTAAATATTACGTTGTCCATCTTCTCCGATCGGAGCATCTTAGTGCTTTGTTCGCCCAATACCCAGCGGATGGAGTCGACAACGTTTGATTTACCGCAGCCGTTGGGCCCTACAATAGCAGTTACACCCTCATTAAAATTAATGGTGATCTTATCTCCAAAACTCTTAAAGCCCTTGATTTCTAAGCGGGTAAGCTRCATTTAATTTGTTGTATCCCTTGCAAAAATTTAACCTTCAAAGTAATCATAAAAAATTGAGTTTATTAAACTTTTTTTGGGAAAGGGGAGGAGGTTAAAGGCGAAAGGTAAAGGGTGAAAGGTTAACGCGTTTTGTTTTGTTATTTCAGTTTTGGGTAATGGTGAAATTTGGCGAAACGCGGAAGGAGGAATTACGTTTATCGCATTGCGGCGATTCGACTCACCCCGACAACCCCGATAAATATCGGGGCGTCACCCCTCTCTCCGACTGCGTCGCATAGAGGGGCAAAAAAATAAGCTTCACCCTCTTTGCGGCTTCTGCCGGAGAGAGGGTCGGCCAGCGCAGCGTAGCCGGGGTGAGTAGTAGCCAGCGTTCAAAGCCGATGTTTATTTGAACCGAAACACGTCTGAGTAGTAAGAACCGAAGTTATAGGTCCTTGTTCGATTTTGTATTTTCCGCCCCAGAGCTTGAATAAAGCTTAACCTAAACTTAAAACAAATAATGCTGTGTTTTTTATATTACTGAGTAACTTTATGCAACAATAACCAATAGAACCAATTGAGATGAACACACAGGAAGTAGCCGAAAAATTAGTTGAGCTTTGCCGCGCCGGCAAAAATTTAGATGCCATAGATGAGCTGTATGCCGATAATGTGGTGAGCCATGAACCCAAGGGTTCGCATATGGAGCTTTCGGAAGGCAAGGAGGCTGCGATAGCCAAAAACCAGCAATGGTATGATATGGTTGAAGAGGTTCACAGCGGCCAGGTATCTGACCCGATTGTGAGTGGTAACTTTTTTTCGGTTACCATGGATATGGATGTAACCTATAAAGGGCAGGGCCGAAGCATGATGAGCGAAGTTTGTGTGTATGAAGTTAAAGACAGTAAAATTGTAACCGAATCGTTTTTTTATAACCTTCCCCAATAAACCTGAATATAAAAGCCCTCCGGATGTACTATCGGGAGGGCTTTTATAATTATGGACGCGGCGGCAAAGGCGGGCGCGGCGGTGTTGGCAAATGTAATGGATTTGGCGGTGCAGGCGGACGCGGCGGCAATTTTATATGCAACCTGCGATGCCTGTGAATGCGCCTGTGACGCCTCCTGAACGGATTTGGCGGTGCAGGTGGCCTTGGCGGCGGAGGCGGAAGCTTTATCTGTAAAACAGATGTTGCTTCAACAACCGGTAGTGCTTCGGCAGTGGCGTCAAAAGCCTCAAAGCTCATGAGCGCTATGGTTGCAATTGTTATAATTTTTGTGACTTTCATGTACTTGTAATTAATTGGATCAAAGCAAATTCAACATTATAACTATAAAAAACAACAATTGTTTACTCCGGTTTCTTAAATAATATTTCGTAGTAAAAATCGGCTGCAAATTGTGCTGCCTCAAGCCATCTTTTTTGCGTGGGTTTACCGGCATCAAACAAAGGGTTGAAATGCCGTTGCAACTCGTGGCCAAAACCTTCAAATACTTTTATGTTGTTTTTTATATGCAGGTCATCTGCCTTATGATGGATAGTGATACTGCCATACATGCCGGTATCTACCTGTATGGGGTTTACAATACGGTCATGTGAGCCGTAAACGCTCACAATAGGTACCCGCGCGTTTTTTAACCAGCGGATGTCAAGAATGCCTCCCCAAAAGTTAATGATGCCGGCAATTTTGGCTTTGTCGTCGGGTTTAAGCAAGGCTGTCGAGTCAACTACGCCTGTACGTCTTGATAGTTCGGCATTGCTGCTATAAGCGGCTTGCAAGGCTATTATGCCGCCCGCCGAGTTACCGGCAAGAATTATTTTGTTGGTGTCGATATGGTATTCGGCATGGTGCTGTTTAAAATAAGCTATGGCTGTTTTTACATCCTGTACGGCGTAATAACAGCTTTTTTGCAATTCATCAAAATGGAATACCGGGTTGTTTTTGCTTAGGCGGTAGTTAATGGCCGCGCACACATAACCGCGCCGGGCAAAATCAGTACTCCATATTTTGATGCCCCGGGCAGTTTTCGAGCCGTATTTAAAACCACCGCCGTGCATCCAGATAATTAGTGGTCTTGCGGTAGAATGGTCGCCTTTGGGTTGATATAAATCGAATAAGTATGATTTTTTATCATCGGGCTTCGCGCCTGGGTTGTAGCTTAGGTTTTCTGTTATATCGATATTAGGGAAAACATGATCTTTGTATTGATGTATAGCGGGGCTTTGCGCGCTTAGGTTTGATGCTGTAAGTAAGGTTATGAATATGGATAATGCAGATTTATACATTGGTGTGTTTAATGTATATACGTTACAACTAACATTATCAGATGTTTGCAAAGGAGGTTGTTATAACCTCACGTTGTAAAGGGAAGTTGATTTTGAATTTTTGCGAAGTACCCAGGATGAGATTCGAACTCACACATCCATTCGGATGCCACCCCCTCAAGATGGTGCGTCTACCAATTTCGCCACCTGGGCATTTTTAAGTTTAAAGTCTTAAGTTCTAAGCCTTAAGTGTTTCACTTTAGACTGTAGACTTAAGACTTTCAACTTCATTTCCGGCGTGCCCGAAGAGAGACTCGAACTCTCAAGAGACAATTCTCAACGGCTTCTGAGACCGCAACGTTTACCAATTTCGCCATCCGGGCCTGTTGTTTTATTAACAAGCGTGCAAATATAAACGTTTCCGTCAAAAAGCATTATAATAAATTAAAAAATTGGCGGGTAGTTGTTACTTGCCCGGTTTAGGCTTAATTTAGGCTTCATGAAACGTTTTTACCAGCTAATAATCACAGTTTTACTGTTTACGCCATTTATTTCGGCAGCGCAAACCATCACCATTTTACAGCAGGATAAGGCAACCAGTATTCGCGGTTTATCGGTTGTTGATGATAAAACCGCCTGGATAAGCGGCAGCAAAGGCCACATAGCCATTACTACCGATGGCGGCGCAACCTGGGCCTGGCAGCAGGTTGCCGGCTATGAAAAAGCCGATTTTAGAGACATTGAAGCATTTAATGATAAAGAGGCCGTAATCATGAGTTCGGGCAGCCCCGCACTGGTGTTAAAAACTACCGATGGCGGTAAAACCTGGCAGGAAAAATGCCGCAAAACCGATAGTATATATTTTTTTGATGCCATGGATTTTGCCGATGCCAAACACGGCTATATTTTAGGCGACCCTATAAAAAATAAGTTCCTGCTGATGGAAACCAAAGATGGCGGCGAAACTTGGTCCGAGATGCAAAACACGCCCGATGCCTTACCCGGCGAAGCGGCCTTTGCAGCAAGCGGTACCTGTTTAAGGGTTAATAAAGATTTGGGTGTGGTTATAGCAAGCGGCGGCATGGTGGCCCGTTTTTTACAATTGTGTAATTGCGATAAGCCACAATGGCAAACAAAAAGTTTACCGCTGGCACAAAATGCAGGCAGTAAAGGCTCTTTTTCCATATCTGATGATTTGCTGGTAGCAGTAGGGGGTAACTATTCAAAAGATAAAGTCACGGATTCTGTAATTTGTAAGTACGACAAAAAAAGCAACGCCTACAAGGTTTTACCGGCAGGTGTTACGGGGTTTCAGTCGTGTGTAGAGCGCATACAGGGGCGTACATATTTATCCACCGGGACATCTGGTACCAGCTTATCGGCAGCCTACGGCGAGTCCTGGAAAAAAATTGATAACACCAGCTTTAATGTTTGCCGCAGAGCTAAACATGGAAAACTGGTTTTATTGGCCGGCGACAAGGGTAAAATAGCCGTATTTAAAATGTAGTTTATTGGCAATTAATAGCTTAACAAATACTTTACAATTAATTACAATTAGCACTTGCATCGTATTATTAATCGCCCTATATTTGCACCACTTTAAACGGGAACGGTAGCAGTATCGGAAAAGTTGAAAAGTAATGATTCCGTAGCTCAGCTGGTAGAGCATAACACTTTTAATGTTGGGGTCCTGGGTTCGAATCCCAGCGGGATCACGAAAAGCCTTTGAAAGAAGGCTTTTCTTATTTAAAACCATAGTGAATCGCTTAGAACCGAAACGGTAGCAGTACCGAAAAAGTTGAAAAAGTAATGATTCCGTAGCTCAGCTGGTAGAGCATAACACTTTTAATGTTGGGGTCCTGGGTTCGAATCCCAGCGGGATCACAGAGCAAACACAAAATACCAGAGTTTGCAATCGTTTTGAAGGAAGAGCCTCTTGAAAAAGAGGCTCTTTTTTTGTTTAAAAGTGCGTTTTTTAAATMAAAAACGCACTTTTAAACAATTAATTACAGGTGTTGGGGAGAAAAGTAATTGGTTTGAACAAGCCATATATGCTATATCGGCCCCTGTTTTCGCCAAAAATCGGATCAGTAAGAAAGCAGGGGGGGGGCCTCGGGTGGGCGGCAGCCTGCCGCCGGGGAGTTTCAGAAAGCGGATGCTTTTGTAGCGTAGCTAAAATGCAGCAGTCGGAAATTATTCTTCTCATGCTGATAAAAGTCATCATTAACTGAATAAATATAATTTAATGATKGAACAAGTAATCATTATTAATTAGTATCGAATAATTGTTGTTAATTCTTGTTAACTTTGTTGGAATAAAGAATCATTAACCTGTTTTAAAGCCTTAGTGATGAAAAAAACAAGCACAGAATGGTTCGCTACAAGCGACCATGGACTTTTAAATATCATCGGGCAATTCATACAAGATACCCGTTTACAACAAAATAAAACCCAGCAACAAGTTGCAGAGGCAGCCGGTATTAACCGTTCCACTGTAGGTCAGATCGAAAAAGGAAATGGTGGAACCTTACTATCGCTCCTTCAGATCTTACGTGTCCTGGAGCAATTGCCCGTCTTGAGTGCGTTTGAAGTGGAACATAAAATAAGTCCCTTGCAAGTTGCTAAGCTGGAACAGCAAAGACGCCAAAGAGCAAGAAATAAAGATGTTCAGGATAAAAACCCCAAAGTTAACTGGTAATGATCAACAGCGCATTTATTAATCTTTGGGGCGAACGCGTGGGCGCCATAGCCTGGAACGCAGATACCGGCATAGCAGACTTTGAATACGAACCTGGCTTTCTTCGTTCGGGCCTGGACATCGCCCCGCTAAAAATGCCGATCAGCGCGGCTGGTGGCAGAATCTATTCTTTTACTGAATTAAGGGATAACCAAACGTTTAAAGGCCTGCCCGGATTGTTAGCCGATGTGTTGCCGGACCGTTACGGAAATACGCTGATCAATACCTGGCTTGCCAGGGCCGGCCGTGCTGCGGATAGCATGAACCCGATAGAAATGTTGTGCTTCATTGGCCAGCGTGGAATGGGTGCGCTGGAATTTGAACCTGTGGTGCCGAAAGGTAGAAATATATCTACCAAACTGGAAGTAGATAGTTTGGTGGAAATCTCCGAGGCCATTTTATCGGGACGAAAAAACTTTCATACCGATCTATCGGCTGACGAAGAAAAAGGATTACTGGATATTTTGAAGATAGGAACCTCTGCAGGTGGTGCCCGCGCAAAAGCGGTTATCGCTTATAATTCCAAAACAGGCGAAGTTAGAAGCGGGCAGGCAGAAGCGCCTAAAGGTTTTACCCAATGGCTTATCAAATTTGATGGTGTACATGATGCACAATTCGGCACGTCACGGGAGTATGGCCGTGTAGAAATGGCTTATCACATGATGGCCGTGGACTGCGGCATCACAATGACGGAGTGCCGTCTGCTGGAAGAACATGACCGTGCACATTTTATGACCAGGCGATTTGACCGGGTACCCGAAAAGGGGAAGATCCATGTGCAGACGTTTTGCGCTATACAGCATTTTGATTTCAATAATGTCGGTTCGTACAGCTACGAACAATTGTTCCAAACCATGCGTTCCTTGCGCCTGGATTATCCTCAGGCAGAGCAAATGTACCGCAGGATGGTGTTCAATATATTGGCGCGCAATTGTGACGACCACACTAAAAACTTCGCTTTTATGATGGACCAAACAGGTCAGTGGGCGTTAGCCCCGGCCTATGATGTATGCCACGCCTATCGGCCCGATAGTCCGTGGGTTAGTCAGCAATCCTTAAGCGTCAATGGTAAGCGGCAAGGCATTAACCGCAATGACCTGTTACAGGTGGCCAAACAAATGAATATCAAAAAAGCCGATGAGATCATCAGGCAGGTAGAGGATATTTTAAAATCCTGGCCTAAATATTCCAGTCAGTATAATGTGAAAACAGACATGCAAGATGCGATAGCTCAAACATTTGTTAAATTATTATGATTTATGCTGGAGATGGAGCTCAATTTCGGGCTGCAAACAATACCTGATTCACTTTATCCATCCGCAATGTTCGTTTTCTCTGTTCCACCTCACTAACAACTCTAAGTCCGATCCCACCCTTCGATGCTGCACAGCAGGCTGGGGCTAAAAGGTAAAGTTCCCATAAACTTTTATGCTATATTTGAATATCGAAGAGGCTGCCATAAACCTTAAAGGGTAAGCTGAAATTAAACCTACACATGATGCAACTCCGTGTTCTGACAAGTGATATTTTCATAATTGAGGATTTTTGGACTCCGGAAGCCTGTGACGACTTTATTTTTAAAACTGAGGCCATTGGGTACGAGCCCGCAACCATTGAAACAGGGAGCGGACAAAAAGTTGTTACGGCGGTTCGTAATAACAATAGGGTTATTTATAAAGACCATGAGCTTGCCGGCATACTTTGGCAACAACTAAAGTCATTTGCGCCTAACCAAATTGGGTATAGCAAAGCCGTTGGATTAAATGAACTTTTCAGATTTTATAAGTACCAGCCCGGTCAGGAATTTAAGCGCCACAGAGATCAAAGTTACATCAGAAGTGATGGCGAGGCAAGCTACTATACCTTTATGATTTATTTAAATGAGAATTATGAGGGAGGTGAGACGAATTTCGGCAACCAGGTTATTCAACCCAAAAAAGGGTTAGCGCTCGTTTTCTTACATAATTTAGAACACGAAGGCAAGCCGGTGATTAATGGTATAAAGTATGTTTTACGTACCGACATCATGTTTCGCCTGGAAGAATAAAATGTAATTATTAAGCCAGAAAAACAAGCCTGGCATGCAATTAACCTATATCACAAATTTTTCAGAAATTGAAGGCCCAATATATGTTGGAATGCTTTTCTAAAGCTTATGTGTATTAATAAATTGTTAATAAATAAATAAAATTATTATGATATTTTTAATGAAAAATCAATTTTGTTATTAATATAGTATATTTGAATATATAGAAGGGAGTCTTCTTACAACTTATAATTTAAAAAATATACTATGAAACAAGGACTTTTAATCGATATGGATGGTGTTATCTATAGCGGCGAGGAACTGATATACGGGGCGGATAAATTTATCAAATATTTAATTGACAGCGATATACCTTTTGCATTTATGACCAACAACAGCCAGCGAACAAGCCTGGAAGTTGTGCGTAAATTGAAAGGTTTGGGTATTGAGGTTCAGGACAAGCATGTTTATACCAGTGCTATGGCTACCGGAAAGTTTTTGGGCGATCAGAGCCCCAATGGCACTGCCTATGTTTTAGGCGAGGGTGGTTTACTAACCAGCCTGCATGAAAATGGCATTACGCTGGTAAATACCGATCCGGAGTTTGTTGTTTTGGGCGAAGGCCGCAATTTTACGCTGGAAATGGTTCAACGCGCGGTAGATATGATTTTGGCGGGCGCCAAATTTATCACCACAAACCGCGATCCCTCCCCTAAAAAACCCGGATGGAACAATTTAGGCATTGCTGCAACTACGGCAATGATTGAAGAGGCCACAGGCCGCAAGGCTTTTGTTACCGGCAAACCAAGCCCGGTAATGATGCGATCGGCCCGTAAATTCCTGGGGTTGGAAACAGCCGAAACCACTGTGATAGGCGATACCATGGAAACCGATATACAGGGAGGCGTGCAAATGGGTTATAAAACCATCCTGGTTTTGTCGGGGATATCTACTAAAGACAGGCTTGCGCATTATGCATTTAAGCCGGATATGGTTGCAAGTTCGGTAGATGAAATAAAATTCCCGTTAAAATGGTGGGATAAAGTTCCTGCCTGAATGTTCCCTGGGTGAGATGAGGGATGAAAGCTAAAGTAACCCGGCGCGTAGTGACTTAACATTAAAGGTCCCTGATGCGCCGGGTTTGACAAATTAGTGCCTGCCTTACCGCTTTTCCCGTGAGAATTGGCGGCAAGTGCAGGACTTTATTTGCTAATTAGCCGCTAAATAAATTTCAATCACTTTACTGATTTCTGTTTTATTTTTGGCAGTATCCCATTTTTCTTTTGCAGACCGATCGGCCAGGTCAAAAAGCCTTTCGTATAGCAGCTTTCCATCGGTTTTTCCTTTTAGCTTTACCTGGGCGTGTTGCGTATAAACATCGTCCCAAACCTGCCTTACAGATGTCCAGTAAGACTTCCGGGTTTTCCACCAGCCTTTGGCGTAATTAAATTTACTTTCATCTGCTTTGGTAAATTCTTCGTAGCCCTTTTCGCGTACCAGTAATTTATCTTCTGTGGCCGAACGTATAATTTTTTGGTTATCCTGTTCAAACATCCAGCCCTTAGCTGTCAGGTAAATCCTGTTTCCTCTCCTGAGTACATTATAATCGCTGCGTTTGGTAAACTCCCGCCGGGGCAGGGGGGCATCACATTCGCTATGCCACTCGTGCCTGCCATCAACATGTACCCATGTGCCTATGCTTTCATAGCGGGGACTGTCATCAACCTGAAATACTTTTTGTACCCAGCGGCCTTTTACTTCGGCTGGTTTTAAGCCCACCTTTTTCCAGGTATTGTCCTTGTCAAACGTTACCAGGTTGTTTTCTTCATAAATCCAATCCTCCCGCCAATGCTTGATTACAGAGGTATCACCGATAACCAGTATATGCTGGATCACGATTTTTTTGGGCGATTCTTCCTCAACCACTGCCCATTCATAACCGGATGAATGATATTTAGGATGGTTTTTGTAAGCGGTATCGGGCGCAAAAGTTTCTGCATAGTCGAATGTTACTTTATAGAAGCCGCCGAGCGAACGGATGGCCGCGCGGTCCTGGTCTGTTTTTGATTGCGCATACAGGGCCGCTGTAGCTATAACCAGCAGGCCAAGTGTCAAACATATTTGTTTTTTCATGATAATTTGAAGTGCTCTTATTTGTTTCTTTTGTAATCAATGTTGTATCAACAGCGGGGCGATGGATAGCCCATAGTCGAAAATATCAGGTTTTAAGTCAAAAATCACAAAGCTGTACTTCAGACTTAATAATCTGTTCAGTAGCTATTGTAAGCTGGTTGTACCATCGCCCTGGTAAGCAAAGCGGAAGGTATAATAGCGTGATGCTGGCCTGGTGGCCAGGTTGGCAAATTCGGCAGTTGTTGTGTTTGGGTTGCCCTTATAATAGCTTATGATTTCAACCTTGGCATAGTTACCCGCCGATGTTTTAATCACAATGATCTTCCCTGGCACGGTAAGGATGGCATGCTGCGGCTCGGTGGTGGCTGTATAAGTGTACCATCCCGATATAGCTGGTGCCCCCGTTGCATCTGTTTTATAACCGGCCGTTGGCGCGGTAGCCAAAGTTTCAAAAGTGCTGCTTACTATTTGGGCCTGGGTAGTTCCGATGCCTGATGTACCGCCGTTTATAAATATGCTTGTCCCCTTAAATTTGATATCCCATTTGGTAGTGGCCGTATCGGCACCGGTAATTTGAGCACCGGTTGAAAGGCTGTAATAAACGTTAGTTGTTGAGCCGTCAAGATCGGTAACTGTTTTTGTGCTGAGTTTACTTACTACAGGAGTAACGTCATCGCTGTTTTTACTGCATGATGATACCAGTAAAATGATAGCGCTGCTTAATGCCAATGATAAAGTTGCAAATTTGTTCATGTGTTTTATTGTTTGAATAGTTATTTAATTTGTGTGTTATTTTTTAATGAAATTATAGGCTATCCCGGCGTAGATAAGCCTGC
This sequence comes from Mucilaginibacter sp. P4_D1, assembly GCF_056401935.1. Lineage (NCBI taxonomy): Bacteria > Pseudomonadati > Bacteroidota > Sphingobacteriia > Sphingobacteriales > Sphingobacteriaceae > Mucilaginibacter > Mucilaginibacter sp. P4_D1. The sequence goes on from NZ_JBFUIJ010000012.1 coordinate 48,992, forward strand.
CCGGCAGGCTAAGTATAACCTGGCTGTCTTTATAATTCAGCAGGTTTTGGGCCGTAAGCTGTACCCTGATGGCATCTTTTAGTAAAGGTTTGGATAGCGATGCGTTAACCAGCACATATCCTTTGGTGTACTCGTCATCGCGGTTTACAATGCCGTTTCCATCGGTGTCCTTATAGCCGTATCTGCCGCGATAGATTGCCCTTATGGAGGCATTGATACCAGTTTTATTTTCCTGGTAGTTTACACGAATATTGTACGTGTATTTTGACCGGCCGAGCAACCCTCCATAGTCGCTTCTTTTAATAATCCTGGTAAGATTGGTTTCGGGGTCCTTGGTAAAAACCTTGCCCGCGGCTATCTGATCCAAAACCTCCTGGTTATATGCTTCCAGGTATTGAAAACCACCTGCCACCTGCAGCGACTTGAATACCTGGTAGCTCAGGTCGGTTTCAGCACCCTGCGTGTACACTTTATTGAGGTTGAAGTAAGAGAAAACAGATTGGCCATTGGTTTTTATGGCTATAACTGCTGTTTCTATCAGGTTGGTAATATTGTTGCGGAATAGGTTGGCTGTCCAATAGAGTTTTGCTGTGGGTTTGTACCGGTAACCCAAGTTAAAAGCGGTGGAACTTTCGGCATTTAACCTTTTCAGTGTGGCGGCATCAATCAATATGGTTTCAATTTGGCCGGCCTGCTGTAAGCGCTGTATACCTGCGCCTGCTTCTTCGTAACCAAAAACACTGTAACCAACTTCGGCATTGGTAAAGTTTAAATAAAGCTGGCGAAAGTCGGGGGCCTTATAACCTTTACCAACCGACCCTAACACCGTAAATTTTGGACTAAGCGAATAGCTTGCCGCCAGTTTTGGGCTTAACTGCGATTTATAAACGCTGTGCACATCATACCTGCCTCCGGCAATAATATCCAGCTTTTTTACCGGTAGCCAGTCGGCCTGGAAGTAGCCATACCCGGATGTGAACGATTGTAGTTTGGTGTAGCGTGTAGCCTCAACCGTTTCATACTGGCCACCCGCACCGGCGGTTAATTTCAGGTTATCCTTTAACGCATAATCATTTTGTAATTCGGCACGGTTAAAGGCCTGGTTAAAATAGGTTTGGTCATATATAGACCCGTCATCCTCATACCTGACATCCGATTTGGTTTTATAGGTTGAGCGGTAAAATTGTAAGGTAGATAGTAGCTTACCGGTAAAGCGATGGGTGATTACCGGTGCTATGTTAAAATCTTTTTCGGTACCCGTTCCGCCCGCATAGCGGTTATCAACAAGGTACCTGCTATCCTGATCATTGGTATAATATCTTACCGAAAGGTTAATGGTTGTTTTGTCATCTATTTTGTAAGATGATTTGCCATTAAGCGTATAGCCCGCGAATGGCGAAACTGTAGGCAGACCCGATGAAGGCTGTAATGTATAACCGCCGCTGCTATAACGGTTGGCAAAGCCCGCAATATAGAACCTGTTATTTTTATATGCCGAATTTAAGCTAACATCTGCGGTATTATTGGTGCCGTACCGGGCCGCCGTCCCACCCGATATTCCCTTTACCGGGTCGGCAGTAATGATATTTACAACCCCGGCCATCGCTTCACTGCCGTACAGGGAAGATGTTGGGCCTTTTACAATTTCAATCCGGTCAATATTATTAATGGTGATTCTGGAAAGCTCCAGGATACCTGTATTGCGGCCAATTAAGGGTAGCCCGTCTATCAAAATCATGGTATAGGCTGGGTCAAAGCCCTGAATTTGTATGCCTTGCCCATGCGGGTCATCTAAAATGGTCATCCCGGTTTGCTCGGCCAAAATCTCGTTCAGCCGTACCAGGCCTTTCTTTTTTATCTCATCAGCTGTAATGCGGGTAATTGGGATGGGCACCTGTTGCAGGCTTTTTTGGGTGCGGGTTCCGGTAACCACCACTTCTTTAAGCTGCTTAATATTTGTTGTATCCTTTTTTAATGTATCTGGCTTTTGCGCATAAGCTATATTTAATGTAATTGGCATAACTAAAACGTAAAGGATATATTTTATTTGCATTTATTTAGACTAATTAAAAATAATGATGCAAATTTGAATGATTTCTCGGGTGCATGATAACGCCAGCGGGATTTTAATAAACGCTATACGGATTAATAATGATCAGGATTACTGCTACCTTATCGGATGATTATGTTTACCATTTCAATGCTCTTTTAACTGATAAAATTGTATTTAATCAAACCGGGAACTGGGGGTGCGTAAGTATGATAACTACAGAGTTACCCAATATCCGCTTCTTTGTGATCGATTTCGATGGCAATAAACCATGCCCGGTTACTGTGGAGATTAACACCCAATGCATGATGATAGCCTTTACTTTATCAGGACAATCTCAACCGGGTTTAGCGCACCTTACATTTTGTGAAGCAGAACATTGTTGCCTTTTGTCGCCCGGGCATCTAAAAGTTAAGGCAACCCTTCAAGGTAACTTGTTGTTCTTCGTTGTTTGTTTCCTGGGCGATAGTTTAAAAAAGAGCATGCCGGGAGTATTGGACCCCGGGCAGTTGGAGTTATTACAAGCAAGCAGGCCAACCACGCTGCAAATGAGCCAGGCTATCCGGGATATAATGCTTAATATTGATAGAAGGGGGAACCATCATATTTATTTTGAAGCGAAGGCATTGGAATTACTTTTCCTTGAATTGGAACAAATAGCGGCTTTAGCCAGCCAGCCGGCCAGCTCGTTTTTGAAAATGCATGACCTGGAGCGCATTAACCAGGCCAAAACCATAGTGGAAGGAAATCTGCTAAACCCCTGTTCGCTTATCGAACTGGCGCATAAAGTAGGCCTCAATGATTTTAAACTAAAAAAAGGATTTAAGGAAGTTGTTGGGACAACGGTTTTTGGCTATTTATATGATTTGCGGATGGATAAAGCGAAACGTCTTTTAAAAAACGGGAAACCGGTAAGGGAGGTTGCTTTTGAGGTAGGGTATAAAAACGCTCATCATTTTACTACGGCATTCAAAAAAAAATTTGGTTACCTGCCCAGTAAAATTAATAAGCTTTTAGGACTGTTTGTTTTTATGTTGTCGCTGGTTGAGTAAAAATGGAGGCGACATGTATTGCAATTTGTAGCCATCCCCTAAGGCTGCTGGTGAAATGCCAAAATTTAGGAAAAATCACAATTACCGTACTTAAGTTGCGCAGTTATATTTCCAAATGCAATGATTTATCCTTGTGCAACTATGCGTCAACGGATAAGTAACTTTTAAAGGCGATACTAACTGATATTCAGCTATCTTTACCTTCGCAGCAAATGCGCTCACACTATGCAAATTATCGACGAGTACAATTTGACCTACGTAGTGCAGAATGCGCCGGTGGGTATTTGCATAGTAAATGCCGCAAGCCTGTTGGTTGAAACGGTTAATACCCATTTTTTGAAACTGACCGGGAAGTTGGAACATGAAGTTTTAGGAATGCGCTACCGGGAGATATTTCCGTTAGAAAGATTTGATAATGAGGAAACCGTTCTGATACAAGCTGTTCATGAGGGCCRCCCGTTTAGTACCCGGGAACGGGAAATCAGGCGGGTTAATGGAGATGGAAAAGAAACGGCAACAGTTAGTTTTGTTTATTCGCCCATCAAGAACAAGGAAGGCGGTGTTGTTAGGCTGGCGGTATGGTTGCTGGAATATAATACCCAAGGCCTTAATGAAGAACTGGCCATTACCAATGAAGACTTTGCCGCCGCCAACGAAGAGCTGGCCGCGGCCAATGAAGAACTGGCGGCCACCAATGATGCGTTGGTTGAAACCCAGGCCAGCCTGCAGCGAAGCGAGAAATTGTTCCGCTCCATCGCGCTGAATATTCCCGGATCATTAATAATGGTGATTGACAGGAGCCACAGATATGTGACGATAGAGGGGGATATTATGGAAAAAATGGGCTTTAACCGCGAGGGGTATGAAGGCAGGCACCCCGCAGAAGTATCGCCCGGAAGCTACGAAGTTTCCAGGCCTCTATATGAAAGAGTTATCGGCGGGGAGCAGTTTTCGATTGAATGGAAAACTGGTACCAGCGAGTTTTATATTGTTCATTTTGTGCCGTTAAAAAATGAAATGGACGAAGTAGATGCGGGCCTGATCATTACACTCGACATTACAGATATTAAACAAGCCGAAGAAAAAAGCGCGAAACTGGCAGCAATTGTTCAATCTTCTGACGATGCCATCATTAGCAAAACGCCGGAAGGCGTGATAACCAGCTGGAACGTGGCAGCCGAACGAATGTTTGGCTATACATCAGATGAAATGATAGGGCAAACGATTTATAAAATTATCCCTCCCGACCGCCAGGATGAGGAACCCCGTATACTGGCCAGGTTAAAAAAAGGCGAGCGTGTAGAACATTTTGAAACTATCCGGCTCAACAAAAACGGAGGCCTGCTTGATATTTCTTTAACAATTTCGCCTATTAGGGATACAAACGGTAATATTATTGGTTTATCTAAAATAGCAAGGGATATCACCGAAAAAAAGCAGGAAGAGCAGCGTAAGAATGATTTTATCGGGATGGTTAGCCACGAACTTAAAACGCCGCTCACCTCGCTTAGCGCCATTATACAGGTGGGCACAAGCAAGCTAAGGCATAACCAGGATGAGTTTTTATCCGGGGCGATGGAAAACGCTAATAGGCAGGTTAGGAAAATGACCAGTATGATTAACGGTTTTCTAAATATTTCGCGGCTGGAGTCGGGGCAGTTATTCGTTGAAAAAGAGTCTTTCGGCCTCGGTCAGTTGCTACAGGAAAATCTGGACGAAATAAGGCTCACTGTTAATAGTCACAGCTTTAGTTTGACGGGATGTGATGACATAGCCGTAAATGCCGACCGGGATAAAATAAGTTCGGTGATTTCCAACCTCATCAGTAACGCAGTTAAGTATTCGCCAAAGGGCAAACTGATTGATGTTGATTGTAAAATTGACGGCAAAACGGTGGTTGTAAGTATAAAAGACGAAGGCATTGGTATTAAACCACCAGATATTCACCGGATATTTGACAGGTATTACCGGGTTGAAAACAAACACTTGCGTCACGTTTCGGGTTTCGGTATCGGCTTATACCTAAGTGCCGAAATTATTAAAAGGCACAACGGTAAAATATGGGTAGAGAGTGAAAGCGGCAAGGGCTCTACTTTCTTTTTTTCGTTGCCATTGGACTGATCGTGAGGTAGCTGGCACTATAGTCAACAATTGATCAAACATCGGCGGTACTTTTACTATAAAGATTTCTGAATAAACGTTAACTGCTTTCTTTTCCGTTTCTGTTGATTTGAACAAATTTGTTACGATTATCCCCGGATAGTCGCCAGGGAATCCGTTGCTATAAAAAGGATTAGATTTCTAACTTTGGTGACGAAATGAAATGGATAACCCGCCAACATCCGAAGATTGACCGCATAGCCTGTCCCTGGCTCATCAAACGCTTTATTGATCCCGATGCCGAAATTATTTATGTACCGGTAGACCAGGTGATTTCGCAGGCTGCGGTCTTAAATGCCATTCCTTTTGATCTTCCGGGTGTGGAGTACACGCATTACGACGACCAGTGTAGCTTTGATTATTTTATAAAAAAACATCAGCTTAAGGATATCGCGCTTGACCGCATTGCCGCCATTGTTCGCGGTGCCGATACGGATAGGCATGATTTTGCCCCCCAGGCATCGGGTTTGTCGGCAATCTTTTTAGGATTATCAAAAAATATTCCGGAYGACCACGAATTGCTGGAGCTGGGTATAAAAGTTTACGATGGTTTATACACCTGGGCCAAATACCTGTACGAGCAAAAACATATCCAGGAGCCGGTAGAATTCCTTTTGCTGGAAGTTTTTAATAAATACTTAAAACAGCAAGGCTCAAAAAAAGCGCCCGCGTGGGCAAAAGAGATCAAGGAGATGATCCAGGACCAAATTGATACCAATATGAGCTTAAGCTTGCAACAGGTATCAGAAGAACTGAAGATTAACCCGGCCTACCTGTCGCGGGAGTTTTCCAGGTACTTCGAAAATTTATCATTCGGCGACTATATCCGTAAAATGCGTATCGAAAAGTCAATAAACCTGATGGAAACCACCGATTACGCTTTAACAGAGATTGCGTACCTCACCGGATTTTCGGACCAAAGCCATTTTAACCGGATCTTCAAAAAACAAATGGGGATGAGGGCGTCTGAATACAAAAAAAACCTGGTAAAAAAGTAAAGCAGATTCTATTCGGTAAAATCTGTTCTATTTTAAAGTAGTAAATTGCCATAGTATTGCGCCTACATATACAGCACTGGTTTTCCAGCTATGAAATATCCCGATTTATCCGCCTTTCCAAAAATCAGCATGCTTGCAGGTGTGCTTTTTTGTTTTTTACTTCCCAGGCAAACTTTGGGGCAGCAAAGTAAGCCCTATCTTGATTCCCTGCTGCATACTGCAACGGCTAATTATCCTTTGATAAAAGCAAAAAAATTGCAAACCCAGGCCTTACAATACGCTGTAAAGTATAAGCAGAATGGCATTATTCCGTCGCTAAACGCATCGTACCAGGTAGATTATGCAACCGCCAACAATATTACCGGCATGGTTTATCCGCAGTTTATTACACCCATCAGCGGGCCGCCAAGCAAGGGCAACGATTATAGCGGTGTGCCGGGCAGCGCAGCCGCGCTTAACCTGCAATGGGAACCCATTACTTTTGGCCAGCGTGGTGCCGAGGTTGACCTAGCTAAAGGCAGATTGAAATACGGGCAGGCAGACGAGAACTTAACCCTGTTTCAGCACCAGGTAAATGTGATTGGCGCCTGGTTAAATTATTTGCTGGTTAGCGATCTGATTAAAGTTTACCGGTCCAATATTGATAAAGCAGCTTTTAATTTAAAACAGGCCCAAACCCTGGTGATAAGCGGTTTGCGGCCTGGAACCGATTCTTCATCCTTTCATTCGGAGTATACCAGGGCCCAAATGCAGCTAATAGCTTTTGAAAGGCAACAGGATTCAACATTGATAGCGCTTAAGGAACTGGTAGGTGGTCATTTACCGGCCGGCCTGGTGGTTGATACTTCGCTTTTTAAAAATCTACCGGTAATTGCTTTAATTGATACCATAACAACCAGCCACCCCGAAGTGCAATTGGGACAGGCCAACGTAAATGCTAATGAACTGGCGTTAATATCATTAAAGCGAAGTATCCTGCCCAAATTAACCCTGTGGAGCACCGGTTATGGCCGGGGATCGGGCATTGGTGCCGATGGTTCGGTAAACTCCGGCGACGGCTGGCGTTTTCAGCGTTATAATTATGGCGTGGGGGCACAAATTGCTTTCCCGATATTGGAAGTTTTCAGGCAGAAGCCCCTATGGAAACAACAGGAACTCATTACCGCATCAAGCCGTGAGCAACTTTTGCAAACGGAATTGCACCTTAATACGCAAAAAGAAATTGCCGCATCCAACTTTCAAAGGGCGCTGCAATCGGCACAGCTTGCCCCGCAGCAATTACACTCGGCCGAGTATACCTACAAGGGTATTCAATCAAGATATAAGTCGGGCCTTATTAATTATTATGATGTGATACAGGCACAGCAATTATTATTTCAGTCGGCAGCTACAGTCAGCATCGCTTATTACAGTGCATGGCGGGCATTATTAAATGAAGCGGCCTACAGTGGCAACCTGAACCTGTTTTTAAATCAATACGGCAAATGAACATCATCCAGTTTTTATACGCCTCATTAAGAAAACCGGTCACCATTGTTGTAGCCGTTATTGCCATCGTTTTTTTCGCGGTGGTATCTATACGTACCATGCCGGTAGATATTTTCCCGAAGCTTGGTACCCCCACCATTTACGTGGCACAAACTTACGGCGGGCTATCTGCCGAACAGATTGAAGGGTTTGTAACTTCCTATTATGAGTACCACTTTTTGTATGTAACCGGTATTAAATCTGTAGAAAGCAAAACCATACAAGGGGTTACTTTATTAAAATTGAATTTTTACGAGGGCACCGATATGGGGCAGGCCACCGGCGAGGTTGTATCAATGGTAAACCGGGCGCGCGCTTTTATGCCTCCCGGTACGGTATCGCCATTTGTAACCCGCTTTGACGGGGGCAGCGTGGCCGTTGGCCAGCTGGTTTTCAGCAGCCCAACCAGGTCATTGGGCGAGGTATCAGATCTGGCCCTATTTAAAGTACGGCCCATGTTCTCCACCCTGCCAGGTGTTTCGGCCCCGCCGCCGTTTGGCGGTAACCAGCGTTCTGTGCTCATCAAGGCCGATCCCAATAAACTAAGGAGCTATGGTATCAGTCCCGAAGAATTGGTAACGGCCATTGCCAAAGGGAACACTATCCTGCCGGCGGGTAACCTTCGTGTGGGCGATCAGATGCTAATTGCCCCTCAAAATACGGTGGTAGATAATATACAGGACCTGGGCAATATCCCGGTAAAAACTGGCAGCGGCCCGGCCGTTTATGTACATGACCTGGCACAGGTGGATAATGGAGCCGATATTACAGCAGGTTATGCATTAATCAATGGCAAACGTTCGGTTTATATCCCCGTTACCAAAAGGGCCGATGCCTCAACCTGGGATGTAGTACAAAAAGTGAAAGCTGCGTTGCCGGATATGCAGGCCGCCATACCACCGGATATTAAAGTAAGTTATGAGTTTGATCAATCGGGCTATGTTATCAATTCATTAAAAAGCCTAATGACGGAGGGCATCTTAGGCGCTTTGCTTACCGGCCTTATGGTATTGTTATTTCTGCGCGATTGGCGTGGTTCGCTTATCGTGGTTTTAACTATTCCGCTGGCCTTGCTTTCGGCGGTTATCTGCCTCAAACTTTTTGGACAATCCATCAACATCATGACACTTGGCGGCCTGGCACTGGCCATAGGTATTTTGGTAGATGAAGCCACCGTAACGATAGAAAATATACATCATCACCAGGAAAAAGGCGAACTGAAGGGGCGGGCCATTTTAGAAGCCTGTAAAGAAATTGCCTTGCCCAAATTATTAATCCTGCTTTGTATCCTGGCGGTATTCTTCCCGGCTTTCTTTATGTCGGGTATTCCTAAAGCCATGTTCCTGCCGCTTTCGCTGGCTGTTGGTTTTGCCATGATCGCCTCGTTCCTGTTATCACAATCATTTGTGCCGGTTGTTGCCAATTGGTTGTTTAAAGACCAGCCGGCCGAAACCGCAAAAGAAGGCAAGCGCATGGCCCGTTTTAAAGAACGACATGGAAGGCTGATTAACCGGCTTTCGCCGGGCAGAAACATCCTGATACCCGTTTACCTGGCCCTTTCATTTGGCCTGGTGGCTTTGCTTTTTTTTACAGTTGGTAAAGAATTATTTCCTAAAGTTGATGCCGGGCAGTTCCAGGTAAGGCTAAGGTTGCCCGAAGGAACACGTATTGAACGGACGGAGGCAAATACAAAACAATTGCTGCACCTGGTTGATAGCCTGTCTGGTGGCAATAAAATCGCGATATCGTCCGCCTATGTTGGTTTGGTGGGTTCAAGTTACCCGGTGAGCGTTATTCACCTGTGGACCAGCGGGCCCGAAGAAGCTCTGCTAAAGGTGAAATTTATCTCAGGCTCGGGCATTAAACTGGATGATTTCAGGGAAAAGGTACGCCAGGCGGTAAGTGTGCAAATGCCCGGAGCGCATATTTCTTTTGAGCCGGCAGATTTGGTGGGCCAGGTGATGAGCCAGGGAACTGGCACACCTATACAGGTACAGGTTTTAGGTAAAAGCCTGGCACAGGACCGCCAGTTTGGGAAAAAGATTGTTGAACGTTTGAAAACCCTGCAGTACCTGCGCGATGTGGCTTATAGCGCCCCGCAGGGTTATCCGGCCATGAAAATTGAATTTGACCGGGTAAAGCTGGGGCAATTAGGCCTTACTGTTGAGGATGCCGGGAAATCGCTGGCTGCGGCAACTTCATCCAGCCGTTTTACGCAGCCCAATTATTGGGTAGATAAAACAGCCGGAACAGCTTACCAGGTACAGGTGCAGATACCTGAGCAGGTAATGAACGATCCCGCGCAGGTGGATAATATTTTATTGAGCTCCAATAACGGCAAACAGGTTTATATGCGCGATGTAGCAACCTGGAAAATGGGCAATACCGAAGGCGAGCTTGACCGCTTAAATCAAAAACGCTTTATTACCATTACCGCCAATTTGCAAGGTAAAGCGCTGGGTTCGGCCATTAACGATATTGATAAGATCATCAATGAAACCGGAAAACTACCCGATGGCATGAAAATACAACAGCCGGGCCAGGCCGAAGTTTTTTTACAAACTTTCCAGGAGTTGCAGAATGGTATTTTGCTGGCTATTGTGGTAATTTTTCTGTTATTAGCCGTAAACTTCCAGTCGTTCAGGTTATCGCTGGTGATCATCTCGGTTATTCCAGGCATTTTAGCCGGTAGCCTGCTGTTGCTATGGATCTGTGGCAAAACACTGAACATACAATCCTATATGGGCTGTATCATGGCCGTGGGTGTGGCTGTGGCCAACGCCATCCTGTTTGTGACCCAGGCAGAAAAATATAGAAGCGAAAAACAGGAAGATCCCTATTTGCAGGGAATTAAAGACCGGATGAGGCCCATCCTGATGACCAGCTTAGCGATGATTGCCGGAATGGTGCCGATGGCCTTAGGCTTAGGCGAGGGGGGCGACCAGACATCGCCTTTGGGTACAGCTGTTATAGGCGGCCTCATTTTCTCCATGGTCTCCAGCCTCATCGTTTTACCGTTAATTTACCAGTGGTCCGTTGGTAACCGTCCGGTGCCTGTTATCTCTTTAGACCCGGATGATCCGCAAAGCAAATATCAATCCCTAACCGAAAATCAATCATGAAAGTTATAAAATATATATTCTTAATCCCGGCTTGCTTGCTGTCGGCTTGCGGGGGTAACCAGGTTGAAAAAGCAACGCCGCAAGGCCCGCCAGAGAAGCCTGTGGTTAAATTGTTAACGCTGAAACCAGAGCCCATTGCGAACAAACTGAACCTCACCGGGGAAATTATTCCTTTCGATCGCGCCAATATTTATGCCCGCACACCGGGCTATGTAAAGGAAGTAAAAGTTGATATCGGCTCAAAAGTTACTAAAGGCCAGGTTTTATGCATCCTTGATGCTCCCGAATTAAAAGCGGCGCAAGCGCAAAGCCAAAGTAACAGTATGGGCACCAGGTCTAAATATGAATCCAGCAAATCAACTTATTTAAGGTTACTAAAAGCAGCGCAAACGCCCGGCGCTGTGGCTGATAACGAGCTGGAAATTGCGCGCAACCAAATGCGTACGGATAGTGCTGTATACCAGGCTTCCCGTTCGGCTACCGAGGCCAATAAAGCGATGGAGGATTACCTGGTGATCCGGTCGCCTTTTAACGGTGTGGTTACAGCCAGGAACATATTTAAAGGAGATTTTGTAGATAATACCGGTAAAACGCTGCTGTTTCGTGTAGAGGATAACTCGTCTTTAAGGGTCGATGTGGCCGTGCCTGAAGCGTATAATTCCACCACGCTAAAAGATAATGAAGCAAGTTTTACGGTATCGGCCAATCCGGGCCAGGTATTTAAAGCCAAACTGGCACGAAAATCAGATGCCATTGACCCTCAAACCCGAAGCGAAACCTGGGAGCTTACCTTCCCAAATACTAACGGTTTACTTAAACCCGGCATGTTCGCCCAAATTGTATTGCCGGTTAGCCGTCCCAAAGAAGGTTTCCTGGTGCCGTTTAAAGCAGTGGTATCTACCCAGGAACGTAAGTTTGTGATCAGGGTGGTAAACGGGAAAACCCAATGGGTAGATGTAAAAACCGGTTTTACCGGCAAGGAAAAAACCGAGATAGCCGGCGATTTGAAACCCGGCGACCAGCTGGTGGCGCAGGCCAATGAGGAATTGAAAGAGGGTACAACTGTGCAGGTAAAGCAATAGTTAAAAAGGTAAATACTGTATTCAGGCAAAATATGCACAGCGAGGAGAAATATCCATGGAAGAGCAATTAACAAAACAACCACCGGCTTATTCTTTGCTGGATATTACAAAATACTTTTTAAAACTGGGCACCTGGGGTTTTGGCGGCCCGGTAGCTTTGGTAGGGTATATGCAGCGCGATCTTGTTGAGCAAAAAGGCTGGCTAACGGCCGAAGAGTACAAAGAAGGTTTGGCATTAGCGCAACTGGCTCCCGGGCCTTTAGCGGCTCAATTGGGTATCTATATCGGCTTTGTTCACTATGGGCTCATTGGTGCAACGCTTACGGGCCTGGCTTTTGTTATTCCGTCATTTATCATGGTTGTATTGTTAGGCATGGCCTACCAGCTTTACGGCGGCTTAACCTGGATGCAGGCGGTATTTTATGGGGTAGGCGCAGCGGTTATTGGTATCATCGCAATGAGCGCTTATAAACTAACCGTAAAATCTATCAGTAAGTTTGAACCTGCTGCCATGAAATCCAAATGGCTGCTTTGGCTTTTTTATATCGCCGGCGTTGTGATTACGGTTATTACCGAAAGAGAAGAAATACTATTGTTCCTGGGCTGCGGCATTGTGTATATGGTTATCAAAGCGCCGCCCCAGTGGATCAAAAAGCCGGCGGTACTACCAGCCGGAATATTAATAAGTACCGGTTTCTGGAAATATGACGGCAAAACCTTGCAGGAGATTGCCTGGTTTTTTGCAAAAGCGGGTGCGTTTGTATTTGGCAGCGGGCTGGCAATTGTGCCGTTTTTGCATGGCGGCGTGGTAAAAGAATTTGGCTGGCTAACAGAAAACCAATTTGTAGATGCGGTTGCCGTAGCTATGATAACACCGGGGCCCGTGGTTATCACAGTTGGGTTTATCGGTTACCTTGTTGCCGGTTTTCCGGGCGCTTGTGTGGCAGCTTTGGCTACTTTTTTACCTTGTTATTTATTCACCGTCGCCTTAGCGCCATCCTTTAAAAAGATCGCCAAAAATACCAGCATCAAAGCATTTGTAGAGGGCATCACCGCATCGGTAATAGGCGCTTTGGTAGGGTCGGTAATTATTATCGGACTACGGTCAATTGTCGATATTCCGACAGCACTGATTGCTTTTGCTACCATAGTTGCGCTTATCTATATCAAAAAGCTACAAGAGCCTTATGTAATTGGTGTTGCCGCTGTTATCGGGTTAATCATCAAAATCAGCAATTAAAATGCTTAAGCCGGTGTGAAATTTCCGCCGTAGGTGGACTGATTAAGGCTTGCTAACTTTATACAAGGCTTTTTTCAATCGTGCGTCCGCATAAAAAATATCTTTATAGGTAACCAGCTGCCCGTTGCGGATATCGCAGGTGAGGTAAGTAAGCGAGACCGGAATGGGTTGCTTTTTGCTAATGTTTGATAGCTGTGCGGCAAGTTTGGCCCCATGTGCAACGGTAACCGGTATAGCAGTGGTATCCTGCCTGGCCTGGTTAACAACCGGGTTTATAGTTAATTCTCCCGGCTTTTGATATGCAGGCTTGCTTATCTGTAAAAAAATTCGCCCTTTATTGGTGGTGATATTTATAGCCGAATAATCCAGGCCAGCTGCCAACAGATCCATGCCCGGCTTGTCTATTTTTATTTTGAAGTATTGATCGCCTGTTTTGGTATGTACAGTTAATATACCTGAAGGGATATTTATATCTACTGCTGTTTTTTTCCTGGTGCTGTACCAGCGCAGGCGCTCCATATTGATGGCTACCCGTTGCACGTCGGCTACGCTAAATTCATAACAATCCAGTTCATATAGCCCTTTCATCAAATACATTTGATGTTTCAAGGAAGCATAAGCCTTGGTTTGAGGTTGTACGTTGCTAATCTCTTTTTCAAATTGCTGGCTTTTAAGTGCGTTAATCAGCACCTTTTCGGCATTAAACCCGTTTTTAATTCCCGAGTCGATTTTTGAGTCAGGGTAATTCGGGTTAAGCCGGCCATAACGCAGGTTGTTTTCGAAAGCGAGGATTGCATCGGTTAACAGGATGTCGAACATTGCTTTTTGCCTGTTGCTAACCGGGCTTGAGCTTGATCTGAGTAACTTTAACTTATCGTACAATAACTGATCTGGGTGATAATCCAAATGTTTTAGTCCGTAGGTAACCACACAATCAAGTAACAGCATAGCATCGGTAGCATGAGTTTTAACGGTGTCGGGCGCTATCCATGCCAGCCTGAAGCCTGTTTGCCGGTAAAAGCGTTGAACACTGTTTGGAAAGTATAATTCTTTGCGGTGTACCGCCAGCTGGCTTTTTATAGTGGTTGTTACGGATGTATCTTTTCGGGCATTGTATACTGCGGCCTTTGGTGCAGCGCCAATTAACAATAACAACAAAGTTACTCCTGCCGAAAAGAAAAACAAGCGATGATATTTTTGCATTTTATTTGGTTTTAGCTTTGTAAAGATCATTGTAAAATGGGTTGGTATTTATGATGTCCGTCATTGTAAAAACTGATATTGAGCACAAACGTAAATCCTTAAAACAGCCAGGGAGGCTGATAAGTAATATTAAAAAAATAGTTTAGGCACTTTAACTGGGGCAGCAAATTGTTTTATCGATTGCGAAGCTAAAGTTTCCCCTTCCGGGCTACCGTGTACCCACGTCTTTGGATCTCATCACTAAACAAAAACGGTGTCATTTCGAACGAACCTGCGATGGGTTGCGCGAGTGGGGTGAGGAGAAATCTTGAGCGATTTGCATCCCGAGGGACTTGTTGTAATACAGGGCGTTCAGGATTTCTCTTTCGCGCCCCGCTCTTTCCCACTCAAGCTCTATCGAAATGACAATTTCTTTTGTTAAAAAAATGTGGGTACACGGTAACCTACCGGAGAGATTATACGCGATTTGGTTGTCTTTGGTGCTCATAAAAGCTACGCTATTTAGAGTGGGCTTTTGCTGAAGCTATTTCGACACAATTACTAAGCTACTACAGTTTATACATTTTCTCATAATATTCAGCGGCCAATCGCCCGGCTTCAAATGCGGGTACCACATCCGCGGCCGCCTGTTTCATGATGCCTAACCATTTTTTTGGAGCGCCATAATACATAGGCACTACCTTTTTTTCGAGCACATCCATCAGGTTCCTGTTTTCCTGGCTGTCTTTTTCATGCACCTGTAGTTGGTTGGATGCAGGCTGAATTACGAAACAGTTTTTTTGATCGTTTGCAAACTCAGGTACCCAGCCGTCGGGAAGCGAAAGATTAATACTGCCATTCATGGCCGCAGTCATACCGCTGGTGCCTGATGCCTCGCGGTACATCCGGGGATTGTTGAGCCACACATCCGACCCTTTTTTTAGCAAGGCCGATAAATGCAGTTCATAACCGGTAAGCACGGCACAATTTGCAAATGGGCGGGCACGCTCAATGATGTGGTTAAACAAGGCGATAGAACTTTCATCCTCCGGGTACGGCTTGCCGGCCCAGATAAATTGGACGGGGTATTTAGTATTACTTACGATGGCCAAAAATCTGTCCCAGTCCTGCATTACCAGGTCGGCCCGCTTATAGCCGGCAAAACGCCGCGCCCACACAATGGTGAGCACGTTGGGATTAAACAGTTTGCCGCACTGGTTTGCCACCACGCTAAACAACTCAAGCTTCATTGCTTTTTTACGGGCAATTATAGCTTCATCATCATGAGTAGCAATGGCGTCATCTAAAGCAGCATCATGCCAATAGGTTTTATTTTGCGCATTGGTGATGGATATAATTTCGCAAACACCTGTATTATTGCCCCACATTTGCCGCGCTACTTCGCCGTGAAGCCTGGATACGCCATTTGCTTTACGTGAAAATTTAAGGGCGGCCAGGGTATAATTAAAATTTTCTCCTTCCATTCCCAATAACGATTTTACTTCGTGCTCCTGTAAATGATAAAAAAACGACATCTCTTTTAGTAATTCGTAGCTATGCGCTTCGTTACCGGCCATTTCTGGTGTATGGGTGGTGAAAACCACCCGTTTCCTTACTTCTTCCAGGTTTTTATATTTGGCGTACAGGTAAAAGTTTAGCGATACCGAATGCCCCTCGTTCATGTGGTAAACATCCGGTTCAAAACCTAAAATATCCAGCAGCGTAGCGCCGCCAATACCTAATACAATAGTTTGCGCGATACGGGTTGCCTCGTTAGCATCATAGAGTACGTGGGTGATAGACCTTGATAATTCATCGTTTTCCGGAACATCGGTACTCAATAAAAATAAGGGTGCGGTACCAAATGTTTCGGGCTTTAGCAACCAGGCTTTGACATGTACAGGCGCGCCATGCACCTGTACAGTAAAAAGAATGCCTGTATCCTGTAAAAAGGAATAGTGCTTTTCAATAAATTCCGGCTTCATAAAGCCGTTGCCATCCCTTACCTGGTCATAATAACCATATTTCCACAGCATACCAATGCCTACCAGGTTTTGCTTCAACTCGTAAGCACTCCTTAAATGCGAACCGGACAAAAAACCCAGTCCGCCGCTATAGATCTTTAAAGCCTGGTCAACCGCAAATTCCATCGAAAAATAAGCGACCGGTGTTTTATATTTTTGATCCGGCTCGTAGCCAAATATTTCTTGTTTACTGAGCATATTTAACCTTTAATCCTATACGGTGTCCATTTAAAATACCTGTCCTCTGTTATCTCCTGCTCAACCAATTGAATGTTGGCATCAACCAGGTTTACATGCAAATCCTCGTAGTGGTCTATCCGGTATTGCAACAATGCTGGCTTGCCGGTCTCGCCCTGGTCAATCAAGGCGTCTATGCATGCAAGCGCGCCTTCTTTTGCTTTTTCCATGGCGGCTACCAGGCTGGTTGTTTGATAGTAGCGGTCATATCCCGGTTGCAAAGTATAAACTGCGTTGTTCCGTTCTATCAATCGGGAACTAATCGGTTTAAAATCATTTGCCGGTATTGTTTTTATCCCGGTGTCATTTCTATCAACGCAATAGCTGCGGTAATAGGTATGCATATCGGGCTTAACGGTTATCTCTTGCGTTATTGTTTCCATTTCCAGTTAAGTATTTCGGGCATATCCTTGCCGTTAGCTTTAATATATTGCTTGTGCTGGGTTAGCTTATCTGTAAGCTGCTGCTTAAGGTAAACGCCTTTGCTGCCCGTTTGTGGCAGGCGGTCAATCACATCCATCACCAGGTGAAAGCGGTCCATTTCGTTAAGTACCGTCATATCAAAAGAGGTGGTGATAGTTCCTTCCTCTTTATACCCCCGCACATGCATATTCACGTTGTTGGCGCGGTTATAAGTTAAGCGATGTACCAGCCATGGGTAGCCATGGAAGGCAAATACCACAGGTTTATCGCTGGTAAATAGCGCGTTATAATCTTTGTCGCTAAGACCGTGGGTGTGTTCGGTGCTTTTTTGAAGTTTAAACAAATCTACCACGTTAACAACCCTTATTTTCAGCTCGGGCATGTGTTCCCTTAAAATCGAAACCGCTGCAAGCGTTTCTAAGGTTGGCACATCGCCACTACAGGCCATCACCACGTCAGGCTCGGCCTCCTGGTCGTTGCTGGCAAAATTCCAGATGCCTATGCCGCGGGTGCAATGTTCAACCGCCTGCTCCATATTAAGCCATTGTGGTGCCGGGTGTTTACCTGCTACAATAACATTTACATAATGATAGCTGCGCAGGCAATGATCCATTACCGATAAAAGGCAGTTGGCATCGGGTGGTAAATAAACCCGCACAATGTTGGCTTTTTTGTTTACCACATGGTCCAGGAAACCCGGGTCCTGGTGGGTAAAGCCGTTATGATCCTGCCGCCAAACGGTAGATGTTAACAGGATATTAAGCGATGCTATGCGCCTGCGCCAGGGCAGTTCGAGCGTTGTTTTTAACCATTTGGCATGCTGGTTAAACATCGAATCGACGATATGAATAAAGGCTTCATAGCAATTAAACAGCCCATGCCTTCCGGTAAGCAGGTAGCCCTCCAGCCAGCCTTCGCACTGGTGCTCGCTCAGCATTTCCATTACGCTGCCATCTGCCGCCAGGAATTCATCGTACGGAATTATTGGCGCAGCCCACTGGCGGTTGGTTACTTCGAATACAGCATCCAGCCGGTTTGATACCGTTTCATCGGGGCCAAATATCCTGAAGTTTCGCTTTTCCTGGTTTGCTTTGATCACATCCCTTAGAAAACGGCCGCTCACATAAGTATCGCCTTCGCCGTCAGCGCCGGGGCTTTCCACCACGGTGGCATAATCCTTAAAATCGGGCAGGCGCAGGTCGCGCAGTAAATTGCCGCCATTGGTATGCGGATTGGCACCCATCCGGCGTTCGCCTTTTGGGGCCAGTTCGGCCAGTTCGGGCATCAGCTTACCCTGCTCATCAAATAACTCTTCGGGATGATAGCTTTTCATCCAGTCTTCCAGCATTTGCAAATGTGCCGGTGGCGTACTTGCCGAAACCGCAAGCGGGATTTGGTGGGCCCTAAAGTTGCCTTCAATTTTATGACCATCTACTTCCTTAGGCCCTGTCCAGCCTTTGGGCGACCGTAATACAATCATCGGCCAGCGCGGGCGTTCAGTATTGGGTTGTTCGGCATCATATTTTATTTGTTTAATACGGTCAACAGCGTAATCAAGTGCCAGAGCCATATCCTTATGCATTTGCTCCGGATCTTCGCCTTCCACAAAAATGGGGTTCCAACCATAGCCGCGAAACAGCTGCTCCAACTCTTCGTGGGTAATGCGGGCTAAAACCGTAGGGTTAGATATCTTATAACCATTCAGATGCAGTATAGGCAATACTGTACCATCGGTAAGCGGGTTAAGGAATTTATTGGAATGCCAGGCTGTAGCCAACGGGCCGGTTTCCGCTTCGCCATCGCCTACAACGCAGGCAATAATCAAATCGGGGTTATCCAGCACCGCGCCGAATGAATGGCTAAGGGAATAACCCAGCTCGCCACCTTCGTGAATAGAGCCCGGCGTTTGCGGCGAAGCGTGGCTGGATATGCCGCCGGGATAAGAAAACTGGGTAAACAGTTTACGCAAGCCTTCTTCGTCCTGCGTAATATCAGGATAAACTTCTGTGTATGTTCCTTCCAGGTAGGTGCCGGCAACAACAGCCGGGCCACCATGCCCCGGCCCCGAAACATAGATCATATTCAGATCATATTGAGTAATGATCCGGTTGAGGTGCGTATAAATAAAGTTTTGCCCGGGTGTAGTTCCCCAATGCCCCAGCAGCATGTTTTTTACATGATCGAGCTTGAGGGGCTCTTTTAACAATGGGTTGTGGTGCAGGTATAGTTGCCCTACCGATATGTAATTTGCCGCGCGCCAGTAGGCATGTATTTTTCTTAATAGTTCGGTCGATAATTCAGCCTGTTCTATATCTAATATTTCGGTTTCCATGGTGAGTTTTTATTTTAAAATAGTGGTTTGTGTATGTTGTGCAATCATTGCTTCTTCATTAGTTTTTAGCACCATCACTTTAATCTTACTTGTTGATGATTCTATGTTTTCTTTGTGATGGTTGTTCAATTTGTCGTCGATGCGGATGCCTAAAAAATACAGGTTGCGGCAAATCATTTCCCGGATAACGGCCGAATGCTCGCCTATGCCGCCGGTAAAAACCAGCAGGTCTAACCCACCCATAGCTGCGGCCAGCGAACCGATGAACTTGCGCGCCTGGTAACAAAAGGTGGTAATTGCAGCGCGGGCTTTGGCATCATGAGCTGCCAGGCCCAGTAATTCCTGCACATCACTTTTGCCCGCAATGGCCTTTAACCCCGATTGTTTACTGAGTAGTGTATCAAGCTGCGTGGTTGTTAACCGCCCTTGTTTCAGCAGGAATAGTACTACGCCCGGATCAAGATCGCCGGAACGAGTGCCCATTACCAGGCCGCCAATAGGGCTAAGGCCCATGGTAGTTTCTACGCTGATTCCGTTTTTGACCGCGGCCATGCTTGCGCCATTGCCCAAATGCGCGATAATGATATGCTGCTTATTTACATCAATACCATCGGCAGCCAGTTTTTGCATAATGTATTCGTACGAAAGGCCATGAAAGCCATAATGCAGCAGGCCTTGTTCCCGGTATTTATCGGGCAAGGGGTAATATTTAGCCTCGTCGGGCATATCGGCGTGAAAGGCGGTATCAAAGCAGGCTACCTGGGGTAACTGCGTAAAAGCTTTTTGAAAAGCTTTGATGGTTTTAATTTCATCGGGCAAATGGTTGGGGGCCAGGTAAACATATTGGTGCAGGGTTTTTAGCAAATCATCTGTTATGAGTTGCGGTGCCCGGTGGTTTGGCCCGCCCTGTACCAGCCGGTGCCCTATAGCCAACAGGCTATTGTTATATTGGCTTTGTTTAATCCAACGGATTACGGCTTTCACTGCTGCATCCAGGTTTTTAAATCCACCGGCGTGGCCGGGTACCGGTTTTTCCTGCTTACTTATTACAAGTTTACTTGCTGTACTGCCAATGGCATCTACACTGCCCGATAACTCTTCCTGTAGCGAGCTTGAATGGTACAAACTGAATTTAAGGCTGGATGAACCGCAATTAATGGTTAACAGAAAAGTATTTAAGGAGACCGCCATACTTATTTAATCATGCAGTTTTAAAATGGACTACAATGCAAAGCTATAGCTTACTACCGGCTTGGGGAATGACGCTCATGACCATAAATAGTGATGTATATCATATCCTTAGGTACAACCGGATGGCCTTTGAAATGTTTTGAATTTTCCTGGTCTATTTGTGATAGAATTTTGTGGTAAATGTTAAGGTGGTAGAATCACGGCAAACGCGTTTAAATACTTAACGGCGATAAGCTGTTATTTAATAATCGCTAACGGAATAAGCTTATAGGGTCGGGAAGATATAAGCATCAAACGATACCTTGTTTTTATTGCTGATCCTGGTTAAATGAAACAGGTACCAAAGGAGATTGTGTTGACCAACAACAGGCACAAACATTTGGATGCTTCTGCATTGTACCATCAACTTAGTGTTAACCATGTTTAAATACAATATGCTGATTATTAAATATTTATAAAAAATATATTTGAAATGTGTTAAGTTATGTTAACCCAATTATACGCGTTTAGTCAGCTGGCTTCCAAACTAATTACGCCTGGAAAACCAGCAAGGGAACCGAAAGGTGGGCAGCCATTTTTTGTGTGTGGCTTAAGTTTAAAACATCATCAATAAAGCTATAGGGGCCATGGTTCATAGCCAGTATATCTACCTGCCCGTGTTTGCAAAGCCAGGTGAGGCCCCTTTCGGCAGTGGTATCTTCTAACGCACGATAATAAATGTGCGGGTAGTCGGCTTTGTTTGATAGTTCGGTGAGCAACTGATCTATCAATAACTGGAGTGCGGGAGAATGGTGCTTTTCGGTGTAGACATGGGTTAGCAGAATTTCGGCATTAAGGGGCCGGGCTAATGCTATCAATTCATATATCGATTTAATGTCTTTCCCTATTTTGTTGAAATCAGTGGCGAAAGCAATCTTTTTAACCATATCTACACGTGCCTGGGGCGGAACAACCAGCAGCGGCTTTTTGGCGGCATCAATAAGCGCGTTGGTGTGGTTTGCCAATAAAAAGCCACTCCAGCCGCTGGCGGCGTGCTTCCCGATAACAACCAGAGCAACGTCGGCCGCGGAACAGTTGGTGTTCACCACATCTGTAACCCGGCCCGCGTCATTTACATAGCCCACCTGGGGCCTAAAGGTGTCTGTGCGGTCAATGAGTTCAAGATGGGCTTTTAAGCGCTGTAACTCATCGGTACTATCTTCCATCAATAATTCGCTTTCTCCCCCAAGCCAGCCCGTGAATCCTGCTTGCGGTATCTCTGCCGGTATAATAACCGCGTTGCACAGTAATACGTTTGCCCTCATTTGTTTGGCCAGATAGTAGCCATATTCGGCTGCATGCCGGGCGTTCTCTGAAAAATCGGTAGGAATTAATAATGTTTTCATTTTTTGCCGTTTAACCGGGAGTAAAATTGGCTAAATTATTGGGGCAAAATTATGACGATGGTCACGGTACAAGGTGATAGTTGCTAMAAAATCAAAACGACTATTGGGCGGGACATGGCCTGCCCAATGGTCGTCAAAAATATTGCGCGATTAAGGCTGTAAAGCCCCCATTAAATGAAAACCAAAGGGCTCAATTATCAGGTAGTCATCGCTATCGGTAACGTTATAGTTTTTGCCCGACCAATGGTCCGTTAACTTTGTGGTACTGCCCTGGTTTAATCCAAAGGCTGCCCAGGACAGGAAGCATACTTCATTACTGAAGTTAAATACCCCATAAAACACCTGCCCATTGTAGGCCCGTGAGTAGCCCGCTACATGAATGTTATATGGCTTAAACCAAGCCAGGTTATTATGATCGGCCACAGCAGGTATTTTTTTGCGGATAGCGATTAACTTTTGAGTGCCCGAAAAAACAATATTTTCGACCGTACCAAGGGTATTTATCAGTTCATTTTTATGCCAGTCAATTACCGGGCGGTGCATCCACCGGTTATCATAACTTTTAGCCTCATCGGTTAAATAGGAGTAGTCGTTTGTATAACCTACCTCATCGCCATAAAAAATCATGGGTATGCCGCCAAGAAAAAAGCTGTGTGCCTGCATCAGTAAAATTTTTTGAACGGCGGTGTTTATTGCCCCAGTATCATTACGTTTTATAGCCTTTTCAAGGCCACATAATGAAGCCAGCGAACCGCTGATGCGGGCATCGCCCGTTTGGGGGTTCGCCGAAAATAAAGCGCCTGCCGATGGGCTCGACACAAAATTTCCTGTATAATAATCCTGCAAAAACCGGCGGTGCCGATACGGGTCATAACCGGCTTTCCTGATCATTTCATCGTCGTAACCTAAACCAATATCGTCATGGCACCTGGTATACGTAATCCATGAGGAGCCGTATGGTTTTTGTAATAATTGGTTTTGTGCGGCAAGCATTACACGGGTATCGCCGGTAGCCAGCATATCCCATTGTAGTGCCATTTGGGTAGCGTTATAGGCAAAATCACATTCTTTGGCTGCAAACCGTCCGCTGCCAAAGTATTTCATGATTTCGGCGGGGGCCACAATGACTTCGCCAAGCAGCGCCAGGCCCGGCGCTGCTACCAACACGCATTGCTTAATAAGGCGCAACAATACGTGCGCCTGCGGCAGGTTTTGGCAATTGGTACCCAGTTGCTTCCAGATAAACGCCGGCGCGTCAATCCGCAGAATGTCTACACCCAGGTTGGCATAAAAAAATACAATATCCAACATCTCCAGGAACACAGCCGGATTGCTATAATTTAAATCCCACTGGTAATGATGGAATACCGTCATTACCCATTTATCACACTCCGGTATGTAAGTAAAGTTTCCGGGCGAACTTTCCGGGAAAATTTCGGGCATGCTTTGATCATATTGATCGGGAATTACCCTGTCATCATACATGTAAAAATAATCCTGGTATTTAGGGTCGCCACTTTTTGCCTTTAATGCCCATTCATGCTGGTTGGATGCATGGTTAAGCACAATATCCGTCATGAGGTACATTTGTTTGGTGTCCATTTTCCGGCGCAGCCGCTTTAAATCGGCCAGTGATCCAAATCGCTCGTCTATTTTTCTGAAATCGGAAACCGCGTAGCCCCCATCGCTTGCAGCGGGCGGGCTTTCAAATAGGGGCATCAGGTGCAAAAAATTTACCCCGAGTTTTCCAAAATAGGCCAGCTTATTGCCCAGGTTGCTTAATGTGCCGCAAAATCTATCTACATACAGGCTCATGCCTGTAATTTGGTTACTTAAAAACCAATTGTCCTTTGCAATCTTTGCCTCGTCTTTATTTTTAAACACCGCAGGCCTGGCTGCATAAGCCTTGGTGATATTTAAAAGCAGTTGTTCAAATACTGGTGCCGCAGCCGCATGGCTGCCGTAGATCTCGTGATAAAGGTCTTGTATGGTATCGGCGCTGGTCATCAGCCGTATGTAAAATGCGTTGTCGGTGCCGGCTATGTCAAGGTTGTATTGGTTTAAAATACTGTTAACCCGCTGATGTAATTGATGGTTGTACACGATTATAAAATTTTATCCAAAAATGGGTTGATAAAACAGGCTATCGATATAAATATAATTAATGCCCGGCCCCGGCTGG
Organism: Mucilaginibacter sp. P4_D1; assembly: GCF_056401935.1. Taxonomy (NCBI): domain Bacteria; kingdom Pseudomonadati; phylum Bacteroidota; class Sphingobacteriia; order Sphingobacteriales; family Sphingobacteriaceae; genus Mucilaginibacter; species Mucilaginibacter sp. P4_D1. The sequence continues at coordinate 73,179 of NZ_JBFUIJ010000012.1, forward strand.
TACTATTACATCATCTGTTATGGTATCTTTTTTAATGCGTATGGTAGCTGTAGCTGCTATTAATAATAATACCCCGGCAAAAGTGATGGAATTTAATGGGTTATCGCCCAGGAAATTTTTATAAATAAAGCCAAAGCTAATGGTTTGTAATATCATAGGTATAACAATCATCATGTTGATGATGCCCATGTAAACGCCATACCGTTCTTTGGGGATGCTGCCTATTACCATAATGTAAGGTACGCCCATCATGCTGGCCCAGGCTATACCAAAACCCACCATTGGCGCAAACAACAAATTCCTGTCGGTAAGGTGCGGGAATATCAGCAAGGCTACACCCGCCATGAGCAGGCAGCCTATATGTACATATTTTGCGCTGAATTTTTGCGCAAGCCAAACCAGGCCGAATGCCGAGCAAAAGGTAACTATGTTATAAAATCCGTTTACTTTGCCGGCCCATACAACGGCTTGCTCATACAGTTCCTTATTACCATCGGGGGTGGTATGAAATACCGATTTTGCTATGCTTAACGATACAAACTGCCAGTAACAAAACATGGCATACCATTGAAAAAGGTATACCAGTGCCAGTTTCCACATAATGCCGGGCATATGTTTAATGGCTGCAAAAATTTCTTTTATAGGTTCAAAAAGCCCTTTCTTCCTGCTCCTTAGTTCGGTCAGTTCGGCTTCAGTAGGGGGAATCTCGGGCGTGGTGGTAACCGACCAAACGACTGAAACTATGGAGCAGATGGCGCCCACAAAAAACGACCCGAAAACCCAGTAGGGGATACCTGATTGCCCATCGCTGGTTTTTGTACTGCCCGATATGATGTTTTTAAAAAAGCCAAGCGATAAATTGGCCAGGGTAATACCGAGGCCTGTAAAAAAACTTTGTGTTAAAAAGCCGAAGGCCCGTTGCTTTTCGGGCAGCTTATCGGCTATAAATGCGCGGTAAGGCTCCATGGCTGTATTATTAGCTGCATCTAATATCCAAAGTAAACCAACAGCCATCCATAACGCCCTGCTAAAGGGGAACGCAAAAAGGCAAAGGCTGCAAAAAATGGCGCCTACTAAAAAGAAAGGTTTACGCCGGCCCCAGCGCGGGTGCCATGTTCTGTCGCTCAGCGCTCCAATAAGCGGTTGGATGAGCAAACCTGTCATTGGCCCTGCTAAATTGAGTAGTGGCAGATCTTCGGGCCTGGCATGCAGAAACGTATACAGGGGATTTATAGCCGTTTGCTGAAGTCCGAAACTATACTGGATGCCAAAAAAACCGACATTCATGTTAATGATTTGCCAGAAACTTAAACGGGGTTTTAAAATGGACATGGATGGTTGTTAAATGGTAATAAGTTAAGAAAGTATGGCATATTTAAGCGGATTTGACGTAACGGCCGGCTTCATCAAATGAAGCTTTGAATAGCATAACCCCATCAGCGTCGTCGGCAGGTACATTGAGCCTGGCCTTGATGCGCATTTTATAAACGTAGATGGTATTGGCCGAATATTCTAAGATGCCAGCAATCGTTTCACAATCGGTAATGCCCAATTTCATGAGGGCAAAAATGCGCAGTTCGGTATTTAACTGGCCGATACGTTTTGGCCATATCTGGTCGTCCTTTTTCAGCATTGCGTTAAATTCCATAACAAAATTGGGGAAGGCTTTTAAAAAGTACTTGTCAAAGTCGCGGCAAAGCGATTTGCGTTCCTGTTTAATGTCTGTTTCATTGAAAAATGGCAGTATATCCCGGTAGGTTTTTACGTCGGTATTGCGTTTTATGCTTCGGTGCAGCTTCTCAAATTTGGTAATATAGTCCGATACCAGGCAAACAAAGTGGCCTATGTGGTCGGCTTTACTTTGGCCGTTTTGCTCTATTATAGTGTTTAAACTAAGTAGCCTCGATTGCTGCCCCGCTATAACATCCTGTTGCAACTTTGTTTGCTTTGATAATGCAAAAACTCTGCATATAGAGGTAACCGATATCAATACTGATACCGTGAGGGCTATAGCCAAAACGGTGTATGATGAGGAGGGGTGAAGTATAAGCGCAGGTATATCTTTTAAAAAAGCAGTACTGGTTATTTCAAAAAGATAAGTATAGCAAAAAAATGAAAAAACGGAGGCAGTATGATATATGCTCATGTCTTTGGTAATTTAACTGGCAAAAAGGTAACAGGTTATAATTGGTAATACTTTTTTAAAAGTAAGGTTTAGCTTTCACGTTTTATACACACCACAACCAGAATAAGGTTTGCAACAGCCCGCAAACGTTTGCGATAATGTTTGTTGTTGAAAAATAGTTAGGAAACGCCGGCCATAATGCTGGATGAAAGTAATGAGTGCGAGTGCATAAGCGTTGCTTAACGCGTTAAAAGGATATAGATAAATTGAAATCGAAAAAATGTACTACTTTTAATTGCCGATTACCAACAGCCAACCCCATGCCTGATATAACATTAAAAAAACTTGCCGAGATGCTTAATTTAAGTATCTCCACAGTTTCGCGGGCACTTAAAGATCATCCGGACATCTCAAAAGAAACCAGGCAAAAGGTTAAAGAACTTGCTGCCATTGCAGAATACGAGCCTAACACCTACGCAATTAATCTTCGGACTAACCAAAGCAAGGAGTTGGCAGTAATTATACCCACAATTGCCAATGATTTTTACCAATCATTCATCAGCTCGCTCGAAGAAGAGGTGCGGCTGTATGGTTATTCGTTAATGATGCTGCAATCTGGCGACGACCCGTTGATAGAGCAGCAAAACCTGAAACGATGCCGGCTGGCGAGGGTTTCGGGCATATTTATTTCTATAACTACCAAAACCACAGATATTAACAACTTTTTTAAACAAGGCGATCATCATATCCCTATTGTTTTTTTTGATAAAGTACCCGCAGCCGAAAGCTGTATTAAAATATGTGTTGATGATGTAAGGGCAGCAACCATAGCTGCCAAAACACTGATAGCCAAAAACAAACAAAATATTCTGGCCGTTTTTGGCAATGAGGAGCTATCTATCACCAAAAAACGGCTATCTGCTTTTACCGAAACATTGCGGGCGGCTAATCCCGAAGTCAGGTTAGCCATTCATCATGCTGGCTCAATAAATGAATCTTTTGAGGTTATAATGAGTAAGTTGGCCCGGCAGCAGCCGGATGCCATATTTTGCATGAGCGATGAGATATTGATAGGGGTGATGAAAGCTGTGCAAACCTTACAGTTACATGTACCTGGCGATATAGGTATTATAGCTATAAGTGAGGGCCAGGTACCCACATTTTATTATCCGCAAATTACCTATATTGAAACCAGCGGCTTTAAACTGGCAAAAAGCGCTTTTGTAAAAATGATGGCATGCATAGCTGGAAATACAGGTACCCGGGAGATGAAAATTAACTCCGCCCTGGTAGAGGGAGGCTCGCTTTAATACGTTGCCAGAGCAGCTTGCCAATACGCCTGTAGTGTTTAATTATGTTAATAAAGTAAGCCGTAAAGACTGCTCCTTTATATATCTTTGAGATATAAACCCGTAATTTCAATTTCATAGTAGTAAAATAAAAAGAAGACCTGTACCGGAGTTGTTTTTATGCGGTTACAGTTTACTTGAATATTGTTCCATGGAGGGCGGGTTAACCAATTTGTTTAAACCTTTGAATTATATAAGCATGAAGTATTTTTTCTGTTTCTTATTGTTATTAACTTCTTTGTCAACATTTGCATCTGATACTACAAATAATTTACTTGAAGAATTAAAAACCGAGATTGGAAAAAAAAGCACTTACGAGCATACTAAAGAGCTGCGGATTAACAAGCTGAAATTATACCGATCGAGGCTATCCAAAGATGATTATGACGCGCAGTTTTCTACATTAAACAGCATTTACAGCGAGTATAAGGGGTACCAGTTTGATTCGGCCTATGTTTACGTGGATAAGATGATAGGCTTAAGTAAGCAGCGGGGCGATAAGCAGGGCGAATATTATAGCTATGTAAAAATGGCATTCATCCTGCTATCATCGGGCATGTTTCATGAAGCTTTTGATTATTTGCACAAGGTTGATGTTAAGGTTTTGGAGAACCCTGCCAAAATTGACTATTATTTTTTTTTGGGCAGGTGTTATTACGATATAGCTAATTATAGCAACGATAAATATTTTACACCCGGTTACATTACAGCCGGCAATAAATCTATTGATTCGGCAATATCTTTTTGCGGCGATGACTTTGTGAGCCGTAATTACCTGCTGGGTTTACAAAAACTGCAGGAACGTAACTACATTCAGGGTAAAGTTTGGTTTGGTAAGCTGCTTGAAAAAGACATGGTGATAACCATGCACTTAAGAGCAATGGTTTCCTGCTCATTAGGGATGATTTACCTGCAGGATAATCAAAAAGAAGAGGGGATTAACCTGATGATTCAATCGGCCATCGCCGATATTAAGTCATCTACCCGTGAAACGGTTGCTCTTTATACCCTGGCCGACCTTTTATATAAAGAGGGTAATATAAAAGATGCTTACAGTTTTATACAATTGGCTAAAGAAGATGCCGATTTTTATGGCGCAAGGCAACGAAAAATACAGATAGGGTCTATTTTGCCAATTATTGCCGCCGCCGAACTTAATAACTCCGAACATCAAAAAAACCGCTTCCTGATCCTGCTGCTTACATTAACTGCCCTGGCATTGTTGGTGKTATTTTTCCTGGTGATGATTGTAAAACAGCTTAAAAAACTAAAAACCAAGGAAAAGATAATTGAAGGGAAAAATGTACAGCTTAACGATATAAACGGCAAGCTACTGGTAGACGCCAAAATTAAGGAAGAGTATATCGGGCAATTTTTTAAAGCGATATCGGGGTATATATTAAAGCTCGAGAACCTGAAGGTTTCTATCGAAGCTAAAATTTCGATGAAAAAGTACGATGCCATTACCTCGCTCATCAATAATATAGATATTAAAAAAGAACGTGAGAGTTTATACTATAGTTTTGACCATATTTTTGTGAAAATATTTCCAAACTTTATTAACGTATTCAACAGCCTGTTTGACGAGAAGGATCAGATTTGGCCACAGGAAGATGAGTTATTGAATACCGATTTAAGAATATTCGCGCTTATCAGAATGGGTATTGCCGATAACGATACTATTGCTAAAATATTAGAATATTCGGTGAATACCATCTACGTTTATAAAATGCGCATCAAAGCCAAATCACTGCACCCCGAACAATTTGAACAACGCATCATGAATATCAAACCATTTGACATCAGTTAATTTTTAGATGTCCCGATAAGCATTTATAAAGTTCAAAAAGCAATTTTTGGATAATTTAGTACCGGATTTTGTTAAAATAGAGGTAATAAAAACTTTATATTTTTATAGTTCTATTTTTTTTTAAATTCCTGATAACTAGACCAATAAAAAATAAAAACATCGAAAATGTTTATATAAATTTAAAATTATCAGCGTTTTGCCAATCTTGTGCCCCACATCACATTTTTCTACTGCTTTAATAACTAAATTGCATAAGATTTTCAGGTGTAATATTATAAACCATTACATTTTCAGTAGCCGGTATTGTTAATTAAGTTCTCATTGACGCCATGTTAATTGGTTTTAAACGAGAATTTTTAACGTTTAATTAAGTATTTTTTCATCAAGGTTTCAACTAAAAAATACTTGAAGAGATGCCGGCCGCTAATTTGAAAGGTTATCTTATCAGCCAAAAAAGTCTAAACCAGTTAATTAAACCAATTCAACTAAATCTCAGTAATTATGCAATTTAAACACTTACTCAAAGTATGTTTCTTTGCTGTATTTGTCTTTTTCTCGGTCGCAGCAATGGCCCAGAACAAAGTAATCACAGGAAAAGTAACTGACAAGAAAGATGGATCAGCACTTCCGGGAGTATCGGTAACCGCCGTAGGAGCTACGGGTGGCGCCATTACAACCGCAGATGGTGATTACAAATTATCTGTTGCCGGTAACGTTACCGCAATTAAATTCTCTTACATCGGCTACGTTGGCCAAACTGTAAACCTTGATGGCCGCACATCTGTTAATGTAAGCCTTGAAACTTCAAGCAGATCATTAAATGAAGTAGTGGTAATTGGTTATGGTACCCAAAAGGTAAAAGATGCAACAGGTTCTGTAGCTTCTCTTAGTACCAAAGATTTCAACAAGGGTGTTATATCAACCCCCGATCAATTACTTCAGGGCCGTATTGCCGGTGTTACAGTAACGCAGTCAAGCGGTGAGCCAGGCGCTGGAGCTTCTATCAATATCCGCGGTACAGGTTCTATCAGGGCCGGTAACGATCCTTTGTATGTAATTGATGGAGTGCCGGTATCAAATGATAGCTATGCTGCGTCAAGCGGCTCAAGCCCTATTGGTATGTCATCGGCCAGGAACCCTTTATCTTTCCTGAACCCTAACGATATCGAAAACATCTCTATATTAAAGGATGCTTCGGCTTCGGCAATTTACGGTTCACGTGGCGCCAACGGTGTAGTATTAATTACCACCAGGAAAGGCCGTAAAGGACAAGGTATCCAGTTTTCAGAAAATACTTCATTAAGTACCCCTGCAAGCCGTTATGATATCCTGAATGGCCCCGACTTTTTGAAGGCTGTTGCGGGTGTAGGCGCCGATGCTAACGCCATTAATAAAGGTGCAAACACTAACTGGCAGGATCAGATTTTTCGCAAAGCTGTTTCGCAAACCGTTAACCTTGGTTTCGGTGGTGCTAAAGATGGTTTTACCTACAGGGCTTCGTTTGGTTACGATGACCAAAATGGTATCATCAAAAAATCTGGTTTAAAACGTTTAACCGGTCACTTGAACGCCAACCAGTCGTTATTTAAAGATGTCGTAAAATTAGACCTTACGCTGGCTGGTTCAAATGTGAAAAACCAATACGCCCCGGTAACCAACGATGCTGGTTTCCAGGGTAGTTTAATTGGTGCTACAATTGGCCTTAACCCAACCTACCCGATTAAGAATGCCGACGGTACTTATTACTTTGATGGCAGCAACCTTAACCCGGTTGATATGTTGAATAACACCTATGACAGCGACAATGTGAACAGGTTACTTAGTAATATAGGCATCACTGTAAAATTGGCCAAAGGCTTAAGCTATCGCGGTACTTTTGGTAATGATTACTCGCTGGCAAAACGCACTACCTTTTATGATCCAACTATTCAAGGTTATACCAGCAGCAGCACCATCAGGGGCAAAACAGTTCCTTCAATTTCCGGAATTGGCCAGGGCGATTTGCAAACTGTGAAATTGAGCAGCCAGATCACTGAGCAAACCTTAACCTACGAAAAGAAATGGAGCGATAACAGTTCATTTACTATTTTGGGCGGTTATTCATACCAGGTATTCAACAACAAAAGCCTTATTGATATCAGGACCCAAACTTCTACGAAAAACGTATTGGTGAAAAATATGAATGATTTTAAAGACAGGTTTCCCCTTTTTGGCGATACAACCAAGTCTGAACTGCAATCATATTATGCAAGGTTAAATTACTCTTATAAAGACAAGTATTTATTGACTGCTACAGTACGTACCGACGGATCATCTAAATTCGGTTCGAACCATAAATACGCTACTTTCCCGGCTTTGGCACTTAAATGGAAAATCATTAATGAAAGCTTTGCTCCTAAAAGCTTATTTGATGATTTAAGCCTGCGCTTAAATTACGGTAAAACAGGTAACCAGGAATTCCCTGCTTATCAGTCATTATCTGTATTCCAAACAGATTTGGCAGGTAACAGCAGCCAGCTTTACTTCCCTAACCCTAATTTGAAATGGGAAACAACCACTGCTTACGGCGCCGGTATTGATTTCACAATTGTTGGTGGCCGCTTGTCAGGTACCATTGATTACTTTAACAAAAGCACTAAAGACCTTTTGTTTTTCAATGCGTTCCCGCAACCTACAGCAGCTCCCGGTATCTGGATTAACTTACCAGGTAATGTTATTAACAAAGGTTTAGAGATTGGTTTAAACCTTGAAGCTGTTAAAAGTTCAAAATTTCAATGGGATGTTAATTATAACATGACCTTCCTGAAAAACAACGTGCAGAACTTTACAGGTCGTGTTGTACAAACAGGAGCTATCAACGGTCAGGGTCTTTCTGGTGCGTTCTCGCAGGTTATCCAAAACGGCTATCCATTGTTCACATTTAAAGTGGCCCAATACAACGGGTTAGATAAAGATGGTTTTGGTATTTATCCTAATGGTATTGACGTGCAGACTTTGCAAGGCAGCGCGCTTCCTAAGTTTACCGCCAGCTTAACCAATAACTTTACTTATGGCAACTGGAATTTAAGCGTTTTCTTAAATGCGGTTACCGGTTTCTACGTGTATGATAACACTGCCAACGCTTACTTCTACAGAGGTAGCTTGCTTACAGGCCACAACGTATCGCACGATGTAGCTTTCACTAACGAAAATGCGTTAAACTCTGGCCAGGTATCAACCCGCTGGTTAGAAAAAGGCGACTTTTTACGTGTATCAAACGTTAACCTTGGTTATACATTCCCTATCAAAAACAGCAAAATATTTAAAACGCTTAGGTTTAGCTTAACCGGACAAAACCTGGCTTTAATTACAGGCTACAAAGGACTTGACCCCGAAATTAACGTTAACAAACAAATTAACAACGTGCCATCAAGAGGTATTGATTATACCGGCTATCCAAAGGCACGTACCTACACTTTTGGAATTAATGCAGGATTTTAAAAATATTGATATGAAAAAATTAACAATAAAAATTGGAACAACCTGCCTGGCAGCACTTGTGCTTGCCTCAATGAGTTGTACAAAGCTGAATGAAAAGGTTTATGGTTCAAAGGAAGTAAGGGCGGCAAGTAATGGATCTTCCGGTGACCTTGGTGGCGTATACTCGCAATTAAACGGACAATCAAACCAGGCCAATACTTACGCTTTGCAAGAGCATCCGACAGATGAAATGATGGGCCCAACAAGGGGAACTGACTGGGGCGATTTTGGAACATGGCGTAAATTGCATACCCACACCTGGGATGCATTTCACAACCAGGTAAATGATACCTGGGATGAGCTGAATACAGGTGTTTACCGTGCTACACAGGTTATCAACGCATCTGGTGTAACCAACCAGGTAAAAGGCGAAGCCAGTTTTTTAAGGGCTTACTTTATGTTTGAAGTAGTTGATCTTTACGGCCAGGCGCCTTTCAGAGACCCTGCCGGTTCGGTAGATGCGATCCCTACAGTTTATAACCGTAGCGCAGCAACAGATTTTATCATTAAAGATCTGGAATTTGCAGAAGCTAACCTTGGCACACCTACTGACATTGGCCATGCCGGCAAAGCCGCTGCACAGGCGCTTTTGGCTAAGGTTTACCTTAATAAAGCTGTATACAAAGCAACAGCCGTTGGCGGTCCGTTTACTTTTGATGCGGCAGATATGAACAAAGTAATAGGCTATTGCAACGCGGTAACCGCAGCAGGTTTCCATTTAAATGGTCCTGGCAAATACTTTGATAACTTTTCATGGGATAACACCACGTTAAGTACCGAAATCATCTTCGGTCGTATCAATACCTCTACAAATGCACCGGCAAATACCCACAACCGTTGGAGAATGGGTATGCACTACAACCAAAGCCCAAGCAGCTGGAATGGTTTTACAACCCTTGCCGATTTTTATCACAGCTTTGAGGCCGGCGATGAGCGTGTTGGTGGTACTTATCCAAAACTAACCGAGTACAATGGTTTAAGAACAGGTTTCCTTATCGGCCAGCAATACGGTCCCGGAAATGTTGCCTTAAAACAACGTGGTGGTGCTCCATTGATTTTTACTCCGGATGTTAACTTAAATTATTCAACAGAGGCACAAGGTATCAGGGTTATTAAATATTTCCCTCAGCCTAAACCAGATGGTTCTGTAAATGATGATTATGCTACAAATACATACATCCTTTTACGTTACTCTGATGTATTATTGATGAAAGCTGAAGCTATTATGCGCGGTGGTACCGATCCTAACGGCCAAACAGCTTTGGGTATTGTTAACAGCTTAAGAACAACGCGTGGTGCTACTGCATTGGGGGCTTTAACAGCAGCCAATATATTAGCCGAACGTGGCCGCGAACTTTATTATGAAGGATGGAGAAGGAATGACCTGATCCGTTTCGAAAAATTCAATGATCCGGTTGATCAGCGCCCTAATAAAACTGATAAAACAAGAACTTTATACCCTATTCCTCAGCGTGCTGTGGATACCAACCCTAACCTTAAACAAAACGCAGGTTATTAATATATTGGGGTTTATTTGATTTATAACAGAACGTAGCGGAAAATTTCCGCTACGTTTGTTTTTTGCCAATTATATGATGCTATTTAAAAAGTGGTCCTTTGTTTTTGCAGGAGTTGTTGTATTATGGAGCTGTAACGGCGGTCAAAAAAACACGTTGTTTTCTTTACAACCTAACGATGAAACAGGCATAACTTTTATAAACCAGTTAACCGATAAGGACCGTACCAATGTATTTAGCTACCGCAATTATTACAATGGTGGCGGGGTTGCTATTGGCGATGTTAATAACGATGGGCTAAATGATGTTTACCTCACTTCAAATACCGGGGGCAACCAGCTTTTTATAAACAAAGGCGACTGGAAATTTGAAAATGCTACGGCCAAAGCTGGGGTAAAAGGCACCAAGTACTGGAGCACCGGCGCAACCATGGTTGATATTAATGGTGATGGATGGCTGGATATTTATGTTTGCCACAGCGGCAACGCCCGTGGTAAAGAAAAAGGGAACGAACTATTTATTAACCAGCACGATGGTACGTTTAAGGAAGAGGCCGAAAAATATGGCCTGGTAGATAACGGTTTATCAACCCAGGCCATATTTTTTGACTACGATAACGATGGCGACCTGGATTGCTTTGTGTTGAATAACTCGTTCAGGCCAATTGGCTCTTTTGATTTCAGCAAAAACCTGCGTACCGTAGTTGATCCGCTGGGCGGCGCGCGTTTGTACCGTAATGATGGGGGCCATTTTACCAATGTAACGCAACAGGCCGGCATTTTTTCAAGCGATATAGGTTTTGGCCTTGGGGTATCCGTGGCCGACGTTAACCAGGATGGCTACCCGGATATTTATGTATCTAACGATTTTTTTGAACGCGATTACCTCTACATTAACCAAAAAAACGGGACTTTTAAAGAGGACATCCAAAACGAGACCGGCCACCTGAGCCTGGCCTCGATGGGATCGGATATTGCCGATATTAATAACGATGGGCAATATGATATTTTTACTACCGAGATGCTACCCGAAGGCGATAAGCGCCTCAAAAAAATGACCTCGTTTGAATCATACGATGTGATTAAGGCCAAACAGCACGATGGCTATTATAACCAGTACATGCAAAACTGCCTGCAGGTAAATAATGGCGACGGAACATTTTCTGAAACTGCTTTTTACTCGGGTATAGCCGCTACCGACTGGAGCTGGGGAGCGTTGATGTTTGACATGGATAACGACGGCTGGAAAGATATTTTTATCTCCAACGGAATTTACAAAGACCTTACCGACCAGGATTATATCGAATTTTTGGGCAATCGCGATAACATGGCCAAGATAGCAGAAGGTCGTAAAAAGTTTGATTTTAAGGATTTTACTGATAAAATGGTATCAACCCCTTTATCAAATTACGCCTATCTCAATAATCACAACCTTACTTTTAGCAATAAGGCAGCCGATTTTGGTTTGGATAAGCCATCCTTCAGCAACGGCGCCGCCTATGCCGACCTTGATAACGATGGTGATAACGACCTGGTGGTTAATAACGTAAACATGCCTGTATACGTTTATAAAAGTAATGCCGAAAAAAATGGCAATCACCGTATTCAACTAAAACTAAAAGGCACCGGGTTAAATACCTTTGGCGTAGGCACAACCATCAAAGCCTTTATGAAAGGCAGCGCGCTTATTTATTACAATCAGCCCACCCGTGGTTTTCAAAGCTGCACATCGCCCAATTTGCTCACTATTGGTATAGGTAAATTTAAACAGGTCGATTCGCTCCAGGTAATATGGCCGGGCGGTAAATATCAGCTCATTAAAAATCTTAAGGGCGATAGCGTTTATACCTGCAGCCAGGCCAACGCAAACCTTAATTATAACTGGAACAAGACGGTAACCAAATCATTATTTGCCGACGTAACCAAAGCTGTGTTTGATAGCATCCCAAGGCACAAGGAGGATGATTTTATCGACTTTGATAACGAGCGGCTGATGCTGCAAATGCTATCCACCGAAAACCCTTACATGGCAAGCGCCGATGTAAATGGCGATGGCTTAACTGATTTTTATTTTGGCAGTTCCAAAAACGGGGCGGCGGCTATCTACATACAACAAAAAAACGGCAGCTTTAAACAAACCATCCCCGATGATTTGGCTAAACAAAGTTACCTTGAAAATGCCGGCGCTGTATTTGCCGATTTTGATGGTGATGGCGATCAGGACCTCATCATTGGAGTAGGGGGCAATGCCGATGAAGCAGGCACACCGGTGTATTTTCCCAGGTTTTATGAAAACGATGGCAAAGGGAACTTCCATCGTGATGCAAGCCGTACCTTACATGCAGGGGTTAACGCGTCGATGATCGTATCGGCCGATTATGATGGCGATGGCCACCCCGATTTGTTTATTGGCGGCAGGAGTGTGCCCGGACTTTATGGCTGTTCGCCAAAATCATACGTTTTTCATAACGATGGTAATGGCCATTTTACCGATGTATCTGCTTCGGTATTAGGGCAGGATACCAAACTGGGCATGGTTACATCGGCCAAATGGGCCGACCTGGATAAAGATGGCTACCCGGATCTGATAGTAGCCGGTAATTGGATGGGCATCCGTATTTTCAGGAACAACAAGGGTAAATTTACCGAAGATACCCAACTGACAAATTACAAGGGCTGGTGGAGCAGCCTGGAAGTAGCCGATGTTGATGGTGATGGCCATCTGGATATTATTGGCGGCAACATTGGGTTAAATGCCAAATTTAGGGCATCGTTTACCGAGCCGATGAAGATTTATATTAAAGATTTTGATAACAATGGCACAAAAGAATGCGTAACATCTATGTACCGCGGCGATGATGTCAGCTACGTTTTTCATATGAAACCCGATTTGGTTGGACAACTGCCGATATTGAAAAAACGCTTTTTACAATATGTGGATTATGCGGGTAAACCTTTTAATGAAGTATTTACCCCCGAGATGCTGGAAGGCGCCGAAACCCACGAAATGAACTTTTTAGCCTCGGCCGTATTTTTAAATAACGGCAAAAAATTTACCTGTAAATTGTTACCTGCCGATGCACAGTTATCTATGGTAAACACCATTTTGTGCGATGATATGAGTAGCGCCGGTAACATTAAAATAATTTTAGCCGGCAATTTTTATGGCTTTAAGCCCGAAATAGGTCGGCTTGATGCCAACCGCGGCTTGGTTTATCAATATAACAAAAATGGCTTTACCTATTTGCCACCGGCAAAAACAGGGTTTGATTTACGTGGTCAGGTGCGATCATCGCTGGCTATAAAAAATCCATCGGGAGGCAAATACTACCTGTTTGGCATCAATGACGAACCTTTAAAAGCTTATAAACTCCGTTAATATTTAAAATGTTGTTTTACAAAATATACAGATCATTGCCGGCGAAGTTTTTGTTGTGGAGCTGTTTTATCGGGATGGTTTTGCTATCGGCCTGTAAGCCTAATAAGGCAGGCGAGGGCGTTTTTAAATTGTTGCCTGCTGATGAAACCGGGTTAGATTTTGTTAACGTAAATACAGTTTCCGATTCGGTTAATATTCTCGATTACCTGTATTTCTACAACGGGGCGGGTGTAGCTGCTGCCGATTTTAATAACGATGGTCTGCAGGATTTGTATTTTGTATCAAACCAGGGTTCCGATAAACTATACCTTAACAAAGGCAATTTAAAATTTGAAGATATTACTGCCAAAGCGGGCGTAGCGGGTACCGGTAACTGGAAAACCGGTGTAACGGTTGTTGATATCAATGGCGATGGACTTAAAGATATTTACGTATCGGTAGTATCGGGCTATAAAGGCTTCAAAGGTAAAAATCAGCTTTATATCAACAACGGCGATTTGACGTTTACCGAATCTGCTGCCAAATACGGGCTCGATTTTGCAGGCTTTTCAACCCAGGTTTCGTTTTTTGATTATGATAAAGATGGCGACCTGGATATGTTTCTGCTCACCTCATCGGTACATAGCAATGATACCTACGGCGATTCTACCTTAAGGTTTAAGTACAGCCACGATGCAGGCGACCATCTTTTCAGGAACGACAATGGGCATTTTACCGATGTTACGGCAAAATCGGGCATTTACAGTGCACCAATAGGCTATGGCCTTGGCCTTAGCGTTGGCGATTTGAACAATGACGGCTGGGACGATATTTATGTAAGCAACGATTTTTTTGAACAGGATTATTACTACATCAACCAGCACGATGGCACTTTTAAAGAACAGTTAAAAAATGCTTTCGGCCATACCAGCTTATTCTCAATGGGTAACACCATCAGCGATATCAATAAAGACGGGCACCTGGATGTGCTTACCACCGATATGTTGCCCGAGGATTTGAAAGCGCTGCGGTCGACAATTAACGACGAGCCACTGGATATTTACAACCAGGAGGTTAATGCCGGCTATTATTACCAGTATTCAAAAAACTGCCTGCAGCTTAATGTTGGCAATGGCAATAAGTTTGTTGATATGAGTTTGTACAGCGGCGTATCGGCTACCGATTGGACGTGGTCGCCCCTGGTGCAGGATTTCGATATGGATGGCCGCAAGGATATGTTTTTTAGCAAYGGCATAAAAAAACGGCTTAACGATATGGATTACCTGAAATACCTGGGCAACCCCAACGTGATACAGGAATATAAAACCAGCCGTGTATTTGATAAGGATAAGGTAAACATGATGCCCGATGGTGCTGTGCACAACTTTTTTTACCATGGCGATGACCTGCTGAAATTTACCGATGCATCTTTTACCAATGATATGCAAAAGCCGTCTATTTCGGCGGGCTCAGTAGCGGTGGATCTGGATAATGACGGCGACCTGGAAATTGTAACCAACAACATGGACGAGCAGGCTTACATTTACGATAATACCACCATGGAAGGTAGGGGGACGGATAAGCCGGCATATTTGAAATATGCTGTTAAATATACTAAAGCCAATCCGGATGGTATTGGTACAAAGTTTTTCCTGAAATCGGGTAAGCAGCTGGATCACCAGGAAATTCAAACCAGCAATGCCTACGCCAGCAACCTGAGCAACGAGTTGCTTTTTACTTTTTTGCCTAACGATAAACCCGAAGAACTATTGGTGGTGTGGCCGGACAACAGCTGGCAGTTAATCAGGGATTTTAAGCCCGGGATTAAAACGATAATGAAATTTGATAGCACCCAAACGCAATCAACGGGTGATGTGTCGTCGGTAATAAATACATTTATCAGTAATAAGCAACCCTTTGATTATACGCCGGTTCAGGCTAAGTTATTGGCAAAGTTAAAGCCGTTTGATACGCCCGATTTTAATTACTATTCGTTATTGCCGCATACTTATTTGCCGCACACGCCTGCTGTTGCTGTAGCCGATGTGAATGGCGATGGTATTGATGACATTTACGTGGGCGGCTTTGCCGGCGAGGAAAAATACCTGCTTGCAGCCGACAAAAACGGAGGCTATACCAAAATTGTGGTGCCGCAATTTAACCAGGTTAAAGATTACGGCGATGGCCAGGCAGTTTGGGCCGACGTTAATAATGACGGCAAACCCGATTTGCTGGTGATTAGCACCAATCACCCCTTACAGGAAAGCGATAAGCTGCTGCCGCCACGGTTGTACATTAATAAAGGAAATTTCCAGTTTGAGTATAAGGCATTACCCAAAATAGTTAATCAAGCTGCTAAAATAGCCGTGTTTGATTTTAATGGAGATGGACAGACTGATGTTTTATTAACAGGCAGCATTTCTTATACCAACTATACCGCATCGCGACCGTCGACCATTTTGATCAACAAAGGTAACGGGGCTTTCGAGGTGAGTCATGATAAACAATATAACGATATTACTGCCATTCAGTACGTAACGGATATAGTTACAGCTGATATTGACCACAATGGGAAACCCGATTTGGTAATTACCGCCGAGTGGCAGCCGATACAGCTATTTTTGAATGATGGTAAAAAACTGAATAAATTTTCATCGCCAGTGCTGGATAGCCAAAAAGGCTGGTGGCAATCGGTAATGGTAGCCGATGTGGATGGTGATGGCAAAGCCGACCTGGTAGCAGGAAACTGGGGTACCAACAATAAATACAATGTATCGCCAGAACAACCATTATATGCTTACAATAACGATTTGGATAAGGATGGCAAAAACGACTTGATACTATCCTACTGCGTAAAAGGACTATACTATCCATTTCGCCCTAAAAACGATTTGGAGCAGGAGCTACCATATCTGAAAAAGGAATGGCTGAGCTACCAAAAAATGGCCGATAAAACCACCGCCGAAATATTTAAAGATAAACTGGACGAGGAAAGCCGTTTAACTGCAAATCAGTTCAGTAGTATTTTTGTAAGCGATGTGTTGCATGCTACCAAATTTGAAGTTTTGCCCTATCAATACCAGCAGGCACCCATCCGCTCCATTATGCGTGCGAATAATAAAGCCGGGGATTTGTTGTTGAACGGCAACTTTTGGGGTGTGGTACCTTACGAAGGTAAATACGATGCTTTAGGCCTGGTTGGTTTGCATTATGATAAAACGCAAAAACAGTTTTCGGCACCCGGCTATATGGTAAACGCGGCTTTTAATTTCCAGGAGCTTCCGTACATCAGTACTATAAAAAGAGCAACATCTACCAATTACCTGATTGTAACCTATGATGGCAGGCTGATGTTGGTTACCCAATAATCGCCTTTAAAATATGGGGTAATATATTTTGGTAACCCATTTTGAAGTGTCTTTTTCAAGATACCTATCGGTCACCATGGATTCAAAGGGCATGGCAGGGGCTATCAGTTTATGATCTTTCATGTAAATCCTCACTTCTTCAAATGCATCGTTCACTGTATTTGGGCCGCCTTTTACATCGGCTATCAGTAAATTGCCGCCCATTACCAGGTTGTTGATAATCGATCCTTTACCCGGAGTTATTTTTTTATCAATTGGGATAGCATAGCTAATTTGGTATTCTTTACTGCCCACCTGGGTGATATTCAACATCGGGAAATTTGTCATTTTGGCCCCTTTGGCAATAGCTTCCTTTTTTAGGTTTTCGATACTGCTATATATACTTTGCATGTCGGGGTAGGTAGCAGCGCTTGCGGTTGTTGTCAGTAAAAACGGGTCTGTTACTTTATTTATGTAAATTTTATAACCGTAGGCGTTTTTCTGATCCTCTAAAAATGTTTTAAAGCGGGCTAAAACCTGCCCTGTTTTGTTTTGAAGATCGCGCGCTGCAAAATAATCCATTACCCTTTTTACCGGGTTCATGCTGCTTTGTCTTTGTGCCTGCAAAGATATTTTGGCCGCGAAATCTTCGGCTAAATAACTGATGTCGGCATCAAGTTTGAAATTGCCTTGTTGCAGATCAACATTTGCACCGCTGTTGGTGGTTTTATTAATGGTAAATTGTACGCCTTCGTAAGCAAACTGTTTTTCATTAACTTTTGTACCCGGCCACCATTTTTCCCAACGGTGCTGGTGTACCAGGAATTTAGCTACCACGCCGTCAGATGCTTCAACAGTTAATTGGTTGCTTACAGCTAAGGTAGATGGAATTATAAAATATATAGGGGCAGCAATAATTACAATCGCAGCTAAAATGATCAGTACAGTTTTCTTCATTTGGGCTATAAAAGGGCATCCAAATTTAAAGATAATGGATCAATGCACAGCATTTGAAACGTAAATAAGCAGCGGTATATCCAATAAAAAGCAGGCGAACATTTTTTGCTACGATCTGAACGCCACAGGTGTAAACGAAGTTTGTTTTTTAAAGTATTTAGAAAAATGTGCAGGGTCATCATAACCCAGTGCATAGGCAATTTCACTTACGCTCCAATGGGTTTGTTTCAACAGTATTTTGGCCTCCTGTATAATCCTGTTGCTAATAATTTCGGTTGTGGTACTGCCTGTAACCTCTTTTAGTACCTTGTTAAGGTGATTAACATGCACAGCCAGGCGGTCGGCATAATCTTTGGCGGTTCGTAAACCAAGTTTTTGGTGTGGAGGCTCAAGCGGGAATTGTCGTTCCAGCAATTCGATAAACAGGGAAGATATCCGTTCAGACGCGTTTTGCGCGGTACTTATGGCCAGCATGGGCTGTAGTTTTTGCCCGTAATGAATAAGTTCTAAAACCAGGGTGCGTAAAAGGTCATATTTATACTGGTAATCGGCATCAAGCTCCCGCTGCATTTTCCTGAAAATGTATTCAATTTCGTTTATTTCTGTCTCAGAAACCTGGAAAACCGGTACTTGCCCCGGTTGAAATATGGGCAATTCATCCAACAATACCGCTGATTTGCCGGGCGAAAGAAAATCAGGTGTGAAAATGCAAAACATGCCGGTTTGGTTACCATCTTCGGGCAGCCAGCGATAGGGGATTTTGGGCGTGGCAAACAGGAGGGCGTTTTTCTGTATATCTATTACCTTATCGGCATACTCGGCTTTGCTCTTGCCTCTTAACCAGCTAATTTTGTAGTACGCCCTGCGGCTATAGGGCATCGTTCTTGTCCCTGTCGTTTTATCAAACAATTTTTCGGCTTCAAACACATTGAAATGGCCGATCTCTTTACTTGTCCCATTATGAAAAGGTGCGCCGTTCCGGTGGTAAAAATCTTCGAGGGATGTATTGGTGATCATGCTGCTTTTTCCGAAATTTAAAGTTAGCAATTTAATGCATTGGTATCAGCAATTGCCATTAGCGGCAGATAAAAGCAGGGGCGCACTGTTCCATCAAGTACCGCCCTGCTTTTTATTAAGTTTTATTATACAAGCATGCCGCCCGAAGCTTCAATACGCTGCCCGTTTACCCAGCGCGCATCGTCTGTACACAAAAAGGCTACTACGCCGCCAATATCTTCGGCTACAGCCGGCCTGCCTAATGCGGTTACCGAGCTTACTTGTTTTTGTGTTTCCTCACTTGCCCGGAAGTGACCGCCGCCAAAATCTGTCATTACCGCACCGGGTGCAACTGTATTGGCCCTGATACCCCTGGCACCTAACTCTTTGGCAAGGTAACGGGTAAATACTTCAACAGCGCCTTTCATAGCAGCGTAAACCGACGACCGTGGAAAAGACACCCTGGTTAAGCCGCTGGATATGTTAACAATACCCCCACCATCATTCATCAGCGGGATGATACCTTGCGTTAAAAAATAAACGCCTTTAAAATGAATGTTCAGCAGCTCATCAAAAAACTCGTCAGTAACCTCTTCAATCAATTTATATCCCCCTATGCCCGCGTTATTGATCAAAAAATCAATCCGGCCTACACCAAAGGTATTGGCTAATATATCTTTAACCTGGTCAGTGAAAGCGCCAAAGCTTTTAATGTCGCCGGTATTTAGTTGCAGCGTTGCCGCTTTTCTGCCGCTTTGTTTAATTTGATTAACAACATCTTGCGCCTCTGCCAATTTGTTGTTGTAGGTAAGTATCACATCAATACCTTTTTCGGCAAGGCGAAGCGCCATATCTTTGCCTAAGCCACGGCTGCCACCGGTTACTAAGGCTATTTTATTTTTACTCTCCATTTTGATAATTTTTATGATCCAAAATTGGCAATATTGACGGTACAACTGTTTGTAACAATCAATCCGTTACTTGTACAATTCAAATGATATTAATGCTGCCGCCTTGTAATGGTTGGTTAAATTCGGATAGCTTAAATTGCACCAAAAAATCGCGTAAAAACCCCTTTTTATATGCCGGACTATAGGATATAAAAGCCTATATTAGCTGTCAATCAATGCAAAAAACAGCAGGATTATACGCTCTGTCCGGCTTGTTTTTTAACCTATTTTATAATTTATGAGATTCTTTCTATTTTGTATTGCAGGCGGGCTATTTTTACTCTCTTCCTGCAAAAAGCCCGAGTACCAAAAAATAATGCACGATCCTGAACTGTACCGTGTTACCGTGAAGAAACTGAACGATATAGTGCTGGAAAATAACTTTCCGCCGGTTACTGCTTCACGTAATTATGTGTATGCCAACATTGCGGCTTACCAGGTTATCGCGGCCGGCGATCCGGCGCATTTCAGGTCGCTATCCGGCCAAATCAAACATTTGCCGCCAACACCAAAGCCCTCAAAAGATACCACGGTTGATTACCAGTTTGCATCCCTGCTGGCATTTTGCTTTGTGGGTAATGCGGTAACGTTTCCGGAAGGCAGTATGGACCAGTATGTAGATGGGCTTAAACAAAAAGCAAAAGATGCCGGCATGCCCAATGATCTGTTTGAAGGATCGGTGAATTATGCCAATAAGGTGGCCAAATCTGTTATGAAATGGAGCAAGGGCGATAACTATTTAAAAACCCGTTCGGCAAGTAAATTTACGGTAAAACAGCAGGATGGCCGCTGGATCCCGACGCCGCCTATGTATGCCCAGGCACTGGAAGCACACTGGGGCGAGATAAGGCCAATGGTTTTGGATTCCGCTTCGCAATTAATCCCGGCAGATCCTCCGGCTTTTGATGTTGAAAACAAAAACGGAAGGTTTTACCTGCAGGCGCTTGAAGTGAAAAATATTGTTGACAGCCTGACCACCGAACAAAAGCACCAGGCCGATTTTTGGGACGACAACGCATTTAAGCTGAACGTAGTGGGCCATGCCTCATTTGCCACCAAAAAGTTTTCGCCGGGAGGCCACTGGATGAATATTACCGGGACAGTTACGCGTGCCAAAAAGCTTGATTTTAACACCACGGTAAGTGTTTACGCCGAAACTGCCATTGCCTTATTTGATGGTTTTATCAATTGCTGGTATTTAAAATACCGCTCAAACTATGTACGCCCCGAAACTATTATTACCAAATACATTAATCCTGATTGGAGGCCATATATCCAAACCCCGCCGTTCCCGGAATACAGCAGCGGGCACGCGGTAATATCATCGGCTGCGGCCGAGGTACTCACCAGCAAGTTTGGCGATAATTTTGCCTATACCGATTCGTCGGAGATGGAATTTGGGATAGCGCCGTTATCGTTCAAGTCATTCAGGGAAGCCGCGAAGTCAGCAGCCATGTCGCGGGTATTGGGCGGTATCCACTTTAAAAACGCCTGTGTTGTGGGCAATAAACAAGGCGCCGAAATTGGGCAGCTGGTGGTGAAAAAACTGCAATTGAAAAAATAATATATACGATATTGATGATGAATAAGCTATCAAAATGGCTGATGTTGCTGGCCTTTGTTGTTCCTGTTGCAGCAAATGCCCAGGGTGCCGACCCATGGACGGTTAAAGCAGACAAAATAGACCCGGCGAATTATTACGGCATCACCGTTGCCAACGGGATGATAGGTATTGTATCGGCCCCCGAGCCTTTTAAGGTAAAAAATGTGGTACTGGCAGGGGCATATGACCTGTACGGCAGGGGCAGGGTAAGTAATTTTTTAAACAGTTTTAACCTGCTGAACATGTACCTGGAAATTGATGGCCGACGCATTGATGCCAAAAATATCAGCAATTTTAAGCAGGAACTGGATATGCAGCATGCAGCCTTTACCACCATGTTTGATTATGGTGATAAAGCAACCATCAAATATACTTACTACTCCTTGCGCCAACTGCCTTTTACCGTATTGATGGATGTGGCCGTTATTGCCAAAAAGGCCATCAATATAACATCGGCCAGCGTAATGGAAGCGCCGGATGCCTTAAAGGAAGTTCAAAACTATTACAACGAGATTGACAGGCCGCATGTAACCATCAGCCTGTTAACATCTACAGCAAAAAGCCCAACGGGCAAAATGCAGTTATGTGCCTCCACTTCGTTTTTATTTAACGAGCCGCATGGCCAGGAACCACGCATTATTCACGAGATGTGGGATAATAACATGCACCTGATGAAATTTAGCAAGGCTATTGCCGCCGGCGAAACTTATAAATACGCGGTTACAGGCTCATCCATAACTTCGGCACACCATGCTGATCCCTTAAACGAGGCCGAACGCCTCACTATTTTTGCCAAACTGGAAGGCCGCGACCGCCTGATCAAATTCCACAACAAAGCCTGGGACGACCTTTGGGCCAGCGATATCCAGATTGAAGGTGATGCGCAGGCGCAGCAGGATGTCCATAGCATGCTTTATCATTTGTATTCGTTTTCGCGTGCGGGTACTGCTTATTCGCCGTCGCCAATGGGACTTTCGGGTTTGGGTTATAACGGCCACATTTTTTGGGATTGCGATATCTGGATGTATCCCGCTATGCTGGTGCTGCACCCCGAAATTGCCAAATCTATGGTTGAATATCGTTTTGAACGGCTGGATGCCGCCCGTAAAAATGCTTTTTCGCATGGTTATAAAGGGGCGATGTTCCCCTGGGAAAGTGCCGACAGCGGGGTAGAAGAAACCCCTGTTTGGGCCTTGAGCGGTCCGTTTGAACACCATATTACTGCCGATGTTGCCCTTGCTGCCTGGAACTATTATTGCGTAACCCAAGACAAACAATGGCTGCGAGAAAAAGGCTGGCCCATACTATCGGCCACTGCCGATTTTTGGGCAAGCCGGGTTGAACGTAACGGCCCCGGGCATTATGATATCAAAAATGTAGTAGCCGCCGATGAGTGGGCCGAAAATATTGATAACAATGCCTTTACCAATGCTGTCGCCATTGCCAACCTGCAAAACGCTGCCGCCGCTGCCAAAATATTGGGCGAAAAAGCGGATGCCGACTGGCAGCTGGTAGCGCAAAATATCCCCATCCTGAAAATGGATAATGGTGTAACCCGCGAACATGCCACCTACAACGGCGAAGGTATTAAGCAAGCAGATGTTAATCTGCTGGCCTATCCGCTGAAAACGATAGCCGATGCCGGCCAGATTAAAAAAGACCTGGAATACTACGAAACCCGTGTACCCAACGAAGGCACCCCGGCCATGACCCAGGCTGTTTTTGCCCTGCTATATGCCCGCCTGGGTAATGGCGATAAAGCATATCATTTTTTTAAGGACGCTTACGAGCCAAACCTTAACCCGCCATTCCGCGTAATTGCCGAAACCAAGGGTGGTACCAATCCCTATTTTGCAACAGGCGCTGGCGGTATTATCCAAAGCTTACTCATGGGTTTCGGAGGGTTGGATATAACCCCCGCAGGTATTACACAGTTAAAAAGCAAGCTGCCATCCAACTGGAAATCGCTAAAGATAACCGGCGTTGGGATGGATAAGCGAACTTATGTTATTAAGTAATATTACCAATAACACAGTTGAAACATCTAAATAAAACCTCGCGACAGGTGAAATATATTTTCTCTCTCCCGCGGGGTTAGCATAGCGTAACCCGTCAGTAAACCTGGAGTAAGCTTACGTTTACCAAACCATAAAATACACTTAATTTGAACGCGGTGCAGCTAAAAGCTACAGCCAGATTGTGTCACGAGTTGAAACCTCGCGACGGACGAATAATACAATTATCAGTTCTGGTTCTCCGGCAAATCTTTGCTTTCATGTTCGGTATCAATATGGTACCGGTTAATTAGGTGCAGCAGCACCCCGTTGGTCCATCCGAAGCCGTCTTGTAACGGGTATTCGCCGCCGCCCGCGGTAAGTTTGGTATCAACCACGTTGTATTTTTCAAGCAGCTTGCCGGTTTGTTTAAATACCCTGATGTTTAACCGCAGCCAGCGCGTGGCAATTTCTTTGGCCAGGGCGTTGTAGTGGTAGTTCTCCAGGCCATCAATCGCCATATACTGTAATGGCGCCCAGCCATTTGGGGCATCCCATTGCTGGCCCGAAAAGTTAAGGGTGGTAACCAATCCACCGGCTTTCAGGAAGTTGTTCTTTAATCCTTCGGCTACCAGGCGGGCCTGCTCGTCAGTTGCTATTTTAAATTCAAGCGGGAACTCGGCAGCCAGGGTAGGTATGTTTGATAGCTGGTTTAGCTGCCAGTTGTAATCATCAAACCAGCCCGTTTTTTGGTTCCAGCAGTACTTCAAAATAGCGGCTTTACGGTGGGCGGCCCTTTCGCGGTATAGCTTGGCCAGCTTGGCGTTTTGAATTTGGTTAAGGCTGCGGGCTATGCTAAGTTCAAGGTTATAAAGCAAACAGTTCAGGTCGACCGGTACCAGGTTGGTGGTTTGTATGGTTGGCAGCTTGCCCGATGTATCAAACCAGCGCGTGCTGAAATCCCACCCCGAGGCTGCTGCCGCCCTGATGTTATGGTAAAATTGTGGCAGCGGTTGTTGGGTTTCTTTGCCGGCGGTTACATCCTGTACAAATGACTCCTCGCGCGGCTGGTCGCTCTCGTCCCAGTAGCGGTTCAAAAGTTCGCCGTCTGCCATCTTTACAACCCTGTGCGAGGCCTGGTTAGCAGCCAAACCTTCCCAGCCTTGCATCCAGTACAGATATTCTTTGATTAACTGCGGCCTGAAATGGGTCAATACTTTCTCCCCTTCGTTTTTGGCCAGCAGGTTTACCATCATGGCAAAAAATGGCGGTTGTGACCGGGTAAGGTAATAAGCCCGGTTACCATTAGGTATAAAGCCATATTTATCAATCAGGTAAGCAAAATTCTCAACCATATTGTGAATCACCTTTACCTGGTGGCTTTCCTGCAGGCCCAGCATAGTAAAGTACGAATCCCAGTAATAAATTTCCCTGAACCTGCCACCCGGTACTATATAGGGGTTTGGCAAAGCCAGTGACGATG
The DNA here is from genome assembly GCF_056401935.1 of Mucilaginibacter sp. P4_D1. Taxonomy (NCBI): domain Bacteria; kingdom Pseudomonadati; phylum Bacteroidota; class Sphingobacteriia; order Sphingobacteriales; family Sphingobacteriaceae; genus Mucilaginibacter; species Mucilaginibacter sp. P4_D1. Next base: position 98,186 of record NZ_JBFUIJ010000012.1, read on the forward strand.
AAAATGGTTTAGCCTCATCTGGCCGGCGCTGTAAAACATGCCATAATGTATCAATATGTTTGCGGATGCCCGCTTCAATATCTGTTTGAAACGAGTTATGCGATACCGGCATATCAAAATGTGCCAGTACAAATGTTTTAATATCAAAGCCGGGTTTATCCTTTTCATCCTGGTAGGCTTTCATGATCATGGCCGGGTCCTGCTTGGGCACAGCATCTACAAAAGTTTTATTATCCGGAAAAATCTGGCCAAGCTGAACTGCTTCAAACAAGCCCGGAAATTGTTGCCGTGGTGTTAGCGTTTGTGCTTTAACGCTAATGGTGAAAAATAAAAACGCGAGTAAAAAAAGTCTTCTCATTTAATATATCGATGCGCCTTTTTAAGGGTAAGGCAGTGGGTTCATAATAGTGTATAAATTTAATGTTTTTAAGTATAAATGTGTATCATAAACACTATTAATTTGCTGCGTTTTTTAAACATATTTTGAAGCATGCATAAAATGTCATAACTTGAACATTATTACCAGGAACGCCAATTTAACCTGCTGCTTTTTAGTTGTTTGCTAACCATGAAGATTTTTACCCCGCTTATCATAAGTGCTGCCTTTTTGCTATTGGGCGGTAATTACAGCTGTGCCCAAAACAGTCTGCCCAGTAAAGATAGCCTCGATCGTAAATGGTGGAAAGAGGCTGTGGTTTACCAGCTTTATCCGCGCAGTTTTAATGATGTAGATGGCGATGGCATTGGCGATTTAAAAGGAATAATTGCCAAACTTGATTACATCAAAAGTTTAGGGGTTGATGCGGTTTGGCTTAACCCGATATATGGGTCGCCAAATGACGACAACGGTTATGATGTGAGCGACTACCGCGACATTATGAAAGATTTTGGCACCATGGCCGATTTTGATACCATGCTCAAAGGCATGCATGCCCGCGGCATAAAACTGGTGATGGATCTGGTAGTAAACCATAGCAGCGACGAGCACGAGTGGTTTAAAAAAAGCCGCAGCTCGCGCAACAGTCCTTACCGCGAATATTACCATTGGTGGAATGCCGAAAAAGGCAAACCGCCTTACCGTTACAGCCTTTTTGATGTAAACCATGATGCTTGGCGGTACGATTCGCTTACCAACGCCTATTACCTGCATTATTTTTCGCGCAAGCAGCCCGATCTTAACTGGGAAAACCCCAAGCTAAGGCAGGAAGTATACGATATCATGAAGTTTTGGGGCGATAAAGGGATTGATGGCTTTAGGCTGGATGCATTCCAGTTTGCGGCAAAAGATACCACCTTTCCGGCTTTCCCAAATGGGTTTGAAAAAAACTTTACCCAATACTACGGTATGCAAGGCAACCTGCATGGTTACCTGCAGGAGATGAACCAGCAGGTTTTAAGCAAATACAATGTAATGAGCGTAGCCGAAGGGGCTGGCAATACTTTTGAAGATGCACACAATTTGGTTAATGCCGACAGGAACGAACTGAACATGGCTTATGCGTTTGAAGCAATAGACATAGCCAAACCCGAAGGTTATAGCCTGCTGCGTTTAAAGCAGATATTTACCAAATGGGATAGCGCGTTTGCTGCAAAAGGATGGCTCTCCATTTTTCTGGCCAATCATGACCAGGCAAGGCTGGTTACCCGGTTTGGCAACGATAGTCCGGAGTTTAGGGCGGTATCATCAAAAATGCTGACCACCTTTTTAATGACCATGCGCGGTACCCCTTATTACTATAATGGCGACGAACTGGGAATGACCAACGCCGGATTTAGTAAGGCAGAAGATTATCGTGATGTACAAACCCTGAACGAATACCAGCGCCAGAAAAACCTTGGCACCGATATGCAAAGGTATTTACAGCGTATGAGTTTTGAAAGCAGGGACAATAGCCGCACACCCTTTCAATGGAACAACAGCAAAAATGCCGGCTTTTCAACCGGAAAACCATGGATTGCGGTAAATCCCAATTATACCACCATCAATGTAGCTGCCCAGGAAAAGGACGCCAATAGTACCCTTAACTATTTCAGAAAAGTTGTAAAACTGCGCAAAGACAACCTGGTACTGGTTTATGGTAAATACACCTTGCTTGATGGCCAAAACGACGATACTTACAGCTATACCAGGGAGCTGGATGGTAAAAAATTGCTGGTATTATTAAATTTTAAAAGTAAGGCGGCCACCACCAACACCGGCGTAGATTTTAGCAAAGCCAACGTTTTATTGGGTAATTATTCCCAATCTTCCAAAAACGGAACGCTTAAACCTTATGAAGCAGTAGTTTACGAGCTGAGATAAAGTGTTTGAAATCAGTTATTTGATTGCGAATGGCTGCGATTATTGCGGCCATAGGTTTTATGTGATTATACCTAATGGCGAGGTCTTGGTTGTAGCCTTTAAAAAATCTATAAACTCCACACAAATTTATTGGATAATTACCACTGCATTTGCGGGTACAATGCTTATGGCCTCCAGGTATTGGAAAACAGGTGGATGTAATTAATGGGGGATAGCCATATTTTTTTTAAAAGTATATGTCCTATTATGCATATCTCAATCGCTATTAGGGCATAAGTAAAACATCAATAAATAACACCATGAAACAACGACTCAATGTTTTTGAAAAAGGCCAGGGCGCTATGAAAGCTTTGTATGGCCTGGGCATTTACCTGGCTAAATCGCCGGTTGAGCAAACGCTTTTAAATTTAATTTATTTCCGGGTATCGCAGGTTAACGGTTGTGCCTATTGCCTGGATATGCACTCGAAAGACTTACGGGCCAACGGCGAAACCGAGCAGCGCCTGTATATGTTAAATGCCTGGCGGGAAGCCCCTTTTTATACCGATAGGGAACGCGCAGCATTGGCATGGGCCGAAGCTTTGACAAAAATTGCAGGTGGTCCCGTACCCGACGAAATTTACGCAGCAGCCCGCGAACAGTTTACCGAAGAAGAATTGGTTGATTTAACTTTGGCTGTTATCACCATTAACAGCTACAACCGCGTTAACCTTGCATTCCCTAATGTGGCTGCTGTTGGTACGTACAAAGTTGGCGCGCACGCCGTTCAATAAATTGGCAAGGCATAAGGTAGTAAATTGAACACCTTAATTAAATAAGCCCGGTTATTATCTTTTGATAAATACCCGGGCTTATAAATACAATTCAAATCGACGGTTAGCCGGTTTTTGGTTTACGCCTTAAAAATCTGGCCACTAATTTTTTAGCCCTTGCCGAATTCTGAAATTTCAGGACAATAACCGACCAAGCGGCAATCAATAATGCAGCAATCATAACGTTGTTGTTAAAGTGTTAGTGAATGAGGATACAGAAGCTGTTAGTGTATTGATTTGAAAACAAATACGTTATTGCCTTATTTGTTTTTTAGCTTCTGTAATAACAGGATAGCATCAAATGGTTACGACCAGGCGCTGCCCGTCGGGGACATCTAAATTCCAAAGTTCGGCAATGTCTTCCAGTTTAACGGTGATGGTATCCACTTTGAGTTTTCCTACGGCTGCAAGGGCAAACATTTCGGGCAGTATAGCGGTAAAAAGCTGGCCAACCTCCTGCTTTGACCATGCGCCAAGCCCCGATCCGGTGAGCTGAAGATCGACGCTCCGCAAATTGGCGGCAGATAGCTGGATGATATCGCCGGCCATGCTACCAACCGATACATACCTTACCTTGTTTGTAAACGAACCATCGCCCTTTAAACAGGCAAGTATCATTTCGGCGGTATGGCCCCACAGGTAATCTATAATAACGTCAATGGGGGTTTGTGCGTGAATAGCTTTAATACGGGCCTTAAATTGTTCATCATCCTGCAAAACAGAAACAGCCTCATCAACACCCATCGTCAGCAGGTCATCAAGCGATTTTTGATTTCTGCCGGTTACAATCACCCTTTTTGCACCATAATGTTTGGCAATTTGCACGGCTACCCGGCCTGTAAAACCGGTAGCGCCATTTACCAGTACCACATCGCCCGGCTTAATGTCGGCTTTAAACCGTAAACCCATTGCCGCGCCTATTATGGCGTTAGGCAAGGCAGCCGTAGCCGCATCATCAAGTCCATCGGGTATTTTTACTATCCGGTCTTTGTTAATGGTTGCTTTTTCGGCCAGCATACCACTCACACCCATGCCATAAACCCGGGTTCCGTCTTCCAGCAGGCAAACGCCATCGCCCCCAATTATCCGGCCGCTTGCCGCAGGGGCATCGCTTGAGTAGTGTTTGCCGGCGGCACGCCCCTTATCAAAGTGTTTAATGGCCACGGCTTTTACCGTTACCAATAGCTCATCGCTATTTTGAATTGCCGGCTCTGGAAAATCAACATATTGAGGTAATTCCCCTTTTTGATACATTACTGCTGCTTTCATCTTTTTATTTTTTTGTTAAGACAAAATTAGCCCGCAACATAGCGCCGCAACGATAACATATGTTATCAAGTTCAGAAATGTAATTTGCCTTTTGCAAGCTTGCTTTTAATGCGGCTTAAGTGTACTTTGCTGATACCCAGGTATGAAGAGATATAATGTTGTGGTACCCTCTGCACAATATGCGGCCTTTCGTCCAACAGTTTTTGATAACGCTCTTCGGGCGTATCCCTGATAAAAGAAACAAACTCGTTGATGTAATGGGTTTGCCTGCCGGCAGATAGCTGTAATATCATTTGAGCAAAACCGGGTTCCCGGGTTAGCTCATCCATCAATTGAGTAACGTATTGTTTGGGGAGTAAATAGACTACTGATGGCTCTATCGTTTCAACCGTGAATGCGCTTGGCGTGTTATTGATAAAGCTTTCGAGCGAAGCGAGGCCTTCATCCTCAAAAAAGAATTGTACAGTTTTGTCATCCCCTTTATTGTAAAAAAACGTACGCACACAGCCTTTCTCAATAAAAATATAGTGCTGTGATACTTTTCCTTCTTCCAGCAAAATAGTTTTTGCCGGTACCTCCAGCCGTTTCTGATATTCCAGGTACTTATCCCAAAAAGGGTTCAATTGGGGGAATTTATTTCTGAAATGGAAAATCATAACCTGTATAATTAATATGCTAAGATAAGCTCCCTTCCTATAAAATAGAGATATTAAAAATAGAAGTGCGAAAACCGGTATTAACGATCAAGAAGGTCAAAGAGCCATTTGCGGCAGATAGCCCGCGCTAAACGCATTGACCGTTGATCGGGGTGTGAGTACAGTAACCTGTTCCGCCTTTATCGGCAAGCCCGTTTTTTCATACCCCGCAGGCGTCCAATGATAAAGCTGGTTATCGGCTACCAGGTAGGGTTCGCCGTTAACCTGTATAAAAGTACCGTTGGGCAGACCCTGTACATCGGCATCGAACGTTACTTTGTTGCCGTTTTTATCTATCCTTTCCTGGTGTGTAATCTCGTCAATTTTCCCGATGGCGGTTTTATTATCAAACCCAAACCCAGCATTGCCCTTAAGCCAGGATGTTTTAAACTTGTTGGCATCATCGCGGCGGCATTCAAAACAAGGACGATGGCCGGCTGCAAAAGCGGTGGCCTCATCCAAAAAGAACAGTTCTGTCCACAACCCCGGCGACATCACCTCGCGGTGCCTGCCTTTAAACTGCAACAGGCAGGTAATCCAGGCTTTAAGCTTAAAGGGGCGCAGTATGGTTTTGGTATCACCATGCAACTGACCACGGTTACCTATCCAGGCACCCCGTGCACTGGTTTTGATAATATCGCCCTGAGGGTTTACCCGATTTTGCAGCATGTTAAATAATTAAAATTTACCAAAAAGAGCCTGTTTTTTTGCTTTCTGCCTTAGGCCTTAGGCCTTCGGCTTTCAGCTCCTTCCCTAATCGCACTCAATATTGTGGCCTATCCGCAAAATGTGCCCATCGGGATCTTTTACCAGCATCTCGCGCATAAACCAGGGTTTATCTTCCGGTGTCGATAAAATTATAGCGCCTTTTTCTTTAATAGTTGCATAATATTCATCCACATTATCAACATTAAGGCAAAGCCATGTTCCGGCATGGCCCTGGTCGCCTTTGCAAAAAAAGATGGTGGTGTCGCCTGTCAATGCACCGCCAAACGTTGGCGGGTCGTCCCATGTCCATTGTTCTTCAAAACCCAGTACCTGTGTATAATAGGCCAGGCTTCGCGCAACATCATCAGAATAAAGTATCGGGATAACAGATTCTATTTTCATGACTAAAGGATATGTAGAGAAGCTAAATATGGAAATTAATCTACGTTTCAAACCAATCATTAATGGTTAAATCAAGATATGCATATTAGTTATAGCAAACAAAATAAATGAGAAAAGGTCGTCATTTTTCAATGATATGCGACCCTTATTTATTGTATATATCCTCTAAGAATTTATTAAATGAAGTTAAAATTAATTGTTTTAGTGGGTTATCTCTTACAATCATCAATGATCCATACACAAAAGTGTTTTCATATGGAATAACATTGTCGTGCTTTTCAACAGATAAATCTAAATCGCTACACCACTGGTTAAAAACAATTTTTCTATGTCTTGAGTATCCGTCGTCGCCGAAACAAAAATATATAAGTACTCTGTGGTCGTTTTTATTAAAAAAATCATTAACGATAGACATAATAGTAGCTCGTATTAATCTATCATACTTGAATGAGAAAGGGGTAGATGAATGATCTCCGTCCCTGCTAAACCCTAAATTATAAACTATATGAATATTACCATCTGAATCGGGCAAAGTAGATTCAGAAAAGTAAATTAAGTAATGATGGTTTTGTTCAGAAATGAAACTATAAGAACCGTCTTCAGTTACATCAAAGCTATACAGGAGAGACAATTTTAATTCCCTTTAGCGTAGATAAACTTTCTCCATTTTTAATTGCCTTAACAATCCTTTTTTTATCCTCAATCATTTGGATGATTGGATTGGAGTCTTTTTTGGGTTCAGAAACAGTGTTTTTATTTACTTGTTCCATGATGCGTATTTTTTTGATATACTTTAAATTGAACACAAATTTAAACAAAAAAGAAGAAATATTTGTTCGGTGTATGCAATTTATCCTGGTAAATAGAGTGGATGTTACATACATCCCAAACTCATTAATGACGTTTATTATTCCTTTTTCCAGTCCGAATATTTAGTCTCCTCTGGTACGTCTGTCGGGCTTTCAAAATCCAGGTTATAGCCGTCGGGGTCCTTTATTGTAACTACCCACATATTGTTTCCAACAAAAGGCTCATTGGGTTTAAGACCATGTTCCACAAACTCGTGATATAATGCCAGCGCATCCTGGCACTGAAAGCACACAGATACCCCCAAACCGCGCCCGGGCATCTCCTTATGCAGGGTTTGCAGCATAAGTGCACCGCCGCCGCGCTGAAGCCAGCACCATTCTATTTTATCTTTTGGTACCCATTGATTAACCAGCGTAAAGCCTAATTCTTCCACATAAAAGTGTAATGATCGCTCCATTTCGGTGACCATAAAAAAAGGTACCGCTTGAGTAATGTTTGGGGCTTTGGTGATTTGATTGGCCATGGCGGGGATGGTTAATAGAGTTGGATACCACAAAGTTAAGGTGTAGACGTATTCGGGCAAATAGATATTTGCCATCAATTGCAATATTCCAGACTTGTAGTTTCAGAATTTTACAACTATCTATGGCGTGTTGGGTTTTTGAGGCGGGCGGGCCTGTCAGTCTGAGCCTGTCGAAGACTCGTGCGTAGAGGCCTTTGCCCGCTTGGTTCGACGGGCTCACCATGACGCCCCTTTTACAACGTTATTCACCCTAATCAATCACCCCATTAATATCAGTCACCAGCGCCTCGCTCATATAATCTAAAAAGGGGCGCATATCCCGTAATGCCTGGCAAATGCTTTCAAAAAAACCGGAACTCAAAAATTCATCATCGGTAAACCGGTGCACAACCAGGTATTGCTTGTACCGCAACAAGTCGATAGCTTCATGATCGGCGGGGTAACCTTTAGGAGTGGTTTTCACGGTTTCGCCGCGTAAGGTGCCAAAGCTTTTGATAAAAGTTGCGCTGTTGAGGATATTACGCAAGGGCTTATCATCAAAAGCAATGTCATCCCTGATGCGTTTTAAATCCTGCGGATTGGGCGCCCAAAAACCACAGGCAACAAAGGTGTTTCCGGGTTCAAAATGGTAATAGTAGCCGCCGCGCCTGTATTTGGTAGCACGCCTGAAACCGCCGCTCCAATTGGTTTTATAGGGCGTTTTATCTTTGCCAAACCGGGTATCGCGGTAAATGCGGTGCATGCTTTTTTTACCTGTTGGCGTTTCAATAACATCGTGCAGGTTTAAGTTGGCCAGTATGGCATCTACAAAACCCTCCACAAAACCAAGCTGTTGCTGGTAAAACTCTTTATGCGCGGTAAACCATTCCCGGTTATTGTTATTTTTCAGGTCGTTTAAAAAGTCGATAGCAGAAACGGGCAATACAGGTTGACTCATGGCATCAAAAATAACTATTTGCGCCTTAAGGTAAGTACTGCAATTTCGGGCCAGATGCCTATACGGCCCTTAAGCCCAAGAAAACCGAAGCCCCGATTTACGTATAAATATTTGCCGCTTTGCTCATAAAGGCCGGCCCATTGCTTGTACACATACTTAATGGGGCTCCACTTAAAGCCAAACAATTCAAAGCCAAATTGTGCACCATGCGTGTGGCCGGATAAAGTAAGGTGAACATGCTGGTGGTGCCCCATAGTTACCGCATCCCAATGCGATGGATCATGCGACATCAATACTTTAAATGCATCATCGGGCACACGTGCGGCGGCCTTTTCCAAATCGCCATATTTATGAAAACCGCCCTTACCCCAGTTCTCTACGCCGATAAGCGCCAGCGACTCGCCATTTTTATCGATAGTTAACGATTCATTTAAAAGCAGGCGGAAGCCTATTTCTTTATGCACATTTTTTAGGCGTACAAGGTTGGCATGCTTGTCGTTCACATTATCCCAGCGCATATAGTCGCCATAATCATGGTTGCCCAATACCGAATATTTGCCATAAGGGGCTTCCAGTTTGGCAAAGGCCGGTATCCAGGGATCCATTTCGGCAGCATGGTTATTTACCAGGTCGCCTGTAAATAGTATCATATCGCTCTGTTGGGCATTCACCAGGTCGAGGCCTTTTTGCACACCTTCGGCATCGCTGAAACTGCCGGAATGAATATCAGATAACTGGGTGATGGTAAAACCATCAAATTCCTCAGGCAGATCTGGGAAGTACAACGTCTCGCGCCTTACTTTGTAATAATGGCGACCGCGGGTAACACCAAACAACAGCAGCAGGAAAAATACACCTGCTATGATGAGCACAAACTGGCTTACGCCCACGCTATGCGGCGGAAAGCCACGGAACAGGCGTGTAACATCTTCCAGTAATAAAACAATGCTGCCAATAAGTTTGGGCACAAATGATAACAGCATTAATGCCATTAACCACGATATAACTTTGGTTTTACCGGTAAAGGCGCTGAAAACGATAGTAGCACCTAGCAAGCCATCAAAAAGCCAATAGGCCAGGTAAACCGTTGTATTGGCGGTAAGCGTTTGTACCGCCGCAAAAAAATAAACATCAATGATAAGCCATAGCAATACAATGGCAGGGACTCTTTTCTTCATACTTAGGTTAGACGAACAAGTATCAAAAAGATTTTAAACATTTAAACTTCATTGCGTTAAGATGACAAATGGTTTTGTAGAGACGCATCACATGCGTCTCCCGCAGGATATTCACAATTTGCCGGTCGGGTTTGCATGTGTGATTTGCATGGGGGAGACGCATGTGATGCGTCTCTACAAAAAGGGAAAATATAAAATCATATCACCACCCTAAACGTCAAATTAACCCTGGCTTTCATCGGTTTTACAGATTTTGCTATGCGGTGTTCCCAATGCTCCTGCAATCCGGCCTTCATCAGCAAAAATGAGCCATGCTCCAGCCGTACCGAATATTTTTCATGATGATGCTGTTTGCTGCGGATATCAAAGCTGCGTACCTGCCCAAAACTTACCGATGCGATGACCGGGTTTTTGCCCAGTACATCTTCGCGGTCGCTGTGCCAGGCTACCGAGTCGTTGCCATCGCGGTAATAATTAAGCAGTACACTGTTAAATTGGATGCCGGCCAATGGCTCTATTTTATTTTTAATCATCAGCAGTTCGGGCGTCCAGTAGTTGGGCTTGCTTTGGGTTAGTGAGGCATAGTCATAAACTTCTGGGTCGCCGTACCAGGCGGTCAGGCGCGGGGTGATGATGCCTTTATCATAAATCCTTTGCATCCGCTGTTTCCAGGGAGTTTCGGCAATAAACTTTTGGAGCAGGCTGTCGCTTTCCTGCTCATTAAAAAGGCTGGGGCGGTAATCTAATAAATGGGTGGGCAGGCCCTTACTTTGCCCGGCATCGGGAAAAAAACATAGCTGTTCCATATCAACCTCCAATTTTTGCTAAAACAAATCTGTGCTAATTTTTTTTACAAAGATATTAAAATGCTAATATTTTTAGTATTAGATTTGTAGTCTGTTTCTGATGGAAGAATTTTATATCGATGTGAAGATCAGCCGTGGCATGACCCGGATACAGGTGGACGAGGTGCCGCCTGAGCAATGGGATTTGCCCTATGCGCCGCAATTTATCATCGAGTTTTATAACGGCCGGGAATTTATTACCATGATGCTGCAACTGGAGCAGGGGGAGTGGTATGATCGTAATGCCCGTGTACAGGATGACGATATACAGCGTTATTTTGAACCTGTGCCTGATCCGCGTAATGCCGATTATGAAAGCCCGTTAAATGTACAGGCCATCCAGGAAATTGGCCATGCTATCAGCAGGCACATGGTAGTGCACCTAACAGTTTATATGGGGTTATTTATACCTGTTTTTCGTGAACCAACTTTAAACTGAAACTCATGGAAGCAAAAGAGGATATTATCAGCCAGCTGAAAAAAGATATTTTATTGTGGGAGGGTTTTAAAGTACCCATTGCCGGGGCCGACGATAGCTTTGGCCTGGGGCCTATTGAGGCTGCTTTTCCAAACGGTATTTTCCCGGTAGGTGCAGTGCATGAGTTTTTAACTACCGAGCCCGAACACGCCGCGGCCACCAGCGGCTTTATTGGCGGCATACTGGCCCAGTTGATGCGTACCAATGGGGTTTGCTTGTGGATAAGCAAAGCGCGTACAGTTTTCCCGCCTGCGCTTAAAGTATTCGGCGTACCGCCCGAGCGGGTGATATTTATAGACCTGCAGCGCGAAAAAGATTTGCTATGGGCAACCGAAGAAGCCCTGAAATGCGATGGCCTGACAGCTGTTATTGCCGAATTGCCGGGCATCAACTTTACCCAATCGCGCCGTTTGCAGCTGGCGGTTGAAAGCAGCAAGGTTACCGGGTTTGTTTTACGTACCGATGCTAAAAAGTTAAGTACCACCGCCTGTGTATCCCGCTGGCAAATAACGCACCTGCCCAGCGAGTTGGAAGATGGTTTACCCGGCGTAGGCTTCCCGCGCTGGCAGGTGGAACTTTTAAAGGTGCGTAACGGCAACCCGGGCTGCTGGCAGGTAGAATGGGTGGCCGGCAGCTTTGTACCTGTTATGGAAGAAAAAGTGGTAACAGAAATAGCATACCAGCAATATGCCTAAGCGGTTTATGTCCATATGGTTCCGTCATTTAACTACCGACTGGCTTACCCTGAAGCAGCCGGAGTTGAAAGATGTGCCTTTTGTTTTTGCGATAAAAGATCACGGGCGCATGCTAATAACCGCCACCAACCGTGCCGCCGAAGTGCATAGTGTAAAAGCAGGCATGGTTGCTGCCGATGCCAAAGCCATAATAGTTGGCCTGCAGGTGATAGATGAGCAACCCGACCGTGCCGCCAAATTATTACATGCCTTAGGCGAGTGGTGCATCCGCTATACGCCCATCATCGCCATTGATATGCCCGATGGGCTGATCCTTGATGTATCTGGCTGTACCCACCTTTGGGGCGGCGAACGGGAATACCTGAAAACGATAGTACTTAAATTAAGAAGCAAGGGCTACGATGCCCGCGCCGCCATGGCAGATAGCATTGGCACGGCCTGGGCCATTGCGCGTTTTGGCAGGCTGAGCCCCATTATTGAAAGTTACGGGCAGGCCACGGCCTTGCTGCCATTACCGCCGGTGGCCTTGCGGCTGGAGCCGGTTATTACAGATCGTTTGCAAAAACTGGGGTTGCGTACCATCGGCAGTTTTATCCGCATGCCACGGTCGGTACTACGCCGGCGGTTTGGGGAGCATCTGCTGCTGAGGCTTAACCAGGCTTTGGGCAACGAGGATGAACCGATGCAATTATTACAGCCCGTTGAACCCTACCAGGAGCGCCTGCCCTGCATGGAACCCATCAATACCGCCACCGGGATAGAGATAGCGATCAGACGGTTACTGGAAAGTATGTGTAAACGGCTGCAGCAGGATGGCAAAGGGTTACGAACGGGTGTACTGAGGTGTTACCGGGTGGATGGTAAGGTAGAGCAGGTGCAGATAGGCACAAACCGCGCATCGCACCATGTGGAGCACCTTTTTAAATTATTCGAGCTTAAAATAGCCACGATAGAACCTGCCCTGGGGATTGAACTTTTTGTGCTGGATGCCCCCAAGGTAGATGATGCCGACCCTGTACAGGAACGCCTGTGGGGCGAGGTTGGCGGCCTGGATGATACCGGCGTAGCCGAACTGCTGGACAGGATTGCCGGTAAAATAAATACCAATGTTATACACCGTTACCTGCCCGACGAGCATTACTGGCCCGAACGTTCTATTAAAAAAGCCGCTGCCATACTGGAGAAACCTGCTACCGCCTGGCGCATCAGCAGGCCACGGCCCACACAGCTTTTGGCCCGGCCCGAACCTGTTCAGGTAATGTCGCTGGTGCCAGATTATCCACCAATGCATTTTATCTATAAAGGTAAAGTGCATCAAATTAAGAAAGCCGATGGCCCCGAACGCATTGAGCGCGAATGGTGGCTGGAAAATGGCGAACGCCGTGATTATTACCATGTTGAGGATACAGATGGCAAGCGTTACTGGATTTTTCGGCTGGGTAAGTACATGGAAGGCGAAATTAATGAATGGTTTATTCATGGTTTTTTTGCGTAAATATGGAGTATACAGAATTACAGGTTACCAGCAATTTTAGCTTCCTGCGCGGCGGCTCGCATCCTGCCGAACTGGTGGAGGCCGCCGTTAAGTTGGGTTATACAGCCATTGCCATTACCGACCGTAATACTGTTGCCGGTGTAGTACGTGCCCATGCCGCTGCAAAAAGTGCCGGCATCCGTTTTATCCCGGCTTGCCGGCTTGATCTGTTGGACGGTCCCAGTCTGCTGGCTTATCCTACCGATATTACTGCGTGGGGGCGTTTGTGCGCTTTGCTAACCAAAGGCAACCTGCGTACCGAAAAAGGCAAATGCGAGTTGTATAAAAATGATGTATTCGAACATGCCGAAGGCATAAAATTTATAGTGATTCCCCCCGATGAATTAAACACCTGGTTTGATTTTGATGACTCATTTAAGCAGGATTTAAAGGAGTACCAGGCAGCTTTGGGCCATGATTTGTATATAGCCGCAACCCGCTCATATCATGGCGATGATGCCAAACGCTTTTACCGGCTTTCACAATTAACCATCCCTATGGTGGCTACCAATGATGTGCATTATCATGAGGCCGAAAGGCGCGAGCTACAGGATATAGTAACCTGCGTACGCGAAAAGTGTACCATTCACAATGCCGGTTTCCGGCTGCACGCCAATGCCGAAAGGTATTTGAAGCCGATTGAAGAAATGGAACGCCTGTTTCAACAATACCCAGATGCCCTGGCACGTAGCCGGGAAATTGCTGAAGCCTGTAAATTTTCATTAGATACTTTAAAATACCTGGAGCCGGAGTGGATTAGCCCTGATGGGCAGACGGCAGATGAACACCTGGCATCCCATACCTGGGCCGGTGCCAAAAAAATATTTACTGATGCCGAATTTGAATTACAGAAGGGACAGATCCAATTCGAACTCGATTTTTTTAAGAAACGAAAACTGGCCCCTTATTTTTTACGAATTTTTGAATACACCCAGAAGGCTGAAGAGTTAAAAATCCTGCACCAGGGGAGGGGCTCGGCGGCTAATTGCGCGGTGTGTTTTTGTTTGGGGATAACCCCTGTTAACCCGGCCAAATCAAACCTGTTGTTTTCGCGCTTCATGTCCGATTCCCGGGAGGAGTGGCCCGATGTGGATGTTGATTTTGAACACGAGCGACGGGAAGAAATTATCCAATGGATTTACCAAACCTATGGCCGCGAACATGCGGGAATTGTGGCCACCGTTACGCAGGAACGACATAAAGGGGCCATCCGCGATGTGGGGAAGGCTATGGGGATTTCTGTAGATACCATTAGCCGCCTTGCGGGCGCTATCTGGGATTTTTCGGAAGAGGCTTTTGACCGGGAACGTATCATTTCGCAGGGGCTTAACCCCGACGATCCGCTGTTGACAAAGGTACTGCAACTAACTGATGAACTGATGGGGTTCCCGCGGCAGTTAGGGCAGCATACAGGTGGCTTTGTAATTATGCGCTGTAAACTCTCGGACATTTGCCCGGTTATGAATGCCCGCATGGAAGACCGTACCCAGCTGGAATGGAACAAAGACGACCTTGAAGACCTGGGCATTTTAAAAGTAGATGTACTGGCCCTAGGCATGCTTACCTGCATCCGTAAAGCATTTGACCTGGTTAAGCAGCACTATGGAGAGGAACTAACATTGGCCAACGTACCGCAGGATGATAAGGCAGTTTATGATATGATATGCCAGGCCGATACGCTTGGTGTTTTCCAGATAGAAAGCCGGGCACAAATGTCGATGCTGCCACGATTGAAGCCCAGGGAGTTTTATGACCTGGTGATAGAAGTAGCCATCGTACGCCCCGGCCCCATACAGGGCGATATGGTACACCCTTATTTACGCAGGCGCGATGGGATAGACAAGGTTGAGTATCCTTCGGAAGAATTAAAAAAAATACTGGAACGAACAAAAGGTGTGCCTTTATTCCAGGAGCAAGCTATGGAGATTGCCATGGTAGCGGCAAATTTCACCGCTGCCGAAGCCGACCAGTTGCGCCGAAGTATGGCTACGTTTAAGGCCAAAGGATTGGTAAGTAATTTTCGTGATAAACTGGTGGCCGGTATGATGGGCAAAGGTTATACCGAAGAATTTTCCAAACGTATTTTTAAGCAATTGGAAGGCTTTGGCAGCTATGGTTTCCCCGAAAGTCATGCTACTTCATTTGCCCATTTGGTTTATATTTCATCATGGCTTAAGTGGTATTATCCTGATGTTTTTGCCGCGGCGTTGCTCAACAGCCAGCCAATGGGCTTTTACCAGCCGGCGCAGATAGTGATTGATGCCGAAAGGCATGGTGTAGTTGTGCGCCCGGCAGATGTAAATCACTCCATGTGGGATAACACACTGGAAGAAAAAGATGGTAAGTTTTGCGCCGTTCGTTTGGGTTTTAGGCAGGTGAACGGCCTGCGCGAGGATGATATGCAGGCGCTGATAGCGGGGCGGGGAACAGGTTATACCAGCATCAGCCGATTAAGCGATGCCGGTGTGCCGCAGGCCGCCATTGAAAAACTTACCGATGCCGATGCATTCCGTTCCCTGGAACTGGATAGGCGCGAAGCTTTATGGGAAGTACCCGCGCTTAATGATAAACCCATCGGCCTGTTTGCCGGCCAGCTATCCGAAAGCGCTATGGAGGCACAGGTTACGCTGCCGCTGATGACCCAGGCCGAGCATGTGGTGCAGGATTATGCTTCTACAGGTTTATCGCTAAAAGCACACCCCGTTAGTTTTGTGCGCGAAAAACTGGATCTGTTGAAAGTAACAGCTACCGGCCGGCTGGCACAGCTAAAAGATGGCGACCCGGTTAAAGTTACCGGCCTGGTAACTGTACGTCAGCGCCCTGGTACGGCCAAGGGGATTTTATTTATTACCATTGAAGACGAAACCGGCTTTGCTAACCTGGTGGCCTTTGAAAAGGTTTTTGATAAATACCGAAAAGAAATATTGCAATCACGCCTGCTGATGGTAGAGGGTAAATTGCAGGTAGAGGGATTGGTAATCCATGTGATAGCGCACCGTTTTTTTAACCTGTCGCCCTTATTACGTGGCCTTACGGCGGCTCAAACCGAAGATTTGCCGGTACTAACTTTATCGCGTAGCGATGAAACAACATCGCCGGTTACCCCTGTTAAGGAGGTTTTTCACAAAGGCAGGAACTTTAAATAATAGCAAAAATGAGAATCAAGAGTTGAGAATCAGGAGTCAAGATAAAAACGAAGAAGTGTTTAAATTGATTTACAGGTAATGGAAATGTCGATAGCGCATGGCGGTGACGACTCACCCCGACGACCCCTATAAATATCGGAGCGTCTTCCCCTCTCTCCGACTGCGTCCATAGCGGGGCTTGAAAAGAGAGAAAAGACAAAAGATATAAGACAAAAACTAATAAAAAAATGAGCTACACCCTCTTTGCGTCGCAGCCGGAGAGAGGGTCGGCCAGCGCAGCGTAGCCGGGGTGAGTCGTGACTGGCGTTCAAAACCGCATTGCTACAAACGCTAAATGTTCCTGAAAAATCAAATTTTAAATAGCTTCTGATAAACCGAATATAAAAATTGCTGCTTGAAAAGCTGTTTGTTAATTGAAGTTGAGTGTTAACCATGAATATTTATAATATATTAATTATCAATTGTTTATAATTTAATTTTTAAAATGTGTTAAGTTATGTTAACCCAATTTATATGCGTTTGCCAAATTCATGACTTTAATATCCAGCTCAAATAAAATTTATATTAACATTGCAACCGAAAAGATGAAAGAGACAAACCCGGCAATGCAGATGGCTTTTGATTACCTGGAAACAACCAATACGGTTGTTTTTTTAACGGGTAAGGCAGGTACGGGTAAAACCACTTTTTTGCAGCGTGTAAGGCAGGAATCAAAAAAGAAAATGGCCGTTGTAGCGCCTACTGGCGTGGCTGCTATCAATGCCGGTGGCATGACTATTCACTCGCTGTTCCAGATCGCCTTTGGGCCTATCATCCCGGCAGGGAATACCCGGCCCGAGATGCATTACAGCCCGGAGAAAAAAGAATTGCTTTCCAGCCTGGAGTTGCTTATCATCGATGAAGTGAGCATGGTCCGCCCCGATGTGCTTGACCAGATAGACCTCATATTACGCAACCTGAAAGGCACCACCCAACCTTTTGGCGGTGTACAGCTTTTGCTCATAGGCGATCTGTCGCAGCTAAGCCCCATTATTCGGGATGAGGAATGGATGATGTTGGGGCGATATTACAGCACCCCTTATTTCTTCAGCAGCCTGGTGATGCAAAAAGCGCCTTATGTAAAAATCGAGCTCGATCATGTGTACAGGCAAAAGGAACAGGCCTTTGTTGATATTTTGAACGAGGTGCGTAACCAAACCATCAGCCCTGGTAACCTGGAGTTGCTGAACGCCCGGCACCAGCCCGGTTTTCGCCCCACGGCTGCAGAACCATACATTACCCTTACTACACATAACTCCATTGCCCAGCAGCTGAATAACGAATTTGTAGAAGCATTGGCAGGGCAGGAGTTTGAATTTGCGGCCATCATCCGGGGGGAGTTTCCCAAGGATGCATACCCTACAGAAACAAACCTAAAGCTTAAAACAGGTGCGCAGGTGATGTTTGTTAAAAACGATAGTTCGGCCGAAAAGCTTTTTTATAATGGCAAAATAGGGGTGATAACCCGGATAGAACCCGATACTGTTTTTGTACGCTGCGGGCAGGAAGAACGCGAAATTGCCGTACAGGCTTTGGAGTGGACCAATATTAAATACCAGCTGGAAGATCAGCAAATTAACGAGACCAATGCCGGTAGCTTTGCCCAGATCCCGCTAAAACTGGCCTGGTCCATCACCATTCATAAAAGCCAGGGTTTAAGCTTTGACAAAGCCATTATTGATGTAAGCGAAGCTTTCGCCCACGGGCAGGCATACGTGGCGCTCAGTCGCTGCCGGACACTATCGGGCATGGTATTGCGTAACCCCATTGCCGCGCATAATATTATCGGCGACCCTGCAGTTGCCCATTTTAATGAGCAGGCCAAATCATTAAAGCCGGATGAAGAAAGACTGGAGCGCGACCGGGAGCTATATCGCCAATCGTTGCTGGCCGAGTTGTTCAATTTCAGTGGTTTACAAAACCGGGTTACCGGGTTTGAAGAGGCGACGCCCGACATGGAAAAAGATATTTTTAACGTGGCCGAAAAGTTGTCTCAGCAATTATCCACTTATCAGCCCGAACGCATCCAAAAAGCGGCCCTCTATTTCAAAGATAAACTGACTGAAGCCACCGGAAACCTTCATCAGCAAATCCCGGTGCTTATGGGCTTATCTAAAGATAAAGAGACCAAAGCAGCCAAAGCAGATAAGCTGATCCAATGGATGATGACCCGGATTGTGTTAATGGACCACTTTTCCAAAAACACGTTTACCGCAACTACATATCTTGAAGAAAAGCGAAAGGCACAGGATCGGGCTGGTTCAAATCAAACAAACTCTTATGTTAAGGCTTTGAACGAAAAGCCAAATCAACAGCTTTTTGACCAGCTAATGGCTTGGCGCGATACTGCGGCTGAGAAGGAAAATATAATGCCGGGAATGGTGTTATCCGAAAAAACAGTCGCGACCATTGCCGAAAAATTGCCGCCCACCATCAAAGTATTGGGTGCCATTAAAGGGGTAGGCCCGCAAAAAGCAACCCAATATGGCCCGCAGCTTATCGCCATGATCCGGTCTTATTTGCAGGAAACATTGGGTGCCGAAATGGAGCAAGGGAATTTGTTTTAGGTGTAATGTGTTGAAATCCGAATAAAACAGTACCCCGGTTAATAAAGTTTGAAGTATCTTAGACTATTGAAGGATGGTGTTTATTATACTATCTGTCATATACTACATCTATAAAAACAAACTTCGTTAAAAATGGTCAGCAAAAAGATATTTGCCATTATTCCAATTGCTTTAACTTTATCCGCCGGTGTGCAGGCACAGCTTTATAAAAATCCTAAAGCGCCTATTGCACAACGGGTAGCCGATTTGCTAAAACGGATGACACTGGAAGAAAAAGTTGGGCAAATGAGCATGTCGTCGCTAAGCGAGGCAAGTAAAAACAAGATTGCTTATGGCGTATTGGAGAGCCCTTTTACAAATGTTTATGATATTGCCCAACAATCGATTGCCGCCAAAAAATACTCGCGCGAGCATACCCGGCTTGGTATCCCACCCATACAAATTGGCGAATGCCTGCATGGGCAATTGTCGGCCGGCGCTACTACATTCCCGCAAGCTATAGCGCAGGGGAGTACCTGGAACCCGGCACTGATTGAGCAAATGGGGGCTACCATTGCTTACGAGGCGTCAACATCTGGCGTTGATGAAGCCCTTTCTCCGCTTTTTGATTTGATCAGGGATGCCCGCTATGGCAGGGTAGAGGAATGCTTTGCCGAAGATCCATACCTGGTTGGCCAGTTAGGTTCGGCATTTGTAAGGGGCATGCAGGGCGATCCAACCAAAACAAAAACAAGCTTTGCCTTTGATAAAGTAATGTGTACCGGTAAACATTTTGCGGCTTATAGCAAGCCAATTGCCGGTATTAACCTTGCCCCATCCGAGCTTGGTGAGCGTGAGCTACGATCAATGTTTTTGCCACCGTTTAAAGCAGCTGTACAAGAGGCCAACATAGCGGCTATTATGCCATCATATAACGAGATTGACGGCATCCCGGCCCACAGTAACGAGTTTTTGTTAAAACAAATTTTGCGTAAGGAATGGGATTTTAAAGGTTATGTTTTTTCGGATTACGGCGGCTTAAGTCAACTATATAATTTCCACAAGGTCGCCAAAACTGCCTTAGATGCGGCACTGTTAGGGATCAAAGCCGGGGTAGACCTGGAAGCATCGCGCCCTGATGTATACAGCCATTTGGTTGAATTAGTAAAGGCAGGCAAAGTAAAAGAAGCACAGATAGATACTGCTGTTACCCGTATCCTGACCATGAAATTTAAAGCTGGCCTTTTTGAAAAGCCGTTGCCCGATACGGCACGCATTAAAAGCAGGTTACATACCGAGGAACATATCAAACTATCGCAGCAAATAGCCGAGGAGTCCATTATCTTACTAAAAAATGAAAAAAGCCTGTTGCCTTTAAATATCAGCAAATTGAAATCGATAGCTGTTATTGGCCCTAATGCTAATAAAGTGCAGTACGGCGATTATAGCTTTACCCGCGATAACCTATCGGGGGTAACTGTTTTAGAAGGGATAAAGCAGTTTGCAGGCAACAGTGTAAAAGTAAATTATGCTAAAGGTTGCGAGCTATCGGGCCTGGATAAGAGCGGCTTTGATGAGGCTGTAAAAACCGCCAATGAGAGCGACGCAGTTGTTGTGGTGCTTGGCACAACAAGTGTAGTATGGTCGGGTGTGGGGTGGAATGGGCAGGCGCCGGGTAACGAGCCTAAAGATCCTTTTACCTGTGGCGAGGGTTATGATGTAACAGATATTAATCCGCAAGGTGTTCAGCGCGAATTGTTGCAAGCCGTTTATAAAACCGGTAAGCCGGTGATATTGGTATTGGTACACGGCCGCCCATGGAGCATCAGTTGGGAGAAAGATAATGTGCCAGCTATTTTAGAAGCCTGGTACCCCGGCGAAAAAGGCGGCACTGCCATTGCCAATATTCTTTTCGGGAAGGTAAACCCATCCGGCAGGTTAAACATGAGTGTGCCACAATCAACAGGGCATATCCCGGTATTTTATAACTACGTTAACTCATCAAAAGGAATTAACCGCCAGCACGGCACCATTGAAAAGCCGGGGCAGGATTATGTGTACTCGTCAACCGATCCTTTGTTTGCTTTTGGCTATGGCTTAAGTTATACCTCTTTCCAGTACGATAATCTCAAGGTATCTAAACCCGTATTCAGTAAAAATGAACAGGTGTCAGTTTCGGTAGATGTTAAAAATACAGGTGCTGTTGCCGGTAAGGAAGTAGTGCAACTGTACCTGGGCAACAAAATAAACTCAGTAAGCACGCCCGAAATGAGCTTAAGGCGGTTCAGTAAAATAGCCCTTGCACCCGGCGAGGTAAAAACCGTGAATTTTACCATTAACAGTAAAGATCTGGCTATCTGGAACCGGCAAATGAAATTGGTTACCGAGCCGGGAACCTTTGATGTAATGATTGCAAAAGCCGCCGATAATGTGGTGTTAAAAAAGCAGCTGGAATATAGATAGGCCTAATTGCCGGTTGTTGATTAATGCGAAAGGCTATAAGTGTTTAAAATGGTTTATTTTAAACACTTATAGCCTTAGCCAGTTGGATTACCATGAAATATTAAAATGCAATTTTAGTATTTCATGGTAGGTATTATACCTACACTATCTTCATCTCTTCTGCATTCCACTTAATTACCTTGTTTTCAAAATAGCTATCGTTACAAGCCAGGCAAGGCGCTGCAGCCCGGAAACCAAATACCGCATCTTCTACAACGGGTTTACCGGTACGTATTGAATCAAAGAAGTTTGCAAAGTGATCATTTGATGCATTGTACCCTTCCGGGGCACGGTAACTCTCGCCTGGGAGAGTAGGCTGCTGCTGATCTGCCTGCGAGAATTGTTTATTATAGTCATCCATTAACGCTTTTTGCTGGGCTTCGGTAAAAGTTGATAATGAATCCCAGCCTCCGATTCCCGTGGCTATCGGCATTTTGCTTTTGCGGATAGAAAAGCTATCATCGCCCATCAGGTCCATTACGCCTTCCGAGCCTACTATTTTGGTGGTGCTGTGATCACCCTCGCCGCTGATGAAGTTTACCCGCAGTGTTACCTGGAACGCTGGGTGTTCTTTTGTTTCGCCGTAATGGATCACGGCGCTCATTACATCCGGCACATTGCGGCCATCTTTCCAGTACGCCAGATCGCCGATTGAGTAGATTCTTTCGGGTCCTTTGGAGCCGGTTATAAAGTGTATGCCGCTTAGCAGGTGAACAAAAAGATCGCCGGCAACCCCGGTACCATACTCGCGGTAATTACGCCACCTGAAAAAACGCTTGCTGTCATAATCATATTTCAACTTGGCGTTTGATTGGAATCTTGCCCAATCTACTGTCTGCGGCGATGCATCAAAGGGAATAGTGTATTGCCAGGCCCCAAGCGCGCTTTGCCTGTTAAATGATGCCTCGATAGAGTTGATTTTGCCAATGGCACCGGCCTCATACAATTCTTTTGCTTTTTTATAGGCAATGCTGCTTACCCGCTGGCTGCCAACCTGTAAAACCATTTTTGTTTCCTGCTGCGCCTTAATCTCGGCAAGGCCCTGGCTTATCTGGTGTACCATGGGTTTTTCGCTGTAAACGGCTTTGCCGCTGCGCATGGCATCAATGGCTATTTGGCTGTGCCAGTTATCGCTGGTTGCTACAATAACGGCATCTATATCCTTGCGGGCCAATATTTCGCGATGATCGCCGGTAGTGAACAGGGTAGATCCATAAAGCTCTTTAGCCCTGTCAAGGCGGCCTTTGTAAAGGTCGCAACAAGCCACCAGCTCAACACCGGGTACAGTTAGCGCGGCCTTGGTATCGGCAAAACCCATAATACCCATGCCGATGGTAGCAATCCGGATTTTATCATTCGGCCCCACGCGCTTTTCGGCACTCAGGATGCGGAGTTCATTTTCTTCTTTGGCGGACAGGCTATTAAGCGTAGCCGAAGTAAGCAAAACGGAAGCACCCAGGTGCTTAATGAATTTTCTGCGGTCGGTTGACATGGTAATAAATTAAGTTTTTAATAATATTGGTATAAACCGCAAGGCGCGGTTACATAGGTTTGCAAGAGGCAATTTAGCAAACCAAAACTAAAATGCAACCAAAATTTATTTAATCCTCAATTCTCGTAGCGGGTGCCGAAAAGCAGACGGTCATAAAAAACGGCAACAAATAGGCTTTTGTATTTGCTGCCGTTTTTTTTGGTGGGCTTTTCAATCGGCTTTGGTATGTTTTACCTCAGCCCTTTCTCCTTCAAAAATTTTACTAATAAGGCAGGATGATCTGTTTGCAGGCCTTTTAGGTCTTTCTCTAGCGCTTTGTTCCAATCGTTTGGCCCCTCGCCTGCGCTTTGGATATCGGGCCAGGCCGGGATGTTGTATTTGGCTGCAAGGGCTACCATATCGTTGCTGTATTGGTTGTATGAGCCGTCCAGGATATCGGGCTGATATTTATTGATAAAACTTTCCATTGCTGCCACGGTTTTAACGCTATCGGGCATGCTCAGCATCAGGGGCATTTTTGGCGCGGCCTTGCGCCAGCCGGTAAACTGGGCTGCACTGTTAATGTATACCAGCACTTGTTTTTCCATACCATATTGTTTTATCATCTGGTAGGCTTGTTCCGGATCTGCAGCTTTAAAATCAAGGTAAATATTGATTTTGTTTTTACAAACTGTAAGTATCTGCTTAAAGGTAGGGATGCGGTATACGGTTTTATCTGTGGTATCCTTGCTTTTTACTTTTAGCTGTTCCAGTTCGTCAAGGGTAAAATCTTTAACATTGCCTTTGCCATCGGTCATGCGGTTAATGGTGCCGTCGTGCATGCTCACCAGTTCGTCATCTTTGGTGGTGCGAAGGTCAATCTCTACATAGTCAGCCTCGTTCCTGATGGCTTCCTCATACGCAGCTAAAGTGTTTTCGGGATAAATAACATGGTCTCCACGGTGGGCCGCTATAATAAATTTATGTTTTGATTTTGGGGCCGGGTTGGGCGTAAACGAAGTTAGGCCTGCTATGAAGGCTATAATAGTGATAAACGAAAAATTCATGATTATTGGTTTAGTAAAATAATAAAGCCCGGTTAAAACCGGGCTTTTTGGCTAATAAGATTTAGTTAACTATTGTGCCCGATGTTTTTTTGCCTTTTTGCTTATAATGATCGTTGCGCTCGCGGTCTTCATCGTCCATATCAACACCTTTTTTAATTTTGCGCCAGTTGGTGTTTTTGCTGTAACGCGCCATTGCCTTTTTAGTATCAAATACGCGTGTATCGCTTGGTATAAAAGTATATGGGTTATAGTCGGGCTTGTTTGTAAAAAAGTCTTGCAATAACGATGCTGTAACATCGTACTGGTTTACATAGGGCACATCCAACACGTTATAAATGGTTTTTAATATCGAACCAAAATTGGCATGGGTATGGCTTACATAGCCTTTTTTAACGTACGGACCAGCCAGCATCAGGATAGAGCGGTGGGCATCTATATGATCTACACCGCCTTGCGGATCATCCTCGGTAATAATTACCAGCATGTTTTTCCAGTATTTGGTGTGCGACAGAAAATCGAGCATGCGGCCCACAGCCAGGTCGTTATCGGCCATGTACGATTGCCTGTACGGGTAACCGTCTTTAGGCCTTACATCGGCTCCGTGGTCGTTAGGTACCTGCATGGTTATCAGCGAAGGCATTTTCTTTTTACCGGTGATCCACATTTTAGTAAACTCGCTTTTAAACTGCTCTACACGGAATTGGTCGGGAATGTTGGTGTTAAAGCCGGCGTAGTTATGGCTGGTACGTGTGTATAAAGCCTTTTGCATAGGCACCATAACAATATGGGCTGCACCGGTGTTGGTATCTTCCCATTCTTCGCGCACGTGAGCGGTTTCGTTAGCCTCGCCAAAATTGTAAAAGTCTACATGCTTGCGCTCAAGCGCTTCCCAAAGGCCACCTGTTTCGGCATAGTCTTCAGGATCCATGCTGCCTGTTGAACCGGGAAAACGGCGGCCGGGGGCGTTTGAAAATAGCTTAGCGGTTTTGCTTACATTGGAGTTGGCTTCCACCCATTCGTTGGGGATAACGCCCATCATCCAATGGTGGCCGTGTATCGATGCATCACTATCGCAATAATAATTATCACTGAAAGCGTACTGTGTAGCAACTTTTATATGGTTTGGCGATACATTTAGGTTAGGAAACTGCATCCGGGTAGCATCGGGCAAAGTATACTCGCAATGCACGCCGAAGCGGGCCAAGGTACTGTCGCCTTTGGCGTTGGGCAACTGGCCTAAAACTTCGTCATAAGTGCGGTTTTCTTTGGTAATGTATACAATGTATTTGATAGGCGTGGGCGATGTGCCTGGTAGTACCGGTAGTGGGTTGTTGGTAGCAACATCAACCGGTTTACTTATAAAAGTATTGCTGAGTACTTGTTGCGTGTACTTAGCCAGCTGCGCATTATCGGGCATGGCAACTTTTTGAAAAGTGCCTAACTGAATATCGCCGATGTAGGTACCTTGCGGCGGGGCAACAAAGCCATGGCCGCCGTTAGGCCCGGCGCCATAACCACGGCACGATGTAATATAAAGTTCTTTTTCATCGGCCGACAACTTCACCCTTGATGTTCCCCAGCCGGTTGGGATAAGCCCTTGGGTGGTTTGGGTGGGGATATTAATTACAGCAACAGCGTTAAAGCCTAAAAGGGCTACGTATAGCGTTTTTTCATCTTTACTTAAGCTGATGCCAAAAGGTAATAGTCCGCGGAATTTATCAATACGGGTATCAACTTTAATGGGGATGTCGCCCAGGAGTTTGTGATTTTTGTAATCGATAATGGTGATGTTATCATTGGTGGCATTGGTAACATAAGCATATTGGCTGCCAACAGCTATTGAATTTGGGCTTGCACCACCGGTTACTTCGGCATCTTCCAGCATTTGGCCAACCTGGTGGCCGGTTTTAAATTTATTAATCACCTTGTTGGTGGTCAGGTCGATAGTGAAAACACTCATGGCCTCGGGTGATGAAGGGCTGCCAACACCGGGGATCTTTCGGCCTTCAACAATAGTTCCCTCGCGTGACTCTTTGGTGTTATCGCCATAAGGATGTCGGGAGATCATGATCGAATCGGCATTTTTAGGGGTAGCACCGGTTATTAACGGGTAGGAATACATACCCACGTTGGCCACAAAGGCAGTTTTTTTATCGGGGCTTAAAGCAAGGCCAAAGGGCTGGCGGCCTACATTGATTGATGCGGTTATTTTTTTTGTTGCCAGGTTAATCCGCACCATGCGGAAGTTTCCCCTATCCAGTACCAATAACTCATTTTTATCGGCATTAAATAACAGGTCGGATGTGAAGCTGTCATCATAATCTTTATTGCCAACACGGCCATTTAATGATAGCGAATCGGTTTTTATGAACTTTTCGGCATCGTAAACTATAACCGCGCCATTATCGCCACCGCTCAGATAAAGCGTTTTTGAATCGGGCGAAAAGGCCACACCCAAAAACGAACCGTTAGATAAAGGGGAAGTTATCTTTTTATCGTATGAGGGTACCCTTAAGCTGCCCATAGTGGCAATATCAATAAGGGTGATAACGCCGTTATGCAGCGTTACCGCCTTTTTGCCATCGGGCGAAATGGATAATCCAAAAGGATCGTGCGTTATGCGGATGGTTTGGCCGGCTGGCGTTATTAACCTGCCACTGGGTAAAACTGAAGTGCCGGCAGTATCTATTTTACAGTATTGATTAATCCCCGGCACCTGTAAAGTGTTTACCTGCTGTTTTTGGGCAAAGGCGTTTGGCATAAGCCCAATGCCGATAGCGAATGATAAAAGAACCTTTTTTTTAACTGGCATAGATAAATTGTTTTTAACCAAACAAAGGCCCCCGTTTGATGAGGGCCTTTGCAAAGTTCAGGTTAATAATTTTTATTTAAGAATGTACATTTTACCGTTAATATCATCGTTGCCGCTATATTGATCGGCTAATGCTTTGTTATAATTAACTGCATTTGAAGTACGCTCGGAACCCGGGTACTGGAAACGCAACGCTATACGACCGCTATTGCCTGTACCCGGACCAGTTGTAAACGTTGGCACACCGGTACGGCGGTAGTTGTAGTAGGCTTCTAAACCTGAGTGGCGGAACAACGCCAGGTATTTTTGCTGTAATATTTTGGTAAGTCCGGCAGCATCGGCGGTATACTTAACGCCTGACTGTGCATAGTAGGTAGCCCAATCAACATTAATAGTATAGTTGTCATAATTTGCCGGGTTTGCAGTACTTGTTGATCCCGGACGGTAGAAAGATGCTGTGAAAGTACCTGTTCCCGTTGGGATGCTGTAATAAGCAAAAGATGCCTGGATACCTTTGATGTAATAATCTTCGGCGTTACCGGTTGCCCAGCCGCGGTTAATCCCTTCGGCAATGTTAAACATTAATTCTGGGTAACCAACCTGGATGCTTGGTTCGCCGGTAAAAGTAGAGTAATAACGTTTACGGTTCAGGAATGAATATTTCTGCAAACCGGCATTATTATACATGTCGCCTAAATCCAATCCTGGGTCGGCACCAATGAACGATGAAAACGCCGTAGGGCTTTGGTGCAGGTTATCAACGTTATAACGGGCAGGTTCGGCGGTTACATAAACGCGCGGGTCTTTTAAATTTGTTAATAAACCAATATAAGTAGCCGAAGTGTTTTGTCTTGATCCGTTTTGACCAAAATTATCAGGTGTTTGCGGATAGTAATTGGTAGGCACTAAAAAAGTGTATTGCATGTTATCCGCAGCGCTGGTCATTACAGGATATTTGGTTGGGTTGCCAACAACTGTAGCAAACTGGCTTGCAACATCAATATCGCCGGCTTTTTTACTTAGTTGTACCAATAACCTTATCCTGAATGAGTTTACTACTTTTTGCCATGCGGCAAGGCTATTGCCCAGGTAAATATCACCAGCAAAAGTGGTGTTGCCTGATGCAATCAGTGCGTTCATATCGGTATTCGCACTTTCTAACCACGCTAATGACTGTGTCATTACGGCCTTTTGCGTATCATAAGCAGGGGTAAGGTTTTTTTCGCCCTGTAAAGCCTGGGTCATCGGGATATCACCTTCTTCCATGCTCATTTTGCTAAAAAGGTAAGCCCTGAAGAATTTGCCCAAAGCGCTGTATGGGTTAACAGCCGGGGCACCGGCTTTAACAGCCTGATCTTCCATTGCTACAACGTTTTTTAGCGTAGTATAGTAATTATCGCCGCTACCAAAATCATAACGGTTGTTACCATAATAATCGTAGTTGTAAATGTAGTACTGGCCGTAAATTTCCTTTGAACCATCCGGAAATTCGGCAATGTTGTTTAATATACCGTTTAAAAGGAGCGAAGCAGGCACCGAGTTGGGTACGTTTTGATTAACCGTTAATTCCTGGAAACTCTTTTTACAGCTGGTTACTGTCAGTATCATGAATACCGGCAGTAAGTAAATTTTAAATATCTTTTTCATATTCATCTGCAGTTTAGAATGATAAATTTAAGTTGAAGCCGTAGCTGCGTACAGTTGGCGATTGCAATACAGTTTGAGCCTGGGCTCCGTTGTATTGGTCAAGATCCACATCCTTAAAGCGTTTGTCTTTGTAGAAATACAACAGGTTGCGACCGTAAAGCGATGCAGAGATCTTCTGGATAAAGCTTTTTTGCAGCCATGCTTTAGGGAAATCGTAGCTAAAAGTTACTTCGCGTAGTTTGGTGAAAGTTTTATCCATCAGGTTTGACTCATCCACGTTGTAATATTTACTCACGTAATCCTGTACCAACGCCTTTTGTTTGTTACCAGAAAACTGTAACGCGCTGTAGTTAAGGATGGCGCCGGTTTTTGAATCAAGGTTGATAGGAACAGGTTTGCCATCGGTACCAAGGTTTGATACATATACACCTGGCCCTACATAGGTACCGTTGTAACCCGCTACACCAAAGTTTTTCCAATCCTGGTAACGTGCATCACCTAAAGCGCCTGTTGCGGTTTCGATATTAGCACCACCACGCATGGTTTTATTGTGCATATAATCAATGATAACACCACCAACACCACCATCAAACTGGAAGCCCATGCTAAAGTTTTTGTAACGGACTTTGTTGGCAATACTCCAGTTGTATTTGGCATTCATGTTGCCCAATACCTGGCCACCTACTGATCTTGGCTTACCGGCTTCGTCATTAATGATCTGGCCTTCTTTAGTTCTTAAAAATTTGCTGCCCCGCAATACATCGGTACGGTCGCCAACTTTGTAATAACCTTGATAGGAACCATCCTGACCCGGAGGCAATTCTTTGTAAACTTCTTTATTGGTTGCAATATTCACCAATACATTCCATGTAAAGCCACCCATGTTTTTAACTGGAGTACCCTCTAATGATCCCTCGTAACCTGAGCGCTTGGTTTTTAAGGTATTTAAATACAGCGTAGTATAACCAGTTGCTGTTGAAATTGAACTTGGGAAAATCCTCGGTCCGTCAATGTATTGGAACGCGCTGGCGCTAAAACCTAAACGGTTTTGCAAGAATTTAATATCAAAACCTTCTTCGTAGTTTACACGGGTAGATGTTTTGATGTTGTTGGCATACAGGTAATCTGTTGCATAGCCTGCTGTTTGGCTGTTGTAAGGCTTGTTGGTTTGGAAAGATGTATTCAATGAATAATCCGGACCGTTATATGGCGAGGTATAAGTAGAGCCATAACCCAGTGGGTTATTAAACAATGAAGCACCTGTACTGCCACCAAAAGCGGTAATAGAGCTGAAAGGGGCGGGGCCAATTGTCGAGCTTGATGCATCAGCCTTAACGTTTGCGTATGATCCGCGCAATTTCAGGAAAGAAATTACACTTGGCAGCGGGATGTAATCTGAAACTACAGTGGCTACCGATACACTTGGATAAGTGTAAGTGGTTGGCACCTGGAATGCGCTGGTATGATCGCTACGGTAAGTTGCCGATAACGTTGCATATTTTCCAAATGACATATCTAACGAAGCGTAGTAACTAAATACACGCTCTGATGATTGGAAACTTGTAGCCTGTATAGGATTTTTTGAGTTGCTGAAAGCGTAAACCTCAGGTACGTTCAAATAATCTGTTGATACCCAGCTTGAATTGTACGACATGGTACGTAAGTTTGAACCTACTAAGCCCGAAAGATTTAAGAAATTCTTAATGGTATAGTTATAGTTCAAAATTAACTCGGTGTTGTTATCAAACAAATCACGGCGATCTTCGCGGTAGTCGCCCTGGTTACCTTCACGGCCATAAGGGTGAGCAGAGAATGGAAGGTCTTCGGTACGTAAAATGTTATACGTATCAATTTGCGAACGTAACCTTAAGTTCAGGTTGTCATTAAATTTGTAAGTACCGCCCAAATAACCGTAAGTGTCATTTTTGTAATGACCACGGGTCCATTTTTGGGTTAACAAATATGGGTTATGGTAGCGTTGGTACTCGGCAAATTGCGATTGAACACCTGTTTTACCTGGCTGCCATATAGCTTTAATGTCAGGTGCGTTAACATCCCAATCGGCACCGGTCCATACAGAGATATTGTAAATGATACTGTTGGGACCGTATTGAACATCAGGGAAATTATCGGTTGATTGCCTGTTGAAGTCGATATTACCTTCAAACGTCAATTTTGGGGTTGGCGTAAAGGAAGCGTATAAGTTGGCATTGGCTATATTCAGATACTGTGAAGGAATATAGCTGGTTTGGTGTTGTTGTGAAACAGAAAAACGAGTTGTGTAGTTATCGCCTACAACGCCTAATGCAACGTTATTATTTGTTTGCGAACCTACTTTTAAAAAGTTTTTCAGGTTATTCTTACCACGGGCTATCCATGGGGTACCCTGGCGTACACCATTAACAATAGGGCTATCGTATTGCGGAATTAACTGGCCGTTAAAATAAGGGCCCCAAACATCATAATCACCATCTACGCCGCCTGGTGCACCACCCTTACCGTCAACAAACTCATAAAAGGTGTTTTCACCTGGCCCGAATGTGTTTTGCGTACGTGGGAAAGCCAAGAAGCCCGAGTTTAATACGGTACTGCTGTTGATATCAACCGTTAAGCCTTTTTTGTTTTTATCGCCTTTTTTGGTGGTGATCAGGATAGCGCCATATTGTGCTCGGCTACCGTAAAGCGCTGCAGCGGCAGGGCCTTTCAATACAGTATAGGTTTCAATATCATCCGGGCTGATATTATAGGTGTCTGTGTTGATAGGGAAACCATCAACAACATATAATGACACCTGGTTACCACGAATTAACACATTAGGATTGCCCAATAGCTCGGCAGACGGGCCTACCGATACACCAGCTACTTTACCAATCAGACCCGCAATAGGGTTAGGGTCGCGGGCTGTAGTCAAGGCATCGCCCTGCACAGTTTGAACGGCATAACCTACGCGCCTGGTTTCTTTTTTTACACCAAGAGCGGTAACAACTACTTCGTTCAAAGTTTTGGAATCGCCGGTAAGACTCACATTTATGATCAGTTTATCGGCAACCACAACAGATTGTGTAGTGTAACCGATAAACGAAAATGATAATGTTTGTCCCTGGCTTGCTGTAATGATGTAACGGCCCTCAATATCGGTAACCGTACCTTTGTTTTGTTCTTTAATGCGTACACTCACGCCGGGTACTGGTAAGTGGTTCTCGTCGGTAACTGTACCGCTTATTTTGCTTTGAGCTAATAATATAGATGGCGCAATACAAAATAACAAAACCGTAATAACGGTTTTTAATCTCTGGTAAAACTTATTCATCTGCTAAAATTTAAGGGTGAAACATTTGCTTTTTTCATACAGCAATGCTAAACTTTGTTTATTATTAGTAAACCAATTTAGTATTAAACTATACTTAAGCTTTTGTTTACCCTGTGTTAAGCAGGTAGTTTTTGTAACGAAAATATCACATACTCTTTATAGAAAATTAACACACCGCCATTAAGGGTTAACCTGTTGTAAATGAGTAAGTGCAATGCCTTTCAAATAGTCGATGTTGTCAACGGGCGTATTCATTTCTTTGGCCATATCGTCCCAGTATCTGAGTCTTACAATCAGTTCAGCGTCAGGGTTTAGTTCGAAGTCGGCGGCCTCATCAGCAGTCATTACGCCGCCCTGGAAATTAAGGGTAGCTTTGCTGGCGTCCGACAATCGGTTATAGTATTCAGGGTATTTAAAGGTGAGGTATCTTTTGGCAATTACGTGTCCTTGTACCAGGGCAGCAACTCTTTCGGAAAAACCACGCTCCAGTAAAAAATCGGCGCCAATTTGTTCATGATCAACATTGCCCATGCCGTCCATACTTTCAGCTTCGCCGGCTTCTGCACATAAATGGCCAATGTCATGAAAAAAAGCGGCCAGTATTACTTCGTCGTCGAATCCCTCGGCTTTAGCCAGGGCAGCAGCCTGCGACATGTGCTCCAGTTGCGAAACGGGTTCGCCTATATAATCTTCGTCGCCATATTTTTCATAAAGAGAAAATACTTCTTTCACCACTGCCTGGGGGTTATATGCAGAATATGTCATGTTGTTAGGTTTTTATTGCAAATTAAGCCGATTGAGGTTACTATATTATTAAATGTTTGTGAAAAATCCCGCTAACCCCCTGAAGGGGGAACATTTTGATTGATACGTTTTTTTATCTGTTTTATGTATAAGATACCAAAAAGTGAACAGTCAAGTTTATTATAATAATGTAGGCAAAGCTCCATGCAATTCAAAAGCTCCCCCTTCAGGGGGTTGGGGGGCTTAACAATTTTTTTTACTTTGCGAGTGTTTACCAATACTAAACAAAATGGAACAAGATATACTGATACAAATCAGTAACCGGATAAAGGAACGCCGACGCGAAAAAAATATCACCGTGCAGGAACTGGCCATACGCGCCAACGTAAGCAAAGGTCTGATATCGCAAATTGAAAATAGCCGTACCATACCATCGCTTATTGTATTAATAGATATTATTAAGGCGCTTGAGATTGATATGAACGATTTTTTTAAAGATATACGGTCGAAAAGTAATTATTTCCCGGTACTTATTAAACGTAAAGACGAGTATGAGCATTTTGAAAAGGAGCATGCATCGGGCTTTCATTACCATAGGATATTTACACAATCCATTGGCCGGTCAACAGTTGATATCGTGGTGCTTGACCTTATGCCCGGTTCATCGCGGCCAATGGTTACCACCGAAGCTTTTGAATACAAGTATATTTTAAGTGGCGATGTGGAGTATCATTTTGACGACTATAAGGTACTGTTAAAACAGGGTGATTCGATGCTGTTTGACGGCCGCTTACTGCACACGCCTAAAAATCCGGGCAGTACAACTGCAAGCATGCTGGTTGTTTATTTTTTTGAGGAAAAGAAGTGAGTTGGTGAGTGGTTGATTAAGTGAGTGGTTGATTGAGTTAATTGGCGGATGTTAACAGTGCGTGCTTTTTTAACCATTCACCTAATCAACTTAATCAACCATTCACCAATCCCAACATTAACCAAACCTTAACATAAACTTAGTTTGTCATTAATGAAATAAGTTTAGTATTGCTAAACATTTGAATTTGTAATTCGATTAATCAATAAGCAGGCATGGTGTTAATAGAACAGTTAAGAGCCAGGGTAGCCAAATGGCCTTATTCGCTGCTATCGGCAGTGGCAGCGGTTTCGGCTTTTGGCTTGTATACCTCTATGTATGCGTTCCGCAAAGCCTTTGCTGCAGGTACTTTTACCGGGCAGCAGTACCTGCATATTGATTATAAGGTTTGGTTGGTTATAGCGCAGGTAGTGGGTTATACTTTCAGTAAATTTTATGGTATCAGGTTTATTGCCGAGGTAAATGCCAAAAACAGGGGCCGGTACATATTAACATTAATTGGTATAGCCTGGGCGGCATTGCTTTGCTTTGCTTTTGTGCCTGCGCCATGGAATATTGTTTTCCTTTTTATTAATGGTTTCCCCCTGGGGTTGATATGGGGACTTGTTTTCGGATACCTTGAAGGCCGTCGGTCTACCGAGTTTATGGCAGCTGTATTATCTATCAGCCTCATATTTGCATCGGGTTTTGTGAAAACGGTGGGGCGTACGCTGCTTACCGTATTTCATGTAAATGAATTTCACATGCCTTTTTTAACGGGAGCTATATTTGTTTTGCCCCTGTTATTGTTTGTTTTTTTTATGGAGTTAATGCCCGCACCCACGCCGGAAGATATCAGCCTGCGGGCCGAGCGCAGCCCTATGAACGCTGCTGAACGTAAAGCTTTTTTGATGCGCTTTTTGCCCGGCATTATCCTCACCATTATCATTTATGTATTGCTGACCATTATGCGCGATGTACGCGATAATTTTGAGGTGGAAATATGGGCCGATCTTGGTATAAAAAGCAACAGTATTTATACAGGAATTGATTCTATAATCTCGGTGATTGTACTTGTAGGTATTAGCTTGCTGATATTGGTAAAAAAGAATTTAAGGGCGTTTAGCATTATTCACCTGTTCATAATAGGCGGATGCGTATTGGTAGGTGGTGCCACTTTACTTTTCTCGCTTAAAATAATCGGCCCCGTAACCTGGATGACCATGGCCGGCCTTGGCCTTTACATGGGCTATGTACCCTATAATGCCATCTTTTTCGATAGGATGATAGCCACCTTTAATTACCGCAGCAATGTAGGCTTCATTATGTACATAGCCGATTCGATGGGCTACCTGGGTAGTGTAAGTATCTTATTTATAAAAGAACTTGGCCGGCCCACCATCAGTTGGGGTGCTTTTTTTAAAGAAGGCGTAATGATAGTGGCTGTAGTAGGCGGCATATGTGGTGTATTATCGCTGTTGTATTTTTTACAAAGCGCCAAATTAAGTCAAAATTCAAAAGTAAAAATTCAAAATGAAAGCGGTGACCTGGTGACAGGACCAATGAACTAATGAACCATTGAACCAATGAACAAAAATGCAATAGTAATAGGCGCGGGCATAGTTGGCCTGGCTACATCGCGGGCACTGGCTTTGCGTGGGTATAAAGTAACTGTATTTGAACGTAATGAGCGCGCGGTTGGCGCATCTATCCGCAATTTTGGGATGATATGGCCCATAGGGCAGGCTACCGGCCCCATGTATGAGCGGGCCATGCTATCGCGCAGCATCTGGAAAACTATTTGCACCGAGGCCAAAATATGGCATGATGAAGTTGGCTCCCTGCACCTGGCTTACCATGATGATGAGCTACAGGTGATACGGGAATACGTAGAAGCCAACCAGGCCCATCGTGATTGCGCATTGATTAGCCCTGGCGAGGCATTTGTAAAATCGCCGGCCATTAATACCAATGGTTTAAAAGGCGCGTTATGGAGCGGCGAAGAAATGATCATCGAATCGCGCGAGGCTGTTGGGCAGGTGGCGGCATACCTGGCCGATAAATATGGCGTTGAATTCCATTGGAATACCGCTATCAGCCGTATTGAGCATCCAAGAGTATATTCGGGAAAAAGTACCTGGGAGGCCGACGAAATTTACGTTTGCAGTGGTGCCGATTTTGAAACGCTTTACCCCGAATTATTTGCTCAAACAGCTATTACCAAATGCAAGCTGCAAATGATGCGGCTGGTGAGCCAGCCTGATGGCTGGCGCATTGGGCCATCGCTTTGTGGTGGGCTATCTATGATCCATTATCCAGGTTTCCAGGTTGCTGCTTCGTTGCCAGCTTTGCGCGCGCGTTACCAGGAACAATATGCTACACATCTGAAATGGGGCATCCATGTAATGGCTTCCCAAAACGGCAGTGGCGAACTAACCATCGGCGATTCGCACGAATACGGCCTGGTACATGATCCATTTGATAAGGCGTTTATTAATGAAATGATAACAGGCTACTTACATACCTTTGCTAATTTTAAGGACTGGCAATTGCTGCAATCATGGCACGGAATACTACCAAAAATGACCAATGGTGCAACCGAACTTATTGTTGATGTGGAGCCGGGCGTAACCATCATTAATGGCCTTGGCGGCAACGGGATGACCCTTTCATTAGGGCTATGCGAGCAGGTCATAGCAGCCAAATCATAGTTTTCTTAAAAAGCTTTCACGTATAACTTACAACCTAATAATCATGCTCGATTCAAGACGGGATTTTCTTAAAAAAGCGGCTTTGCTAACAGGGGCAGCCGGATTAACAAGCATTTTGCCCGAATCTATTCAAAAGGCTATGGCCATTAACCCTGCGCCGGGCAGTACATATCTTGATGCCGAACACATCGTGATCCTGATGCAGGAAAACCGCTCGTTCGATCATACTTACGGTACGCTTAAAGGTGTACGTGGCTACAATGATCCAAGAGCTATTGATTTGCCCAATAACAATAAGGTTTGGCTACAATCAAACCATAAAGGCGAAACTTATGCGCCGTTTCACCTTGATATTAAAAATACAAAAGCCACGTGGATGAGTTCGTTGCCGCATTCCTGGGCCAACCAGGTAAATGCCCGCAACGATGGTAAGTTTGATCAATGGCTGAATGTTAAACGCAACAGTATCAAAGAATATTCGGACATGCCATTAACCATGGGTTTCCACAATCGTGAGGATATTCCTTTTTACTATGCCCTTGCAGATGCTTTTACCGTTTGCGACCAGAATTTTTGTTCGGCCTTAACGGGTACCAATCCCAACAGGCTTTTCTTTTTTACGGGCACCATCCGCGCCCAGCAGCATGAAAATTCCCTGGCGCACGTTTGGAATGATGATATGGATTATGGCACGCTGAACTGGGGCACGTTCCCTGAGCGTTTGGAAGATCGTGACATCTCCTGGAAACATTACCAAAACGAGATTGCCATAGATACTGGTTTGGTTGGCGAGGAAGATCCCTGGTTATCTAACTTCCAGGATAACCCGCTGGAATTTTTTGGGCAGTACAATATTAAATTGTATGAAAGGCACATCACCCATCTGCAAAAGCAATCGACAGATTTACCAGGGGAGATAGATGCGATTGAAAAGCAAATTGCTGCGCTACCAGTGGGCGATGCACATATCGATCACCTTAAGAAACAACTTAAACAAAAGCGCCGGGACCTGGAGAGTGTTAAGAAGGACATGGCCAGCCTTAATCCGGGTAAGTTTGCCACATTATCGCAACGCGAAAAAAACCTTCACCAGAAAGGTTTTGTAACCAATACCAACGATGAGCATTACCGTACACTAAGCCCGTTAAAATATAATGATAATGGAACCGAGCGCGAGGTACTGGTGCCTAAGGGCGATGTATTACACCAGTTTAGGGAAGATGTAAAAGGCGGCCATTTGCCCACTGTTTCGTGGTTATCGGCACCCGAACATTTTTCTGATCATCCCAGCTCGGCCTGGTATGGTGCCTGGTATGTATCCGAAGTGATGGATATATTAACACAAAACCCCGAGGTTTGGAAAAAGACCATTTTTGTTTTGGCTTACGATGAAAATGATGGCTATTTTGACCACGTACCGCCGTTTACGGCCCCGCATCCGCATAAAGCAGGAACAGGAAAGGTATCGGAAGGGATTGATACCAGCGTTGAGTTTGTAACCTACGAACAGGAAAAAGCAAGAAAAAACTTTCCCGAAGTTTTTGATCGCGAAAGCCCTATCGGCCTTGGCTTCCGTGTGCCATTAGTTATCGCATCACCCTGGAGCAGGGGAGGCTGGGTAAATTCGGAGGTTTTTGACCATACATCAACCCTGCAGTTTTTAGAAAAATTCCTGAGTCATAAAACCGGTAAAAAGGTTGTTGAACCCAACATAAGCAACTGGCGCCGCACGGTTTGTGGCGATCTTTCAACCACGTTCCGTCCGTACAATGGCGAAACCATTCCAAATCCTGAATTTGTAGCCAGGGAGGTGTTTTTAGAAGGTATCCATAAAGCGCAATTTAAAAAACTGCCAAATGATTATAAGTTGCTGACTGCCGAAGAGATAGCGCTGATTAACAAAACTCCGCAGGCGTCGCCTTACATGCCGCAGCAGGAAAAAGGTATTAAACCATCATCGGCCCTGCCATACCAGTTATATGCTGATGGAAAATTGAGTGCCGACAAAAAATCATTCGGGATAAAATTTAATGCGAGCAAACAGTTGTTTGGCGATAAAGCTTTGGGTTCGCCGTTCAATGTGTATGCGCCCGGCAAATATGCCAGTTTTAAAGATCCGCAAAAAATGGAGCCTTTGCGTACCTGGGCATACGCGCTAACCGCTGGCGATAACCTTGCAGATATTTGGCCTTTACACGAATTTGAAAATGGCGAGTACCATCTGCGTGTGTACGGACCAAATGGTTTCTATCGCGAATACAAAGGCAACGCGGCCGATCCGCTGCTGGATGTGGCCTGCGATTATCAGCAAGCCAACATCACATTGAAAATAGCCAATTTAAGCCACGATGTGGCTTACAATGTAGAGGTATCTGATCAAGGCTATAAAACCAATAACCATAAAGTTGTAGTAAATAAAAAAGGTCAAAATGTGTTAGTGCTTGATCTGTCCAAAAGCCACGGATGGTATGATTTCAGCGTAAAAGTAACCGGGTCGCACGCTTTCGAAAAAAGATATGCCGGCCGGGTAGAAACCGGTAAACATAGCTTTAGCGACCCATTGATGGGTAAAATGGTTTAAAGATTTCATTTGTACGTTTATTTTTAGCCCGGTAACTTTGTTAAGTTGCCGGGTTTTTTGTTAGCGGGTAACTTAATTTTGGCTACAGTGAGTTTGCCTGAAACAAAAAAGAATTTTTTATTTAAAAATAATCTTGTAATTATGCCTATCCAATTCAGAAACCGTTTTACAGTCCATTTATGCTTCCAGGCGAGGAATATCAAATGTGGCCCGATGGTAAATTGTTAGATTTACTAAGGCTGGATGACCGTGAGGCATTTGAATTGCTGTACAAAAGATATTCGGCCAAGCTATTCCACGCCGCCTACAACCTTTTTCGAGACCGCGATGTTTGCGAGGATCTGGTTCAGGAGTTGTTTATTGCCCTATGGACAAAGCGTCATCAGCTTAACATTACCTCGCTGGAATCATACCTAAAGGTGGCTATCCGTCACCGGGTTATCTACTACATCCGTACCAAAAAGGCCACGCTTGATTTGGAAGTTGTGGAAGAACTGATAGAAAAATATACAGCAGACAGCAAATTATTACAGAGCGACATCAGCCAGCTGCTGGAAAACAATGTGGCCCTGCTACCCGAAAAATGCCGCCAGATTTTTACGCTAAGCCGTAAAGAATACCTCTCCAATAAAGAGATAGCCTCGCGACTAAATATCTCCATAAAAACTGTCGAAAACCAAATAACCATAGCCCTACGCTTTCTGCGCACAGGCTTAACAGATTACCTGCCATCAGTTATTGCCCTGTTAATGGTGTATATGATGCAATAGGGATTATTCATCCGACCGTATTTAAAAACTATTATTTAAATTTGTTAGTACCGATAGCAGCCCGGCTTGTTATCGGTCTCCAGTTACAAACTTTACCGGTTACCTGTTTATAATTCACGTCTGTTAAAAAAACTACAATGAAAAAGGTATCGCTTTTTTTTGTGTTCCCTGCTATTTTAACAGGGATCTGCTTGCTTGCGTTCAAGCTGCATAATTCACCCGGCAAAAAAATTATAAAAAAGAGCTACCCGGTTACCTGTGGATCATTTGCTGCGGATAACATTGATACTGCAGCCGACGGAAAATATATAATAAAACTGCCTGGATGGGGCGATTATAGCTACGCCATATCAACCCATAATGATAGCGCCCAGTTTTACTTTAACCAGGGCTTAACTATGTATTATAGCTACCATATGAAAGAGGCGCTGGCATCATTTAAAGAAGCTGCCCGGTTTGATCCGGCTTCGCCGATGACTTATTGGGGGCAGGCTTTAACTATGGGGCCTTACTATAA
Source organism: Mucilaginibacter sp. P4_D1 (assembly GCF_056401935.1). NCBI lineage: Bacteria > Pseudomonadati > Bacteroidota > Sphingobacteriia > Sphingobacteriales > Sphingobacteriaceae > Mucilaginibacter > Mucilaginibacter sp. P4_D1. Next base: position 138,084 of record NZ_JBFUIJ010000012.1, read on the forward strand.
TGCGGTTCATCTTTATAAAGTGCCGCAGGGCCTGACTGACGTTTTAAAGCAGTTAAATACAACCGCCGGTAACGCGTCTGAGAAAGAAAAAGCGCTTATCAAAGTCATGAATTTAAGATATCCATTGGTGAAAAATCAAACAACGCATGATGAAAACGTTTATGCGCAAGGCATGCGGAAACTGGTATCTGCATATCCCACAGATGTGGATATGAAAATGCTGTACATAGATGCGATGATGCTGATACACCCCTGGGATTTTTGGACCCCTGATGGACTGGCAAAAGAATGGACGCCCGAACTGGTGGATTTATGCAAAGGCGTATTAAAAGTAAAACCTAATAACCCGGCCGCTTTGCATTATTATATTCACCTCACAGAAGCATCCCATAATCCCGAAGTGGCGATTGCCAATGCCGAGGCTTTAAAGCGGATTTTTCCGGCGGTAGCGCATATGGTGCATATGGCCAGCCACGTTTATCAACGCAATGGATTATATTTTCAAGGAGTTGATGTCAACGAAAAGTCGGCTAAAAGTTCGGTGTTGTATGCCTCGATGGTGAAAAATATGCCCTTGGCGAAGTCTGTTCCGCATGTTTACGCCGTCGAGACGTATTGCGCCTTTAGCGGGGGGATGTATGAAAAGGCCATGGAAGTTGCCCAGCGTTGCCGTAACAGCATTAAACCGACCGCAGCAGATAGTTATACCCAATATTTGTACATGATGCCGGTACTTACAATGGTACGCCTGGGTAAATGGAACGAGATATTGAATAATAATAACCCACCGGCTGCGGGTTGGACCTACGCGCAAATACTCCATAGCTTTGCAAAGGGGTTGGCTTTTATTTACACAGGCAAGCCCGATTCGGCAAACAGGCAGCTCCAGTTGATACGCGATAATATTAACGCCCCGGCTTTAAAAATAAGAGACATCCCCTTTAATACACCATTTGAAGGTGCCTCTATAGCCGAAAATATATTGGAAGGTGCGATTTTATTAACACAGAATAAATACGAAAGTGGTATAGCCAGCCTTAATAAAGCTATAGTGGTGGAAGATCACATKATTTACTCCGAGCCCGCCCAATGGCCTATTCCTGCCCGGCAATTTTTGGGTGCATATCTTTTAAAAAACGATGATAATATAAGGGCCGAAGAAGTTTACCGGGCCGACCTGGTGCGCAATCCTGGCAATGGCTGGTCGTTATTGGGGTTGTACCAAAGTATTAAAGCGCAAAATCATAAGCAAAACCTGGCCGAATATAAAGCTGGTTTCCTCAGGTCGTTTTCGCATGCGGATGTTGTGCCAACGGGTTCGGTTTTTATGAATTAAACTGCCGCCAATAACTCCGTTTAAACTGGTTTTTAAGGGGAAAATAAAAGTCCCTAAGCGCTCGCCGCCGGGACTTTAAACCTAAACCTTATCACAAAGAGGCCGACAGGATGTCCGCCCCAAGTAAGACCAGCAAATTGCAAAATTTCTATCGTAATTCCAAATCCGAAAGGTGAAATTCTCTTTCTGTGTTCAATTTGTTTAGACTGCTGCAGTCACTGCGAAATTAAGATGGCCTTGTACCGTCGTTTATAAAATTCAGGGAATTGCGGCGTATAATTGCAACTGTAAGCGGTATTACCGAAATTTATCCAAATAAAGCTCAGTTGTTTTATAATTAAATACACCATGCCCAACGGAGCCTTTAAAATTTATTACTTAAGTGAAGTAGCCGTTACCGTTGAGTTTGGGCAACAAATTGCCGAAAATTTGTTAAACAGGGTTAATGGCTTAAACCGATTGCTGTATCAAAAACCATTTCCCGGTTTTAACACAACGGTGCCGGCTTATGCTACTTTAACTGTTTTTTACGACCCTGTTTTGGTTATCAAATCTGATTTACCGGGGACCGGCTGCTTTGAAAAAGTATCGGCCTACCTGAATGATTTAAACCTTCAAATGTCAACGACTAGGCCAGCCGAAGGGGATATAGTGACTATCGAAGTATGTTACGGTGGCACGTTTGGCTCTGATTTAGCCGAGGTAGCCACTTTTAACAGCTTAACTATCAACGATGTAATTAAGCTGCACAGTGCCGCCTCCTATAAAGTTTATATGATAGGTTTTGTACCAGGTTTTGCTTATTTAGGTGGAATGGATGAACAATTGACAACACCGCGACGGGCAACACCCCGGCCGTTGGTGCCAGCCGGGGCGGTTGGCATAGCCGGGCAGCAAACGGGGGTATACCCACTGGACACCCCTGGCGGCTGGCAAATCATCGGTCAAACACCTTTGAAATTGTTTGACCTGGACCGCAGTCAGCCATCATTATTAAAGCCTGGGGATACGGTTATCTTTAAGCCTATCGATGAAAAAGAGTTTAACAGTTTAGCAGCCAGGTGATTATTATGCAGATCAAAGTATTAAAACCCGGCTTAATGAGCACCATACAGGATATGGGGCGTCACCAATATCTCTCGCAGGCGGTACCTGTATCAGGCGCTCTGGACCTGTTGTCGGCACGTATTGCCAACAAGGCTGTGGGAAACGGCGATAATGCCGCGGTAATTGAATTTACCTATGCTGATGCAGAATTTATTGCCGAAACCGACCTGCTGATTGCTTATGTTGGAGATGGCGCGATATTTCAATCGGGCGAACAAGTATTACCGCCAGAGCGCCCTCTTTTTATCCCATCGGGGACAATCATAAAACTGACAAACAACCCATCGGGCAGCCGCATCTACCTGGCCGTGGCGGGCGGATGGGATGTGCCGGAAATTTTAGGAAGCAAAAGCACCTGTCTGACCGCCGGTTTTGGCGGATTGGAAGGAGGGGGCTTGAAACGTGGTGATACGCTCAAAAATGATGACAAATTAACCACTAATGCGCAAAAAATACTGCAAAATTTCAAACAAAAACTACAAAAAAATGCTACAAATGATACATTTTTTTATCCTGGCTGGAGCATAGCCCGGCAGCGGCTTTTACCGGCCGATCGTAAAACGATAAGGGTGGTACCGGGAAACGAATTTGGGTGGTTTGACGGCCCGAGTGTCGCCGGATTTTTGTCGGCACCGTACATCGTCGGCCGGCAAAGTAACCGCATGGGGTATCATTTGGAAGGGGCGGTTTTAGAGCGTATCAAAAAGGACGAATTATTGAGTACCGCCGTAATGCCGGGCACCATACAGGTTACCGGGGGCGGCAGCATGGTACTTTTAATGGCCGATTGCCAGACAACCGGGGGCTACCCACGCATAGCACAGGTAGCGGCGGTGGATATGCCATTATGCGCCCAGTTTAAACCACGCGACTCCATTTTTTTTAAAGAGATAAGCCGGCGTGAAGCAGAAATGCTGTATATTGAACGTGAACAACAATTGCGACAGCTAACGGTTGCTGTGCAATGCAAATTTTTATAAAATAATACGATGCAAAGCATAGACCTGAACTGCGATATGGGCGAGGCATTTGGCAACTACCCCATGCCTAATGATGATACCCTGATGGACTACATCACATCGGCCAACATAGCCTGCGGATTTCACGCGGGCGACCCCGAAGTAATGCAGCATACCGTTGGCATGGCGGTAAAAAAAGGCGTGGCCATTGGCGCGCACCCCGGCTTGCCCGATTTGCAGGGCTTTGGCAGGCGCGAGATGAAGATATCGGCAAATGAGGCCTACCAGATGACCCTGTACCAGGTTGGCGCCCTATCGGGCTTTGTTAAAGCGGCTTACGGCAAGCTTCGTCACGTAAAGGCGCACGGGGCATTGTACAATATGGCGGCTAAGGATGTTAATTTGGCTAAGGCTATTGCCGAGGCCGTGCACGATTTTGATTCCTCATTGATATTATACGGGCTGGCCAATAGCGAAATGATTACCTGGGCAAAAAAACTGGGCTTGACTACCGCATCCGAAGTATTTGCCGACCGTACTTACCAGGACGACGGCTCGCTTACCCCGCGTACCCAGAGCAACGCGCTGATAACCGACGAGCAGCAATCTATCAGCCAGGTGCTGATGATGGTAAAGCAGCAACAAGTGATATCGGCTAATAATAAAATCATCAGCCTTAAAGCCGAAACACTATGCCTGCACGGCGATGGCGCGCATGCCGTTGAATTTGCCAAAAAGATAAACGAGAAACTGAAAGCCGAAAGCATAAGCATTAAAGCACCGGCGCAATAAATGAAAAAGCAGCGCAATTGGAGTGTGTTAGTGGGCGCCGCCTTCCTGATGGCATCATCAGCTATCGGGCCTGGATTTTTAACGCAAACAGCTGTGTTTACCGCTCAGCTGGGCGCCAGCTTTGGTTTTGTGATATTGCTTTCGGTGGTACTGGATGCTATTGCCCAATTAAACATCTGGCGCATTATTACTGTTGCCGGTAAACCTGCACAGGATATCGCCAACCAGCTTTTACCCGGCCTGGGGTATTTTATTTCGTTGCTGGTGTTTTTGGGTGGTATGGCATTCAATATAGGCAATATTGCGGGGGCCGGACTTGGCCTCAATGTGCTGTTTGACGTAAGCGTTGGGCAGGGGGCGGTTATGAGCGCCATTGTAGCCATCGGCATATTTATATATAAAGAATCGGGTAAGGCGATGGATTTGTTTGCCAAATGCATGGGATGCCTCAAAATAGCGCTGGCCTTATATGTTGCTTACATCAGCAACCCGCCACTGGCCCAGGCGGCCATAAGGGCGGTAAATCCCACGCAGTTTAGCTTTACCGCGGTACTAACTATTGTTGGCGGCACTGTTGGCGGCTACATTACCTTTGCAGGGGCACACCGCTTGCTTGATGCAAAAATCACCGGTCAGCAAAATTTGCCGGTGGTTAACCGGGGGGCCTTAAGCGCCATTGGGTTGGCATCGCTGATGCGGTTATTGTTGTTTATAGCTGCTTTGGGTGTTATAACTGCCGGCGGCAAGCTCGACCCGGCTAATCCGGCGGCCTCTATATTTCAACTCGCTGCGGGGCAGGTTGGTTATAAGCTGTTTGGGGTTATCATYTGGGCGGCCGGGATCTCTTCGGTAGTGGGCTCGGCCTATACTTCGGTTTCGTTTATCAGGAGTTTTAGTCCGCTGATATTGAAATGGAACCGCGAGATTATTATCAGCTTCATTGTGATCTCCTGCTGTATATTTTGGGCGATAGGCAAGCCGGTGAAAATACTATTGGTAGTAGGAGCCATCAACGGTTTTATATTGCCCGTTGCCCTGGGCGTAATGCTGGTTGCGGCTTACCGGTCAAAAATCATCGCAACATACAAACAGCCTTTATGGCTTACCATTTTAGGCGTGCTGGTAGTTGGCACCATGACCTGGATGAGCATTGGGGCGATAGGGCAGATGTTGGGGTGGTGAGTGGTGAGTGGTGAGTTAGATTTCTCCGCTGTCAGATTCTCCGACTTCGGATGATTATGCCAGTAGTCTCCGACTATTGAATGATCGGGGCAAACGCGTCTTATTGGGTTAACATAACTTAACATATTTCAGATAAAAAATTTATAAATATTTGATAATCAATATATTGTATTTTATCATGGTTAACACTAAACTGATGGCGCAATTTGGGCGCTTCCAAATATTGGTGCCTGTTGTTGACCGATACAAGTCCCTTTGGTACCCTGTTGCCCGATTCTCAGGATCATTCGATAGTCTGTGACTATCGAATGATCGGCAAATACATAAAAACCCATCGGGGAAAAGCGGTAATAATCCTGTAGTCAGAGAAACAGGCGTTGTGGTTCGACGTCGGAGAAATCGAACAGCAGGGGTAACAAAAACGATACTTTTCACTTGCAAAAAAGTATCGTTTTTGTTACTTTTGTTTAAGCAAAACAAACCTGAACTATTGAAGTCGAGCGAACTATTAGCAAAACTAAAAAAAGCGGCTGGTACGAAGTTAGGCAAACCGGCAGCCATAAAATACTTGCCCATACCGATTTTATTTACACCATCACATTTCCTTATCATGGTAGTAAAGAAAGGAAAACCGGCACCGCAAACAGTATTTTAAAGCAAGCCGGACTTAAATAGATTAAAAATGAAAAAATTTGATTTTAAAGTAGAGAAAACGAGTGATGGGTACAGTGCTCTTCATGAAATGACAGACGGCAGCATGATATACACCGACGGGGATACGCTGACGGAATTGAAGACTAATATATTAGATGCATTAAACCTTACACTCGATTATAAAAAGAAAAAAGCGGTCGACGAAAGCCACATCAATTTAGTTATCGATCTGGCAAGTTTTTTTGAGTATTATAAAGTCATCAACACCACGCAATTGGCCAGCCGGTTAAAAATAAACCGGTCGTTATTAACGCAGTATATCACTGGTGTAAAAAAGCCTTCGCCTTTGCAAACGCAAAGAATATTAAATGGTGTTAAGAGCCTCGGTAGGGAATTATCGGCCATAGAATTTTCGTGACCTATTGGTTGTGATTTGCTGTCAAGCTTTAAACAACTGATATTTGGTACACCGCCCGCTGTCCGCAGTCTCTTCGAACAGCGGGGGAACACGGCCTTGCTTAGCCAAAATTTGCTAATGACTAAATCAATCGACGATTTGATGTCGCAATTTGCGACTTCAAGTAATAACTACAATTAATAATTATAAAACGTAAAAATCAGCTCTATTATGCCGGAGAAATTAATCATACCTGACGAAATTATAATGAACAAGATCTTTTATATCAGGGATCAAAAAGTTATGCTTGATAGTGATTTAGCGGAATTGTATGGTGTTGAAACAAGACGATTGAATGAGCAGGTCGCCAGGAATATTGATAGATTTCCCGAAGACTTTATGTTTAGGTTAAGCGACAAAGAATTTGAAAGTTTGATGTCGCAAATTGCGACATCAAAACGGGGAGGCAGAAGAAAACTGCCATATGTTTTTACAGAGCATGGTGTGTTAATGCTTTCCGGCGTATTAAACAGCAAACAAGCTATTCAAGTGAATATACAAGTGATGCGCATATTTACACGCGTCCGCCAAATGTTTATGGATAATACCGAGTTGCGCCTCGAAATAGAAAAGATAAAAACCAAACTTGATAACCACGACAAGAATATGGAAGTTGTATTCCGATACCTGGACGAGCTGTTAGAGAAAAAAGAAGAACCAAAACCACGCAAAAGAATAGGGTATAAATCGGATGATCTGTAATTGTTAAAAGCGAAGTGGGGGGGCATTTATTATTCACCACTATAACGATTTAGCCCAACGCCGGGCAAAAGTAAAAGGTATATCCGCCGTCCGATTCTCCGACTTCGGATGATTATGCCGATAGTCTCCGACTATCGAATGATAAGGTGAAACTCGCGCAACACAAAAACGAGGTTGATCCTTTCTGAGCCAACCTCGTTTCTTTATCATTTTTATTGATGCTTATTTCTTTCTTAAATGATCTGGCAGGGGGTGCTTGCGTAAAAATTCTTTGGCTTTTGCAACTTGATCCAAAACAAACGGATCATTGGCATGGCTCCTAACATCATCGCTGACAATGGGCTTACCGTATCCTCTTTCTGTAACTGTTGTTTTTTTTACCGAAGGCATAATAGTTCCTTTCCTTATTCTATAATCAAATTTAATGCTTTATTTCCAGCCTTTACTAAGGCGTTTACTTTTTTTGATGACCTGCTAACTTACTACGATGGGTACTTTGCAGTTTGAAACAGGGCGTATACTCGGCACGCGGGCCACAAGCCGGGGGACGTTTGGCTCGGCGGGGGCGTTATTGCTTCACGGCCGCGCATCATGTATGTAGAATTTACAACACATTCGCTTGAACGCAGGCTACGACTCACCCGGCCGACGCTGCGCTGGGCCACCCTCTCTTCACCTGCGGTGGAAAGAGGGTTTTGTACGTAATTGTTTTATAATCAGTTATTTAAAAATAGAGCCTTCCAAGCCCCCCTTTCCGGCGAAGCCGAAGAGAGGGTGGCGGGCGCAGCCTCGCCGGGTGAGTCTTCGCCGTCACGCGATATGGATCATCGTCCCTTCATTGGAAGCATAAAAACATTGGTAAACCAAATTTAAACAGCCTCTAATAATCCTGTAGTCAGAGAAGCAGGCGTAATTGTTCGAAGTCCAGAGAATCGAACAGCGGGGGTGTTAAGTCAACGGTACTAAGTCGTAAGTCAACAATGTTTTTTTGGCTTAGAACTTAAGATTTTGGGCTAAAGGCTACCCGTCAATGGGTAACTAACCTACTATTTACCATTATTTACAAAGTTTACTTTTTTATTTACAATCCAAATTCGTCGCGCCGAAAAGTATCAAAGTAGGTTTGCTAAATCAATTTTAACAAGATATGAAAAGTAAAAGAAATGTTTTGTACAGCCTGGCTATTATGCTGGTTGGCGTAATTTATTTTCCCGTACAGGCTCAACAAAAAAATGGCACTCACCGCGCTGATTTTTCTGGCGAATGGAAATCCAAAGAGTCGATAAGTATGGGCGGAAATATTGTTTGCACATATGATGAGGGTGATCGTATGCTATCTAAAACAATGAAAATAACAGCACAGGCAGATTTTATGACCATAGAGGTGCCAAACCCCTCTTCTGGCGCAGCGCCTGTTACAAGCCAGGAGAAACTGGCCTTCGACGGTAAAGCAAGCGAAATTAATCATGGCCGGGGAAGAGGAAAAAAGGTTACCGTAAAGTTGTCGGCCGATGGACAAACTATGACTGTTAACTCAGTTGTACACCTGATGATTGATCAAAAACAAGTATTTGTTAACGTAACAGAGATTTGGAAGTTGAGCAATGATGGCAAGTCGATTTCTGTTCAGGCCAATGCAAAATCAACCATATTCGACAGCGGGCGTTCCTGGAAGACTGTATTCGAAAAAGCCGGTTAGTATTCAAAAACTCCGCTGCCCGACATTCGAACAGGCAATTGGTATAACCCCGGCGTATCCGCTGTCCGAAGTCTCTGACTTCGGACGATTATGCCGATAGTCTCCGACTATCGAATGATAAGGGTTATGGATCAGCAATTGCTAAATGAATACATTAAAACTATCGGCGGTAATAATCCTGTAGTCGGAGACTACAGGCATAGTGGTTCGAAGTCAGGAGACTTCGAACAGCGGGGGTTAACTATCCCCGGCATTGGCACCACAAAATAAACTCCGCTATCCGATTCTCCGACTTCGGATGACTATACCAATAGTCTGCGACTATTGAATGATAAGGTGATGGATGGCAATTGCTCAAATGGACTAATAAATATATTGGCAAAGGCGGCAATAATCCTGTAGTCGGAGACTACAGGCATAATGGTTCGAAGTCTGGAGACTTCGAACAGCGGGGGACGCTTGCGGCAGCGAGGGCGGTTAAAAACTATCCGGTAATAACAATTAAATATTTAATTCGGTGTACATTTCTAATATTATTGTTTACCAACGATAGGATGCCATTTCTCCCTGAAAAAGCTTTCGAGATGCGGCGCTATAACATCATAATTATCGATATCGAGCCTTAATGCTTTGACGCGGAAGCTTTGGCCGTGAAGAACCTTTCGGATTTTTAATTTCATTGCGAACGTGGTTTTCTCCCGCTCCTTTAGAATATGTTCTGAAATACGCTTGCCTACGTTTCTGCTCTTGCCGATATACAACGGAACCCATTCGGACAATGCCCCATCCTTTTTATGCGCCTTGATCCTTACCTGTTTAATACCCGGAACCCATGCTAACGGTTCTTGTGCGTTTAACCAGATAGCGGTAAATTCATCCAACCACTCGTCGCAGTTTTTCGCCGAAAAGTCTGCTCTGATTTCAAACAAGTAAATGCCTGGGTAATGGTGTTTCTCTTCAGGTACCGCACCCATCAATTCGTTTAATTTAAATAAAGCAACCTCCGTAAAGACCAAAGTTTCTGCAAGCAGGGCAAGCCTTTCCAACTCTAAGCTGATACGTTGATCTATTTGTGCTAAAATGCTATCGGTCATATAAAAGAAGTATTAAAATTGTGAGCTAGGTTTAACCGATATACATATTCAAAAACAGGTGATATAGACGGATCGATTTGCCAAATCTGACTATTGTGCTGTAACCCACCTTGAGATCAGATTTACCAATCTCAGCTTCCAGGTCAGTCATAGCGTTGCTGTTTTGAAATACTACCTCAGCGACATGCTTTTTATAGGCGTTCCATGTTTTAAGAAATTGCCTGGCATAGGACAAAATAACGATAAAGCTTTCTTCATTTCCCGACGTGTCGTAGCGTGTCAAAAGTTTGTCTATATGGTCTTTAATGGTGCTGTCTTTGCTGCCGCAGGAACTGATCTTGACCGTTTCTATAATGGTTTTGACATTGCCATTGTTGGCAAGATCCCTGATGGTGATATCAAGTTCGCCGCTTTGTATTTTGCCTTTATTTCTACCGCCGGACCTTCCGCTTCTGGATTGGTCAGCGATGTAATATTTTTGTGCGCGGAGCAAATCACATATGTAGTCATTCCATTGATCTTCGCTCAATGCTAAATGCTTGCGTGATTGGATAGTAATCAGCGTGTTCTGTAGGTCTTTGCATATATTTTCCTTTACAGGGGCCGAATAGGACAAATGGATTAGCTCTTTCCAGGTATCCAGCTGATATTGGATTTTCTTAAAAAAATCCGTAGTGGCAAGCGCATTGTACGCTATTGAGTTCCCGTCAAGCCTTAGTTCGGTTATCAGCTGCAGACTGTGCTCATATTTTTCCAGGAGACCTGTGACCGCAGGATTAAAGACTTCCTCGGTGTATTGTTCGGCTAATATTTTGCCTAATTCTTTTTCATACAGCCGCTTCATATCCTGATCGTGCCGGTTAGTAAAGCCCCTTTCTTTTTGCAAAGCCTTTATTCGCGCCAACTGTTCTGTTAGCTTTTTAAGAAAAAGATCACGTTTTTGGGCAAGTGTTGGATCACCCCCAAGTTCATGATATAGCTTTTCAATATACTTTTCATTTATCTCCCTGCTCATGGAGTTGACTTTCGCCATCATGCTGGAATGATGCCCTTCAAATAACTCATCCTCAAGCTCGCCCTCATACTGTATCGCTGAATTGTTGATGGGATGAAAAAGAATTTGCAGCTCGGTAATAAGGTATACTAAGTGTTTTTTTGTTGCCTCGATGATAAAAACGTTAGGATTATCCCAATCATCATTCTCAGTATGTTGAAGCTTCTTTTTTAGCAGGAATGCGTCCCTCGCTATTTTCTTTGCAAGCTGGATGTTCCGCGTGGCGTAAAAACTGATTGCCTGCTGATCGCTCGCATTCTCGAATTGTTTTGTGATTGCCCTTTTGATACTTTCAAATTCCAGTGTTATAATAGTCAGGAACAGTTCGGACTTAGCATCGGGCGGAGGCGGAATGTCGATATTGATCAAGTCTTCCTCGGCTTCGTTGGGGATTTCTTTTATGGTTAGTCGCGGCGTTTCTCCCTCCTGATCTAAGATTAGTTCCACTTCATCCCCATCCTTGAGCCCAAATGCAAACTTTGGGAAATGCTGGAGCAGATTATCCGGAAAGTCCTTAGCTACGGTTATTTCAGTAGAGAAGATTTCCCTCTCCAAGTTTTTCAACCCTTCTTCATTATCGTACACTTTCAGATGCGGCCTCAGATCACCGTTAATGATCCTATTGAATAGCTTGAACTCATTCATTTTGTTGTCACGGGCAGCCCGTAGTTAATGGTTTGACTTTAAATTTACTAAACTATTTAATAAATAGGTAAGTCACCTTAAAGACGTTTTTCAAAGGAGACAGAACGAAGGTCAAAATTGATAACTGCTTGCACTTTGTTGGTGTTGTCTCCAACAAATTTCGCCATGCACACGGCTTTAGCTTCTGACTAAACGCTGTCTTAATCAATTAACTTTGGCTTGTTGAAGACAACTCCAACAAGGTCAGAACGGCCAAATTCTTTAAATCCCAAATCTTGTAACTCGAATATGTAGGTAGTGGTGTCGTTTAATTAGATCATCATAAGTTAACAACCTTACGTTCGCCTTTGGCATTGCCATGAATGCGTTTAAACCAGAAAGGTTTTGCAATTTGTCTTCATCAGTTCCCATTAATAAAGAATATTGAAAATCTAAATTTTTTATTGATGCGTCATGTTGAAGCGATTTTGATTGTATTTCTTCCAAATTAGCGGGGTCAGAAAAATAATCAAAATACTTTGTGCCTATTTGATGAAAATACTTTTGAGCAGGTTTAAGCATGGTGAGAGTTTGTTTGGAGAAAAAGCGCTGGTTTGGCAGCTTGACCTCGAAAAGCTCATTCAAGTTCATAGAATATTGATGTGCGATATTGAAAAAATCAACTTCTTCATATTTCCTGGAATTGTTGTGGTAATAGTGCTGTTCGTAAATTGATTTATGAAAATGCTCAGACTTTAAAAGGTGGTGATAAGTCTGAAGGAATACGTGAATTTGTTTCTCATTTCGTAAAGATGGGTTCTGATTATACGTTTTCAACAACTTAATTAAAGCATCGGCAGTAGATTCAACAATTTGCAGACCGTTACCAACCCATAAATAGTCCAGTGGCTTTTTGTTTTCAAAGAACACTTCCGACAACACTTTTAACTTATAGGCTCTCGCATTAAATATGCGCAAATTCATTTTTGTAAAACCCGAACTGCTATCTAAATCCAAGTCATCAATGTCCGATTTTAATCTGTCTAACCATCTGTCCATTCCTTTCGCTAAGGGGTTATTAGTAATTCCTATTCTTTTATTATTTTCCGGTTTATAAACCAATCCATCAAATACATTTTCAATCAGTTCATCCACGTGTTCATAATGCTGGCGCTCATACCCAAGCATGTTGTTCATCAGAAATAGTGGCAATGAGGAAAGTCTGAAATTTCTGTCCGAGTAGGTAAAGGATGAATCCCTTAACCACTGCGCCAGTTCTGTATAGCTTTGAGAAAAAGTATCGCTGGTAAAATCGGCTATGATAAAATCAATATGTTTTTGATTCTCTATCAATTCCGTTTCAATGACCGTTTTAGCATCGGCAACAGAATACTTGATAATCACATCGGTTTCGTGCTCTATGTACTCACCTATATACATTTTAAGATATTGCTCGACATCAATAGTTGCTTCTGAAATGAGAATAAACTTCATATCGATTTAATCCCCCTCATAGAAGTTACCCATAGATCCCAACACCTTTTGAAATATATCTCGCCCAATATTTTTTTAAAGTTTAGTACAGGATATAAATTTAGGGAAAGCCTATTACACTTCGCTATATTTTGCTAATAAACCTTCAAGACAAATAAATAAAAGTAACCTGATTAAGAATCGCAAATCATAAGTTCATGCCGAAATTTGTTGGTGACAACACCAACAAATTTGGGCATGAACACGGCTTTAGCTTCTCACTAAAAGCTTTGTTAATCATTAACTTTGGCTTGTTGGAGACAGCTCCAATAAGGACAGAAAATAACTTTTAATACATCAAAAAACTGTTGTATTATTTTAGATTTTTACTTAGGCAATAAAGCCACCTTAAAATTTAAAAAATGAATATAAATACTGTTGTCGTAAGCGAGGTTAACAAAGATGAGTTTCAAAAAAAATTGAGCATGGCACTATTTGGGGTAAATCCTGAAAATCTAATTGATGTTAAATTTTCTACCCATGGTTTAGTTGGAATGCCATATGTTTACTCGGCAATTGTCATTTCTAAAATCATGTAAACAAAAATGCCCGGTGGTGAGCCGGGCATTTTTGTTTTATTCCTGTTCCAATCAATTCTTCCCAAAGCTGGAGCACGTGTGCCCCGTATGCAAATCACAATCTCATTGTATAGCCCTAACCCCACAACTTCCCCGAATTCGCGTTAGGGATAAAAGCGGATACCGGCCTCGCGCCTAATGCCTTGTGCGCGTATGAGCGGTTAGCCCGGCCCGCTTCTACCAGCGGGAACGCCCGGGTTAGATAGGAGATATTAGACTTAAAACAACAGGTGAAAGGTAAAAGGTTAAAGGCGAAAGGTAAAAATTCTCTGCTATCCGATTCTCCGGGTTCGAACCATTATGCCTATATTCTGCGACTATTGAATGACAAGGTTTTGATCGGCAATGTTAAACGAACACAATAAAACTATTGGGCAAAGGCGGTAATAATCCTGTAGCCGGAGAAACGGGCATTGTGGTTAGAAGTCCGAGGCCTTCGAACAACGCGGGGGGCTTTCGACTCAAAACTCAAAACTCAAAACAACCAACCATATGAAATTATATAAATTGATACTGTTTTTGTTGAGCTTAAATGTTGTGGTATACGCACAGCAGCGTGTTAAACCTGTACCTGTTGAAACGGGGGTATCGTACAGGTTGGCGCAGTACAGGCATTCGGTAATCAGTAATGTGGAGTATGACCTGTCGTTTTTGGTTCCGTTAAAACGGGCTGAGGATATTACCGGTGTGGCGCATATCGCATTTGATTTAAAAAATGCCGGCCAGCCGCTGCAAATAGATTTTAAGCAGGATGCGCAGCACATTAAAAATGTGCGGTTGGCCCGGGGGCGGGTAATCCCTTTTGAGGTGAAGGACGAACATATCGTTATAGCCACTAAATATTTAAAGACCGGGCATAATGCTATCACGATTGATTTTGTGGCCGGTAATGGATCATTAAACCGTAATGATGATTATTTGTATGCCTTATTTGTGCCCGACCGCGCCCGTACTGTTTTCCCCTGTTTTGATCAGCCAGATTTGAAAGCTACTTTTAAATTAAGCCTGAGGGTGCCAAAGGAATGGAAGGCATTGGCCAATGGCAGCATAAAGGATGTAACTGATGAGGGCGACTTTAAACGTTATGTTTTTAATACCAGCGATAAATTGCCCACCTACCTGTTCTCTTTCACCGCGGGCGCGTATGCTGATGTAAGGCAGATGATAGGCGGGCGCAGTGCCGAATTTTTGCACAGGGAAACAGATTCAACCCAGATCAGGTTAAGTGTCGATTCTATTTTTAAAGCCCACCGGGATGCCATTAGCTTTTTAGAGAGCTGGACGGGCATACCTTACCCTTTTCAGAAAGTGGGCTTTGTGGCCATACCCGATTTCCAGTTCGGCGGCATGGAGCACCCGGGCGAGGTGCAGTACAAGGCCTCGGGCTTGTTTTTGGATGAGGGGGCTACTAAAGATCAGTTCATCGCCCGGTCTAACGTAATCTCGCACGAGACGGCGCATATGTGGTTTGGCGATATGGTGACCATGGAGTGGTTTAACGATGTGTGGATGAAGGAGGTGTTTGCCAACTTTATGGCCGATAAGGTGACCGAAAAACTAATGGGCGCCGAAACCTTTAACCTGAAATTTTTGCAGGATCATTACCCGGCAGCTTACGGAATTGACCGTACCATGGGCGCCAATCCAATTAGGCAGCAGCTGGATAATTTGCAGGATGCGGGTTCGCTTTACGGCAATATTATTTACCACAAAGCCCCCATTATGATGCGCCAGCTGGAAAGCCTGATGGGGAAGGCCAACTTTCAGCAAGGCATCCGCGAGTACCTGAAAAAATATGCTTACGGCAACGCCACCTGGCCCCAGCTGATTGCTATCCTGAGCAAATACAGTACCGCCAACCTGTACACCTGGAACAAGGTTTGGGTAAGCCAGCCCGGCCGGCCGGTGTTTGATTATAAAGTGAGTTATAACGATGGTAAAATAGGCGCTTTTAACATTAGCCAGCATCCTGAAGTTGGCCCGCCACGCATATGGCCGCAGGTATTTAATATTACGTTGGTGTATCCGGGTTACAGTAAAACCATCCCGGTGAATATGAACGCGCGGCAAATTGTACTAAAGGCAGCTGCGGGGTTGGCGAAGCCCCAATTTATCTTATTTAATGCAGACGGTATGGGTTATGGATTGTTCCCGGCGGATAAGGCAATGACAGCCAGTCTGTTTGATTTAGACAGCCCGCTGCAACGGGCTTCGGCTTACATTAACGGGTACGAGAATATGCTGGCCGGGCGTGCTTTTAAACCGGCTGAACTATTAAAGCTTTACCTGCACGGCATCGGCATCGAAAAAAATGAAATGAACCTGCGCCTGCTTACCGGCTATATTACCAGCATATTCTGGACCTTCACTTTACCAAAAGACCGGCTGATTTTAAGCACGGAGCTGGAGCACACCCTATGGCAGGCCATGGAACAGCAAACAGCATCGAATAACAAGAAAATACTGTTTGGCGCTTACCAAAACACCAGCTTAAGTGCCGAAGCTAAAAGTCGTATTTACCAGGTATGGCTAACCCAAAAACCACCCACGGGCGTTAAACTGGCCGAAGATGACTATACCGGTATGGCCCTTTCCATAGCCCTGAAAAGTGATACGATTACATCGGTACTAAAGCAGCAACAAGCCCGGATCAACAACCCCGAACGCAAAAACAGGCTGGCTTTCCTGGCGCCTGCCCTCTCGCTGAATGTGCAGGAACGCGATGCCTTTTTTAACAGCCTTGCCGACCGAAAAAACAGGGCAAAAGAAGCCTGGGTTACCACGGGTTTAAGCTATTTAAATCACCCGTTAAGGCAAAGCACATCCATCAAATACCTGCCCAAAAGCCTGGAACTTGTTGAAGAGATCCAGCGTACCGGCGATGTGTTTTTCCCGCAATCGTGGCTGAGCGCGGTATTTGGAAGTTATCAGACTAAGGAGGCTTACCAGATTGTGCACGATTTCCTGCTGCAGCATCCTGGCTATAACCCTAAGTTGAAGGATAAAATACTACAGGCTACTGATAATTTGTATAGGGCGCAGGGGATATTGGGGCATTGATTTTAAATGAGGTTTTAGGACTGTGCGATTCTCCGACTTTGGGGTGACTACACCTGATAAGGTTATGGTGGGATTAATAATACAGTTGTTAAAAACTACAGGCATAATGGTTCGAGTCAGATGCTTGGAACAGCAGTGGGAGTAGTATTCAGCTTTCTTTAATACATCCTCTATTTTTGTAGTTTTGCCATTGAACCATAATTCTTCATACGATGCTTATTAATCAATCTGTAATAGCCGACATACAGGCCATTATCCATGATGCTAAAGACAAGGCAAGGCTATCAGATTGGTTGATCATGAGCGTACTTTAATGTATTGGCAAATAGGACAACGCATTTTTGAAGAAGAACAACAAGGGAAAGACCGGGCAGATTATGGCAATTACCTCACTAAATTTATTGCTGATTAATTAGAGCCGGAATACGGTAGTGGGTTCTCGAAAAGACAGATAGAATTATTTCGCCAGTTTTATCGCACATTTCCAATTGCGAACGCACTGCGTTCGCAATTGGGCTGGACGCATTATAAAATATTATTACGTATTGATAGTACTGACAAAAGAGACTTTTACATAGCAGAAGCAATAAAAAACAACTGGACAACCCGTCAGTTAGAACGACAAATCCACAGTAGTTTATGGGAACGTCTCTTAATGAGCAACGACAGGGAAAGTGTATTGGCTGTAGCCCGAAGCGAAAAACAGCCTTCTGATGCGAAAGAAATAATCAAGGACCCAATGTATCTTGAGTTTTTAGGATTGCACCGGGAAGCATCCTATTACGAAAAAGATCTGGAGCAAGGGATCATTACACATTTGCACGATTTCTTATTAGAAATGGGCAACGGTTTTGCATTTGTTGCAAGGCAAAAGAGACTGCATATTGAAGGTGATGAATTTTTTATAGACCTTGTTTTTTATAATCGTCTCCTGCAATGCTTTGTAATTATAGAGATAAAGACCACAAAATTTAGCCATCAGGATATTGGCCAATTACAGATGTACGTAAATTACTATGACAGATTCGAAAAGAAAGATTTTGAAAATCCAACCATCGGTATTTTACTATGTGCAGAAAAAAACAATGCCGTTGTAAAAATCTCCCTCCCGGAAGATAATAAAACCATCTTTGCAAGTGAATACAGATTATATCTGCCTACAGAACAACAATTAATAGAAGAAGTTAAAAAGGAAATAGAAAAGAGAGGGTAATTATTGTCTTATCCTAAATTTACTGGTTCATGATTCACGAACCAGTAAATTTATGTTCCCGCGGGGTCTCTCGAAGAGGACCCAGCGGTTATACAAAGCCAGTCGCAGTCCCAAGCCGCGTTATGCGAGAATGATTAGGTACCTCAGGGTCTCTCGGAGAGGCCCCTGAGGGGACATAAATTTAATCAACATAAAAGAGCTCCACCACTCAAACCCGCGTTTAATTTTTTTGCTGCGACAGAAAAGTAACGAGGGAGGCAAACTCGTCATAGGAAAGCGCATTGGCAAGGCCGGTTGGCATCATGGATGTTTTTAGCTCTTTGCGGCTCAGTATGTCGGCGGTGTTAATAGTAAAAACATCGCCGGTAATATTCCTCATCACTATTTTGCGGGCCGATTCTTCGGTAATAAAGCCCATATAGCTCTTGTTGCCTTTCGCCGATATCATTACGGTGGCAAAGCCTTGTGAAATGGATGCGTTGGGTTTAAGAACAGATTCTGCAATTTGCTGCCGGGTCATGATCGAGCCTATCTGCCCCATAAACGGGCCTTTCTGTTTTTCGGCCCTGGTTAAACTGTGGCAGGCTATACAGCCCTGGCGGGCAAAAAGAACTTTTCCCTTAAATGGGTCGCCCTTTATTTTCGCAAGCATCAACATTATATCTTCAATAGATGATTTTCCTATCTGGCCTTTCTTGTTAGCAATTTTTGCCAGGTCTATCTTCACTTCTTTGGTGGTTTCGGTTTTTTCTTCGCCGCCAAAGGCTGCAATGCCCATTTGATGGCGGGCATTTAAATCGGCAAAAAACTGTTTTCCTTTCGGGGTTGATTTTGTCCATTCGGTCTTTAAAAATCCGGCAATCCGGGCCGAACCATCCCAGGTAACGCCCTTGTAAATTGGCCCGTGCGAATCGGGCCTTGTGCCCCACCACCATGAAGCATCATAGTCAGCTTCTTTTTTGTACAGGCGCGACAGGGTTACCAGTATTTGCTTTTTTGTTTTTTCGTCCTTAACAGTTGAGTACGATGCTATTAAACCATCAACCGCTTTGGTATCATACATATATCTTAAAGCCCATAATGCCAGGGTTGAATGTGCCGTGCCGATAGCTTTAACGCAATCATTAACAGCGTTTAAGCTAACAAGGGCCCTTACCGCCAAATGTGCCGGGATAATTGCCGAATTGGGTTTGGCATGCGGGCCTTCCGCATTTTTGCCCGGTGCTACAAAGCTGGCGGGTACAGGTGTTGCCAATAAAGGCTGCGCCGCCGCCTGGCTGCCAATACGGCCCAGGCCCACAATAGCCGCCGCCTTCACACGGTCGGAAGGATCTTTCAGTCCGGCTAAAAATGGATCCAACGGTACGCTTTGTATGCCTTGCTTTCTGTCGGCCAGCGCCCTTAAAGCGAATTCTTTTAATTTGCTGTCCTGCGTTAGTTGCACCAATGCCGGTACGCCTTTTTCGCCAGTTGCCTGGGCATAAGTAAATACACCGGCTACGCGGGCATACAGTGGCAAGGTAGCATCAGTTGCAACGGCCAGCGATAGCCTGCCAGCTTCTTCGGCCGGGCGGGTAATCAATTCCTGTGATGCGTTTAGCCTGGTAACCGCGCTTGCCGATTTCAGGTAGTTAGCCAATTCGGTAGCAGAAGCAGCCTTAAGGTCGGGGAATGCTTTATAGCTCCAGTTACGTGGTACCGCCCGCACCACGTAGCCTTTGGCAGGGTCGCCGGAATAGCCTGCGCCATCCCAAGCCGAAAGGTAAAGTCGGCCGGAGCCATCTACGTCAAGGTCGGTAATTTGCGGTAACGCTATAAATTCTTCTTCTTTTTGTTGAAAACTGGCGCCATCGGCGGTTACCCTGTTGATATACAGTTCGCTTCGACCCCAGTCGGCGGTCATGGGTACGTGGTTGTATTTTTCTGGCCAGGTAGGTTCGTCCATAAACAACGATCCCGTGCCCGATCCTCCGCCCAAATCAACCAGGGCCGGTAAAATCTCGTCGGTAAAGTGCTGGAACAATACCGGGTATCCATACTCGGCCGATTGGATGTGGTGCGAAAAACGGATGTTCCAGCCGCCACCATCATTGGTATTATCCCTTGTAAAAATATTCATGTAAGCATCAATGGCCACATCATAAATGTTGCGGGTACCATGTGTATAAATTTCCATCTCGGTTCCGTTTGGCCTCACCCGTACAATGCCGCCGCCCAGCATGGTCAGCTTTTTGCCGCTTCTGTCGGTAGCGTCATGAAAGCCGAAATCGCCTACGGCAATATAAATCCAGCCATCAATACCCATCCGTATACCGTTTGTCGCGTGGTCAGTACCCCGCTCGGCCAGCATGTGCGCATTGCTGATATGTTCAATAAGCGGCTTCGCTGGTCCATCGGCAATACCGTCCCTGTTTTTATCTTCAAAAACTTCCAGGTTCATGCCGGTAGCTTTGCCGGTTTCTTTTGAAAACACGGTATGCATTACAAAAACCTGGTCGCCCATTACCAGGATCCCCCGCGGATCATCTACTTCGGCAAATTCGGTATGCTTATCCAGCTTGCCATCATTGTCGCTATCCACCAGCCTTAAAATTTTTCCTTTGCCGGGCGTTTTACCTAACGAGCCTATCATATCCACGCCAACAAATACCTCGCCTGTTGGCGCTGCGGCAATACAGGCCGGGCTCGGTGTAAGTTCCGGCCCTGCAAATGTGCTCACCGTTAAATCGGCAGGCCATTTCAATGTATCCGGGTGCGGGTTAGTGTTTCCGTTTTTTTGATGTTGTAATGCTGGCTTACGCCCACCGGGTTCGGGATTAAACATGGCGCCGGCTAAGTAGCTGAGCATACCTAAAAAGATAATGACGAAAATAAGGTTGAAGGAAACTTTAAGCATAGGTGTGTAAATTGGTTTTGAATAAGCAGGTTAATCAAAAGATAAATCTATGTGTTTAGTTGAAGTATAGGTGCAATTATTTTCAAATTATTTTACGGAGATCAGCTAAACCCAATAACTGGGCAAAACTTATGGTTGTAAAACACTCCCGGCACGAGGTGAAAAATTCTGATTTTAAACAATGCTTAAAAAAAATCAAATTCTTTTGGGGGGTAGGGCATGTTCAATGCATCCTGCATATATAAACCATGAGAAAGTTTAATTTCAGGAAAAAACAAGTCTCTGCTAAAGACCAATCTTTGCAGGAAGAAATCGTAAATCAGTATTTTGACGAATTGGATTTGGGTACCCTGCCCGAAGCAAACCATCATGGTGTTGAGTTTAACAGCGATAAGGTATACAACCGTATTGCCGCTCAAATTGATAGCGGCGGCAAAATCAAAACCCTAACCAGGCAATGGTTGGTTGCTGCATCGTTGCTTGCCGGCTTGTGTTTGTCGGCATATTTGTACCGTAATGATATCCTCAACTATGTTTCGCCTATAGCCACCAAACAAATTACGGCGGCCAATGGCAAAATTGTAAATATAACCCTTGCCGATGGCACTAAAATATGGCTTAACGGCGGTAGTAAACTTACCTATCCGGATAAATTCCGGGGCGACCGCCGCGAGATTACTTTAACAGGCGAAGCTTTTTTAGATGTAGCGCACGATGATCATCAATCATTCATTATTCATACCGGCGCTGTACGCACGCAGGTGTTGGGTACAAGTTTCAATATAAAAGCCTATCCCGAAGATCATTTTGTGAAGGTAGATGTATTGAGCGGTAAGGTAGGTGTAATAGCGGCGGCTAACAATGCCAAAAAATCGCAAACTGTTTTCTTGACCCCAGCCCAGGAAGTAATATTTAATAAGGATAATAACCAGGCCGTTAAAACCGAAATGGTTGATGTGGATGTATTGGTAAGGTGGAAGAGCGGCGACCTGGTATTTAAACGTATGCCGCTCCCAGAGGTAATAAATACGATTGAGCATCGCTTCAATGTTAAAGTTGATGTAGATATCAACCTTGTGAGATGTTCAATAACAGCCGACCTGACCAATAAATCGTTGGAAACCGTAATGAAGGTTTTATCAAAAATTGTAAAAGGCAAGGCTATCCAGGATAAGGGGCGCTACCGCCTTAAAGGCAAAGGCTGTTAACCAATAAAATAAACCAATTCATTTAAAATATAACCAATTATTAGCTAACCTAAATAGAAGAGCATGACAACATAAATACATACAAAAAACCCTGATCAAAGGGATTTGAACAGGGTTACTAAAATGCAGCGTATTAATAAGTGCAACGTTTCGAGGTCCAATTCAGAACAAAGCACTCAATTTCAAACACTTTAATTATCTCAAATCTATGAATATATCTCTATTTTCAAATGGAGTAGTTCGTTATGTATTAATATTAATGAAATTTACCTCGCTCGCCTGCTTTGTTGTTTGCTTCATGTGCCTTTCGGCGGTAGCAAATGATTCATTTGGCCAACGCTTTTTGGAGATTTCGGTTACGCTGAAGCTCAAAAACGCAAGGCTTTCTGATGCGCTCGATAAAATATCGGCCGATAAACATATTAAATTTGCTTACGCGGATAATGTGCTGAAGCCGGATTTCAGGGTAACGTTGAATGCCAAAAATGAAAGCATCAAAACCGTGCTCAATGAGGTGTTAACTCCATTTAACCTTAGCTATAAAATTATTGATGACGTAATTGTCATTGATGAAAAAGCCGAGGTAGAAAGCAGCACAGGCGGCATACAGCAGGCCCCGCCGGTCCCCATTAAAATTACTGGTAAAGTAACCGACGAAACGGGCCTGCCATTTCCGGGCGTAGGCATCAAAATAAAAGGAACTACAACCGGCACCATAACTGGCGTAGATGGTACTTTTACCCTGCCTAACGTGGGCAGCGATGATATACTGGTATTTAGCTTTATTGGTTACGCGCCAAAGGAAGTGCCGGTAAATAATCAAACTACTGTTAACGTGCAGCTATCGCCGGAACGAACTTCGCTAAATGAAGTAGTTGTGATTGGCTATGGCACACAAAAACGGGCTAATATTATTGGCGCGGTCGATCAGATCTCGTCAAAGGCCATTGAAGGCAAACCGTCTGTAAATTTAACGCAGGCATTGCAAGGCACATCGCCAAATCTTATTATCCAGCAAACCAACTCCGAGCCGGGTGCTTATCAAAACATTAACATTCGTGGTGTAAGTACTTTAGGAGATAACAGCCCATTGGTGGTTATAGATGGTATTACCGGCGGCGACATTAACCTGCTTAATCCGCAGGATATTGAAAGCGTTTCTGTTTTGAAAGACGCCGGCAGCGCCGCCATATACGGTTCGCGATCAGCAAATGGCGTAATATTGGTTACCACCAAAAAAGGAAAGAAAAACTCCAACACCCAGCTTACTTATAACGGGCAGGGCGGTGTACAGGAACCACATGTGGGTTATAAACCTGTTCATAGTTACGAAAATGCCATCCTTAGAAACGAGGCTGTGGTAAATGCAGGTTTACAACCAAT
Source organism: Mucilaginibacter sp. P4_D1 (assembly GCF_056401935.1). Classification (NCBI taxonomy): domain Bacteria; kingdom Pseudomonadati; phylum Bacteroidota; class Sphingobacteriia; order Sphingobacteriales; family Sphingobacteriaceae; genus Mucilaginibacter; species Mucilaginibacter sp. P4_D1. Next base: position 161,615 of record NZ_JBFUIJ010000012.1, read on the forward strand.
TTACAGCCCGCAGGACATCCGCAATTTTCAGCAGGCAGGTGATCAGCAATGGTTTTTGGATGCCATTTTAAAAAATGCGGTGTTGCAAAACCATAACCTGGCGCTAACCGGTGGTAATTCAACGTCATCATACCTGGTATCGGCCGGAGTGACAGATCAGCGGAGCAACCTTGTTGGACCTAACTATGGTTTGCGCCGCTATAATTACCGCATGAACCTAAGTACCGAATACGGTAAATTAAAGCTGACCAGTATCCTGGCTTATTCCCGCACCGAAATTAAGGAGCACTCCTATAGCACATCAACCCTTATAGTTGATGCCGGCAGAACGCCAACTTATTACAAGATTAAAGACGACCAGGGCCGGTATTTAACTAATGATGTGTTAACTGAATTTAACCCGCTGGGGATTTTAGAAGCAGGCGGTTACCGCAAACGCGACAACGACAACATCTTCGGTAATTTAAACGCGGAGCTGGCTATAACCAAAGACTTTAAGTTGAAAGGTGTTTTTGGCGGAACACTTCTATCAAACCACATGTTTGGCAGGGTGATAGAAGTTGATTATTTCCCGAAAGGAACATACGGTGCTGACAGGAATACAAATGATGAGAACAACAAGAACCTGTTTTTAAATACACAGGTAATTGCTCAGTATACCAAAACATTTAATAAATCGCATAACGTAGATGTATTGGTAGGTGTGGCCAACGAGTCGACAACTAACCAGGGCAACAGCCTATACCTGAAATATACCGACCCTGAGTTGGGTACGCCGACAACGGGTACTATAATTGACCCTGCATCGTCAAACACCAATAACAACACCGCGGAAACAAGCTTGAACTCAGCTTTTGGAAGAGCAAGTTATAATTATCAGAATAAGATATATGGTGAGTTTGATTTCAGGATAGATGCGTCATCAAAGTTTAATACAAAAAACCGCAACGCTTTCTTTCCATCGGGATCGGTAGGTTACCGCGTTACCGAAGAGGATTTTATGCAAAGCTACCGCGATAACTATGGCGATTTAAAGTTGCGTGCATCATACGGTATTTTGGGTAATCAAAACGTTGGCGACTACCAGTACCAGCGTACTTACGGCCCATTCCAGAATGCGTACGGCTTTAATAATGCCGGCGTTGGCGGCGCAGCCATATCATTTGCCAATCCGGATATTCGCTGGGAGCGTGCTGCCACATTTAATGCGGGTATAGATGCAGGTTTTTTCAAAAACACCCTCACCATATCTGCCGATTATTTTAATAAAGTAACAAAGGATATTTTGTTGCCGCCAATAGTGCCGGGCGTGTTTGGCGCCGGGTTGCCTGATTATAACGCAGGTAAAGTTCAAAACAGGGGATGGGAATTAACAGTTAATTACCGCCTGTCAGGCAAAAACTTTAACCATTCGTTTTCATTTAACGTAGCCGATACTAAAAACAAGGTATTATCCCTTGAAGGCGGCGACCAGATTAAAGCCTACGATGAATTACAGGTTATTAACAAAGTTGGCCTGCCAATTGGCTCATACGTTGGATTAAAACGCGATGGCTATTTTCAAAACCTTAACGATATTGTTAACGGGCCAAAACCGGCCGGTTTAACTGTGTCGCCGGGCGATAACCGTTATGTGGATGTTAATAAGGACGGCGTAATTGATGATAACGACAGGTTTGTTTTAGGCAATGGTTTCCCGCGTTTAACATTTGGCTTTACCTATAACGTAACTTACAAGGGCTTTGACTTCAACCTGTTTATGCAGGGCGTAGGCAAACGCAGCATGTTTGTGCGTGGCGAACAGGTTGAGCCCTTCCATTTCAACTATTCGCAGGTTATTTACCAGCATCAATTAGATTTCTGGACTCCCGAAAACCCCGATGCCCGTTATCCGCGCCTTGCAGCTGCCGGCAGTCAATCAAATACCAACAATTTCAGGCGCGGATCTGATATGTACATTTTCGATGGTTCATACCTGCGTGTTAAAAATGTAACCCTGGGTTATTCATTACCACAAAGCGTGGCCAAGGCCATAGGCACGCATAAAGTAAGGGCTTACGTTTCGGGCCAAAACATCCTCACCTTTTCGGGCATGAAATTCCTTGACCCTGAGTCGACAGAATTTAACGGTAATGTACAGGCAGGCGGTGCTAATAGCGGCAGGGCCTACCCAACGCCGATATATTATGGGTTTGGTATTGATGTAATATTATAATTTATTATACATGAAGAAATTAACGACATATAGAACCGCGTTTTTTATAGCCCTGTTAACCGTTATGGTTTCAGCCTGTAAAAAGCTCGATCTGGCACCGGTAAATAAGTTTACCGATATCAACTTCTGGACAACTACCGAAAAAGCGAACAGCGTATTAAATACCGCGTATTCACAGATGTTTCGCTCAGATTATTTCTTTTACAATGAAGGCGCATCCGACAATGCGTACAATGGTCGCGGTGATGCCAATGGAGTGGCATCACTTGCAGCCGGCACTTATGATGCCTCGCTTGGGCGTATTAAAGAGGAGTGGGGATATCATTATTCAGGTATCAAAACCTGTAATATATTTTTGGAGAATGTTGATAGGGTAGCCTCTATGGATGCCACCCTTAAAGCCCGTATGAAGGCCGAGGCAAAATTTATCCGTGCCTATCATTATTTTCAGCTGGCTACCTGGTTTGGCGATGTTCCGTTGTTTGATAAGGATATTTCGATAGCCGATGCCAAAACCATTGCCCGTACACCAAAAGCGCAGGTAATTGATTTTGTACTGAAAGAGTTGGACGATGCAGCAGCTGCATTACCGGTAAACACAGCTTATGCTGCTGCAGACAGGGGCCGTATCACCAAGGGCGCTGCCATTGCACTAAAAGCAAGAGTGTATCTTTATGACAGCCGCTGGCAGGATGTGGCTACAACCTGCGAAAAATTGATTAACGATAACAGCAATGGTACTTATAGCTTGTTTTCATCTTACGAAGGCGTGTTTTTACCCCAAAACGAGTACAACAGCGAAGTAATACTCGATCTGGAATTTGTGCCGCTTATTAAAACATACAGCCAATTTTTTGATTTTGCCCCACTTGCAGTTGGTGCCCGCCTGAATGCCCTTGCCCCAACACAGGAACTTGTTGACAGTTACCTGATGGCCAACGGTAAAAAGATCAGCGATGCAGGATCGGGCTACGACGAGAACAACCCCTATGTAAACCGCGATCCGCGGATGACCAATACAGTGGTTTATAATTTATACAAATGGAAAAAACCAGATGGCAGTACCCAAACCATTTATACTAAACCCGGATCTGATCCTGGTACAGATAAATTGGATGAATATACACCCGGTAAAGTAAGTTCGCCAACAGGTTATTACATCCGCAAATATTACGACCCTACATCTGCCGTAAATTTTCAGTCGGGTTTAAACCTTATTCTTATTCGTTATGCTGATGTATTACTCATGTATGCCGAAGCTAAAAATGAATTGGGCCAGTTGGATGGCGGCGTATGGGACAAAACCATCAAGGCCTTAAGAAGCCGCGCCGGTTTTACCGATCCTGCCGCGCTTACTTTCAGTGGTGCTCCCCAGGCCGATCTGCGTAGCATTGTTCGAAACGAGCGTCGTACCGAGTTGGCTATGGAAGGACTGCGTATTTTTGATATCCGCCGGTGGAGAACTGCCGAAGTGGTATTGAATGGCTGGTCGCATGGTGCCAAATTCGGACCGGCATCGGTAGATAACGGATACATCAGGGCCGATTTGCGAAGTTTTGATAAAAGCAAAGCCTATTTATGGCCGGTTCCGAGGGACGAGCGTGCTGTCGATCCAAATCTTACACAAAATCCAGGTTGGTAGTTCAATAATTATTTATAAAGAAATTATAATCAATTAAGATCATGAAAAAAATTACTTTCTGCCTGATGGCAGGCATATTGGCACTTATTATTGTTTCGGGATGTAAAAAAGATAAAACCTTACAGCATACCCAGGTATCGGCAGTAAAAAACTTTTTCGCCCCGGTCGACAACAAATTCATAAAACTTGAACCGGCTTCCGGCTCGGCTTCATTTGAGTGGGAACAGGCGCAGGCCGAAGATAATGGCCTGGTGGTGTACGAAGTTGCTTTTGATAAAACAACCGGCGATTTTTCAAAACCGGTTTATACCCTGCCCTCTGATGGTAACGGCTTGTACAATAAGTTGACCATCTCTTTTAAAGACCTGAACAAAATTGCCGACCTGGCAGGCATCCAACCACAGGAAACCGGCAAATTAAAATGGACAGTAATGTCGTCAAAAGGGATCAACGTACAAAAAAGCAGCTTATCACGTACCATTGAGGTACAGCGTGCTGCCGGATTCAGCGAAATTCCTGCCGATTTGTACATTACCGGAACGGCCACCGAAGGCGGCGATGACCTGAGCAAGGCTGTACATTTAAAACAAACTTCAACCGGTGTTTTTGAAGCTTACACATCACTAAAAGCTGGCGCTTTCCATTTTGCCGAACGTAATACCGGCACACCTGCAGCTTATTCAATAGATGGTGTTAAGTTGCTGAAAGATGGTAGTACTACCGTGGCCGGCGCCACAAAAGTTGAGAAAATTGTAGTTGATTTTACAACTGCTTCTGCGTCTATGACCGAAGTTGTATCGGTAGGTTTATGGTTTGCTGCCGATAATAAAATCTGGTTTAACCTGCCTTACGTTGGTGGTAGCAGCTGGGAAATTGATAATGCATCTATCGTTTTCCACCAGGAGTCATGGGGCAGGGATGAGCGTTATAAGTTTATGTTTACGCTGAAGGATGCCGCTGGTACAACATCTACACAGTACTATGGCAGCACTAATTCGGATAATAACCCGGCCACTACAACAACGGCAGCGTCTTATTTCTACATGGTGCCGGTAAACAACTCCCAGTATGATTACTGCTTTAAATTTGATCACCGTGCCGATAATGGTAAAGCGGATATCAAAATTATCTGGAGCGCAGACGTAGCTGCGTATACCCATGTTGTTACCGTTAAGTAATAAATAAACTTATCAATTTTGTGCCGGCAATATTTGCCGGTACAGAATTTAAAACATAATTTATGAAGATTATACCTCAACATATACAGAAATGGGCATTGGTATCACTAATACCGTTGGTGCTTACATCGTGCTTAAAAGACAAGGCTTTTCCGCTTTATCCCAACAATAAAACCGCAACGGTTGATTACAAATACGCCGCCACTGCCGATTCGTTACAGGAAAAAACTTACAGTACATATCTATCCGCAAACGGTAATTATTTTGTGCAGGATAATGCAGGTAATACCAATTATAACTATTGGCCCCAGGCACATACGCTGGATATTTTTACCGATGCATTTTTGCGCACCAAAAATGACGTTTATAAGCAACGAATGAAATCGTTGTTAAATGGTACCCGGGTTACCAACGGTAATAAATATCAAAACGAATATTATGACGATATGGAATGGCTGGCCCTGGCAAGCCTGCGCGCCTATGCAGCAACTAATGAAAATGATTACCTTGACGCCGCAAACACACTTTGGACCGATATTAAAACAGGCCAAAATAATAACCAGGGCGGTGGCATAGCCTGGCGCAAATCGCAGCTGGATTATAAAAATACACCCGCCAATGCGCCGGCTATTATATTTGCCTGCCGCTTGTATGCTTTAAAAAAGAACGACGCTGATCTTACATTGGCCAAAAGCCTTTACACCTGGCTGAGCGCTACCCTGGTTGATCCTTCGAGCGGGATAATTTGGGATGGCGTTAACGGAAATCACGACGGGCAGATCAGCAAAAATAAATTCACCTATAACCAGGGTGTTTATATGGGTGCCGCGCTTGAATTGTACCACGTTACCAAAAATGCCGATTACCTGGCCGACGCCGTTAGAAATGCCAATGCAACTATTAACGATACGGATATATCGCCCGGCGGTTTACTGAAATCTGAGGGACAAGGTGATGGCGGGTTGTTTAAAGGGATTTTGGTTAGGTACCTTACCCTGCTGATACAGGAGCCCGCTGTAAGTTCCACAGATCGTGATGCGTTTGTTAAGTTTTTGAAATATAATGCGCAAACTTTATACACCAAAGGTATAAGCCGACCGGCACTTTTTGTAAGCCCCGACTGGAAAACGCTGCCATCAGGCAATACCGATTTAACCACGCAGTTAAGTGGGGTAATGATGGTAGAAGCTGCGGCAGCCTTAAAAGCCGATGGTAAATTATAATTTTTAACTATCTTCCGGCATTAAAGCCGGAAGATAGTTTCTATGCCCCTGCATAAACCTATGAAAAACATAATATCAACCATTTACCTGTGCCTGGCAATAGTTTTGAATACTACCGCCCAAACTACCGCCAGTTATAAAGAACGTATTGCCATCATTAATAAAAATATCTATGATAGGTTTTATGATGCAAAGTCAGATCTGTACTTCGAGACCGATGACAGTGCGGCCAACAAAGGTAACCACTCTTTTTTGTGGCCGTTATGCGCTATGGTGCAGGCTGCAAATGAAATGGAGGCCGGCAATCCTTCAAAAAATTACATAGCTCCGGTTATGAAAGCTATTCAACAGTATTATTCTGCCAAACCGCCTGTGCCGGGTTACCAGGCCATGGTAGCCAGGGAAAAAGTTGATTCGCGTTTTTACGATGATAACGAATGGATTGCCATTGCACTGATGGATGCTTACGCCCGTAACCACAAAAAAGAGTACCTGGAAACTTCCCAATTGATTTACCGTTTCCTGTTGTCGGGCCATGACATGGTTGGCGGCGGTGGCTTTTATTGGGTGGAGGGCGATAAGAAAGGGAAAAATACCTGTTCTAATGGGCCGGCCATATTGGTGGCCTTGCAGTTATACCAGGCCGCTCATCAAAAAGACTATTTGGATACCGCAATAGTTACCTACAATTGGGCAAAAGAACATTTGTTATCGCCCAACGGTGTTTATTATGATGCCATCAGGGTACCATCGATGAAAGTTGATTCGGCTTATTATACTTACAATGCAGGGACCATGCTGCAATCGGGCGTGCTGTTGTACAATATCACCCATGACAAAAAGTATCTCAATGATGCTCAAAACATAGCCAAAGCCGCCGAAAAGCATTTTTACAGAAACGGCCGCTTACCCGGTAACTACTGGTTTAACGCCGTATTGCTTAGGGGATACATTGAACTGTATAAAGTTGATAACAACAAAGCTCAGCTACAGTTCATGATAGACGATGCCAACCGCACCTGGGCCTCAGAAAAGGATGATCAAAATCTTTTAGGTCCCAAAAAGGTAAAATCGTTGATTGACCAGGCGGCCATGCTCGAGATTTATTCGCGGTTGGATAATCTGAAGTTATAGTTGCGGCCAACTATGTTCAACACATGTTCATTTTTATTAAAAAAATGGACATGTGTTTGTTTTGTGTCCACTTCATGGTCACGATTTTTTGCTGTCTTTTAATTCCCTAACTTCCTGCTGCAGGATAGCCACTTCGCCCTCAAGAACTTTAAGGCGGATTTCGTTAACCCTGTTTTGAGTTTCCTGGGTTGACCGGACATCCCGTATATCCCCCTTTAATTGAAAGTAAGTTGTCATCACCGAAACAACAATACTTATAGTGCTGATGATAGTAACGGTGATATTTTTGAGGGTGATCCCCCTTATTTCACGTTGATCGAGTGTTGCCATAACTGGTTGAATAAATTATTGGGTAGAAGTAGTTGTAGCAGGTTCAGGCTGCTTCACGGCAAACTGGGCAATGGCGCCCATGGTTGTGCCCACGGCAGCCATTATAGCCGTTACAGCAACCGGAACAATGTCAATGCCTGTTAACGAAACAGAAACGGCCACCAGGCCTGCGCCTAAAATTTGAACTTTTTTAAAAAATGAGGGCGTATCAGTGGTGATACGTTCCCAGAACGAATATTTTTTTTCCATAATTGGGTAGGGTAAATAGCCTTGGGTTGAATAGGGCTATTGGGTGAATTAATGTTGAAAATCCTTGGTTTAAGCTCGTAGAAAGAACGCGGGAATTGGATTCAGGGGATTTTAGTTACCCGTAATATTGAAGTGCAGTTTGTATTAATACTGCGCTGACGAGGAATGTTTTAAATATCGCTTTTGTCATTTTCGGAACGAAAATATGTGGCGAGAAGATTGCTATGTGATCCACCTTAATTTCTAATACGTACAACAATCTGAATAAATCTTTACCCCTTTCTTAAGTTAATTCTTTTTGAAAGGTTTAATGCTGGTCTCTCAATTAATAAATAAAAAATATAGGCGATTAAAATGGATAATATTAAACATACAAGAAACAAAAGACCAGCATTTTTTAAGGAACCGCTTAAGGTTCTGATTACTATTGCACTAATTGGTATATGCATAAGATAAAGTGAATAGGAAATATTACCTAAAAAATTTAGTACGGGAACGTTAGTGTTACGCTTATAAAGCATTAAAAATGCTACGGCGGAAGCGGGAACCACACCGCTTATTATCGATTTTGCAAAAATTATATAAGTGGTAAACAAAAGAAAAATAATCCAAAACCATTTCCGGTCTATCAACTTCACATATGCCATAAAAGCTATATATCCAAAGGCGAATTGATAAACATTGCTAATGATTATACCATTGATATTATATTTAATAGATAGCACACTAAGAAAGATAACAATTAGGACGGATATATAATTTTGTACCCGCATTAAAACAGGATACAATAATCCCAATATTATATAAAATTGAAACTCGATCGAAAGCGTCCAAAAAATGCCACTATACCAATTAACTGACTTTATAAATGGAACAAGGTAGGTTAAATGTAAGAAAATGGATTTCAGATTAATAGCGGAAAGTGGCAAAGGGACCAATATAAATAGTAGAATTATGCAACACCAATAAGGCGGGTCTACTCTAACGCTTCTCTTAAGTATAAAACCAAAGAAGTTTTTAATTTGATATTGCTTTTTAAAAAGGGAATAGGGCAAAATAAAACCTGAGATGACAAAGAAGATCACAACACCCTGTTGACCATTAATAAATAGGTAATCAAAAAAAGGATTGATTTGAAACCCGGTTGCCATTTGTATATGTATAAAACAAACCCCTAAAGCCGCAATCGCCCTTAATAAAACAACACTGTTAATTTTTGTATTTTTTTCAAGCATTATGAATGCAATATAAAATTATAATGCGATTTATAACCTGGTTTCGATTATCTCAAATGAATAAAATGGATAATCAATTACTTCAATGGAAAACCCTTTTATTTTGGTCACCTCACTTTTAACCTTTTCCGCATCGTTTAGAGCAAATTCAACTGACATGCCTTTTAACAATGTTTTATCTGCAAAAGACGTGTTATCGATCGATGTTTCCACGTATTCAATAGTACCTCCAAGAAGTTGGAAAACTTCATTTACTTCCTGTGTACCCGAGCCTGAATACGTAAATGTTTTTATTGCTCTTATACCTTTAAACCGTTGTCCAGTTGAATAACCTATGAAATTGTAGATTACAGATTGTGTACCAACAACCTCATATAAAGCATTTGGCTGAATTTCACCGCTTAAAATCTGATATGCCATTATGGTTTTAAATTATTGATTCTAATAATATATCTTATCTGAATGAACTTTGCATTTATTGGAAATTCTTGTACACCTAATCCTCCTCTAATATAAGCTGGGTCGCCGTTACCTCTAACAATTGAACCAGTGCGCAAGTCGCCAGTGTTGTTAGATGTTGGCCTAGTCCCTAGTTCGTAATGCTGGTAGCTTTCATTGCTAAATGCTACTATAACCACACCAGACCCGGAAAAAGCACTTGTATCAATTGCTTTAAATACATTACCAACGTCGTAATTAATCGCATTGTAAGTAATTGTTCCCGATACAACTTGATAATAGTTACCAACCGTCACGGGCGTACCGGAAGCGATGTTTGCGCCRCCATCACTAAACCTTGCCATAATTGTATGTCGTTGCGGCGCTTCAAGAATTTCACGAAGCACACCAGACGCGACAGACGTAAATGACGTTTGACCGGTTACAGTTGTAAACCTTTGACCGGGTTGATAAGTTGTATCGTTGTAAACGATAGCTCCAACCTCAACAATATAAGGTATGCCGGCGATTAACGAATCTGAAGTGCTTTTAGTGGTCGTGTCCAAATCGGCTATACTATCAATATATTGGCCGTTTCTATCGGCGTTGAAGCCACAAGATGGAAAGTTCGCAAATTCCCTACCTAATGTATTTACGATGATATTGGTGTCGATTTGGGCATCTAAAAGAGGGTCAGTTAATGTTATACTATCATCAGCTACCGTAATATTAATTGCACTTGCAAACTCAAAAGCGCCTGCGCTTTCAGTTGCACGAGCTTTTATTGGATACGCGAGTGATTTTGCACCAACGTAAGTTCCGAAGTAAGAAAGGTTTTTTGCTGGACTTGCGAAACTTAAGCTAAGGTCACCTATAGCCGCGTTATTAAACAGAGGATCGCCCATAGCAGAACCGTTAAACGAGTTAAATACTGAAAGTGAATTCATATCGGAAACTAACGAGGCAATATTTGAATAGTAAGTAAATCCACTCGGTACACTCGGATAAAGATTGCCGCCCGTATTTGATATCCCAGCCGTCATTTTAAAGTTACACTGATAAAACAAACTGTATCTTAACAAACCCATGTTAGCAAGACTGTTAGATGATATATTGCATTGATAAAATAGGTTAGAAAATGCAGTTTGCAATGTATTACCGAAGGAAACTGATATGCATTTATAAAACGTGCAATTCGATAAAGTTAGGTTACCACTTTCTAAGTTAATAGGAACGTTGCAATTCAGGAAAATAGAGTTGACTATAGTAGTTGTATAACCTTGATAGATAGCAATGTTATCAAAAATACAATCGTAAACTAAGGTTGTACGTGTACCAGGTTGTTGCACATATCCTCCGGCACCTCTGTGTGTTATGTTATAAAATGAGTTGTCCCCGTTATCTGTTTGAAAAAGTCCGTAGAAACTACTATCAAAGACAACGTCTCCATCGCCTATCCAACTTTTATTGAGACTATTAAAATAGGGGATTTGCTCCCTATAAACGCCACTACCGACTATAATTACCCCACCCTGTGAAGTTAGACTTTGTGCCTTAGTTAATGTCCTAACGGGAAGTTGTCGACTGCCATTACCTGTCATGTCGTTTCCTGATATTGCTACATAACAAAAATTTACTGGCTTTACGTTGTCAGCCGAGTTCGGTATTGCAAATCCATATTTATTCGTCACTCCTGGCTTGTAAGCCCAATTGTATGTTGCACTCATAATTAATTATCTTGACATTTAAGTTTAATGTTACAGCTTGCGTTTGTTAGGTCGGTATAGTTGAAAGTAATGAATACACGATCACCAGCTTCGTAAGTAAAGGGATACGTCTGTGTGCCTAATGGATACGTGCCAGATATGCCGTTTTTTAGTTTTATACTGGCAGCACCGGAGATTAATACACTATTTACTTGCCCACTATTCTCCATTAAAATACTTACTTCATTTAATCCGACAGGATTGATTTGGTAATTCACCTTTTTCTTTTCATCCAGTATTAGGCTAATGGTTTTTAAAGCTGTCATTGCTCTTTGATCGTCATTACGGGCAAGGGCTTGTGTTGTGGTAGCCAGAGCAACAATGCCGGAAGAACTTTCGGTTGCGTCTGATATGACCCCGCCACCAGAACTTAACACCCAAAGATTATCGGTATTATCCCATATATACATTTTGGCATCAGACCCTTCACCAATATCCACATAAGCATAATCTCCAGCAACACCGGTCGGGTTTGCGGTAGTTAATACCCCCGAACTTGTATAGATTCCTTTGAAGTGTTCTGATAGGTTAGTCAGTTTAGTTTTTTCTGATGTTGTATAGTTTTCCTGGCTTAGTCCATAACCTGCAACTGTATTAACTTTGTTATCTATCTGCTCCTGCAACCCCTCATCCCCCGCACTTCTCAACTCAGCCTCGTTAGCTATCTCTTCCGCATCGGTATTATCCAGCGAAAAGCCGGCCGGCCAAACGCCGGCTGTTTTTGGGCCGAAGAAGGTGTACGTTGTTGTGTTAACGTAATAATCGCCATTGCTACCGGTATACAAATTGGAGGGGTTGGTGGTACCGCTTAAAATGGTTTTGCCATTGGCGCCGGCAGGGCCGGTTGCGCCTTGCGGACCGGCAACCCCGGCAGGGCCTGTTTGCATGGAAAATACCTGCGCCCAGGCGCCTGTCGATTTTTTGTAGAAGATACCGGTTAGCGTGTTTATATAAGTGTCGCCATTTTTACCAGTAGCGGTTGCCGGGATGCTGGTGCCATATAAAATGGTTCCATTGGCTGCATTTCCGGTGGGGAAGGTGTAAACCACCGCCCAGGTGCCGGCTATTTTTTGCGCCAGGGTACCCGTGGCAGTGTTTATAAAAATGTCGCCGTTTTTGCCCGATATATTGGCAGGTAGGGTGGTGCCGAAGGAGATGGCCGCGCCAACGGTTAACCCGGTGCCGATAAACTCCAGCAGGGTGCTGAATGCAAACTGGTAATCGGTGCCGTTTTTTACCAGGATAGAACTGTCGGACGCGGCGATGGCGGATGCTACCGGCAGGTCGGTTATTTTTTTATCGGTTGCCATCAGTTTAAAAATTCGGTAATGGTTAAATTGTAATTGTTGTAGTCGCCCGGATAATACATGGGCGTCAGTATTGTAATTTTGCCCAAACAGGACGGATACTTCAAACTTTGGATCATTAGTTAATTGGTCATTTGCTTTACTGTCATTGGTCATTTTGCTTCGCTGTCATTAGTCATTGGTCATTTCGCTGCGCTGTCATTGGGTATTGGAGGGAGGGCAATTAATTTTCAAATCTTCAAATTCTCAAATCTTCAAATCAAAACATCCACTTCCTTTTCGGTAGATGCGGGTTTGGGGCCTGTGCTGGTTATTTCAACTTTGAGGGTTTTGTGTGATTCGGTTAGTGTTTTGGTTGCTTCGGGCTTGTCAGTCCATCCCATACTTTTTAAGGCGAATATGGCGCCTGTGGGTTTTTCGAACAAAAGTTGTTCGTAGGCTGCCTCTATTCTAAAACGGGCATATCGGAGTGGCTTTCGGTGACTTCGTTTTTTTTCATGATCTTCAAAATCAGCAATGTTTTTAAAGTTCAGAAACAACGCCAGGCCACGGATTGTGGGTATCTCCGGTTCGCGGATCCATTTTTTTTTCAATCCAGTTGTTGATGTATCCGGCGAGGGTTCACCTTTAACATATTCAAAATAATCATTCACCATCTGCATCCTCCGGGGTGCACGGGCATATTTAAAAGAAGTTTCCATGTTTTATGTTTTAAATGCCGATTGGCATAAAGTAGAATCAAATGTAAGGATTATTTTTTAATTATGCTAATTTTTTTGGTAAAATAATTTAGTTGATTGGTTCACGTTAGTTCATTGGTCCTGTCTGTTGGATTACCAGACAAGACCAATGAACTTTTTATTGTAGCTTAAGCTTTTGCCCCGCATGCCCGCTATGCCCGCGTTCCAATGAACCAATGAACCAATGAACCAATGAACCAATGAACCAATGAACCAATGAACCAATGAACCAATGAACCAATGAACCAATGAACCAATGAACCAATGAACCAATGAACCAATGAACTAATGAACCAAT
>NZ_JBFUIJ010000013.1:0-164492 GCF_056401935.1 Mucilaginibacter sp. P4_D1
TTATTTTAATGATAAGCGGAATAAGAAAGATGGTTTCGCTGATAATGACAATTTTAAAAATCTTTGAAAAGCTTATTTTGAAGTTGCTAAAAATAGCACCGACCATTAAACACATGCTGATTAAAAAAAATTTAATTGAGTAACAAATTGGCAATATGATATACCCTAAATACTGGTATTTTTTTTGAAGGTTAATAAATTCCTCTATCCTATCCGCACCAAGCTGTTGTGAATAATAGTTATATATTACCGTATCTGACATTAATATAAAATTAAATACTGCCGTCAAAGCAACTACACAAATACAAAAGATTAAAAACAAATAGTAGGTTTTAAGTGAGTTAAAATCCTTGTAAGTGACAAGTATTAGGTTCATAAGGAAAATAAGTTTAATTGTTAATTAAAAATTGAACGCCACAAGATATATATCGTTTTCAATAAAAAAAAATATTTTTTAAAAAAAAACACGATATTTTTTTTAATGAGTTTTTTACACGAAAAATTAATTGAAAAAAATTAAACAAATTAATAAATAGAATTGAAATGAAAATAATTTACTTTATCAATAAATTCATTCGTAATTACGGTAAATTTGYCAATAAAAATTATTTTTAATTAAATTATATTTTTTTGTTAAACAATTTAATTAAAATTACTTTTCGTAAATAATACAGAATTACACATAGAAATTCATGAAAATATATAAAAGAGTTGGCTATTTAGGAGTGGCAATGATATCGTTGATAGTTTTTTGCGAAATTTTTCCAACTTTAATTAACGAAAAATTACAAGAGTTTCAAATAGCACTATTTTGCATGACAGCATGGTGCTTAATCTATGTCATTATATATATCATAATATCAATTAACAGTTTTGATAAATCAAAATACAACACAGATAAATTTTGATATTTAATACGTTTTAAACGATAATTATATATTTATACTTTTTCACTAACTCTTTTGCATACTAACAATTTGCATTAAATATTGTAGTGAATTATAGCCGGTACTTAACGTCCCGTAAGCAATCAAAAAAAACGGGGCATCACTTCTAACACCGGAGAAATATACCTTAATCAGCGCACGCGATTTTATTAACTTAAGCGAGCGATTTACGTTGTTCTTTAAATTCGACACTTAGGTATAAAAATTACATCTACTTATTACAATCAAATACTTGAAAATTTAAACTTAGCGCTAATCTTCCTCTCCCTTTACCCTGTTCTCGTTAAATAATAAAAACAGCAAACACAATTGCTCTGTTAATACCGTTATCAGTATAATTATTCAAACTCCCGATAGTTTAAAAACTATTTGGCTACCGGCAATACTTCAACAATATCTATTACGTATAATTGATAATGCAAAACCTATTTAAAACCATCTGCCTCTTTTTAATTGCTATACTGGCATTAACCCAGGACTGCCCCGCCCAGGTCAAAAAAAAGAAGGTCCACCTATCTGTAAGAGACTCGTTACGGAAGAAGGTTTTGCGAAGAGATTCTGTAATTCGTTCGTTTAAAAATGTAGATGGTTCGGTAAATATACTGCTTGGTAAAATTGAGGATTATACTACCTCATACGTGGAAACAAATTCAGATCTGTCGCGCGGTTTCGACACTTTAGAGATAAGCCAGGAGCTACCTACTTTAGAGAAACGGATGGCCTTGATGCGTAACGCCATCGATCGTTCATCTACGTTGGGAAACCTGGTTACCATCAGGGACATCATTGATCATCTTAAAAGTCAAATGGACTCATGGGAAGACCGGATAACTATTTACAACAATCAGCTTGATGCTATTAACGACAAGGTATCTGAATTTAAGTCGGATACTGTTTTGCGCAATGCCCCTTCAGATAGCAGCCTTCGAGCCAAAACCATTGCGCAGGTGCAAGACCTGGATACCAAATGGCAAAATTTAGATAACGGCGCCAAAAAATCGATGATCAGGATTGGCCTGCTCGAAAACAGGGTATCAGCCTTATCCATTTTGCTAATTGACCTTGATGACAGGATAGATTTAAAAATTCACGAATTTACAATTAATGCACTTACCAATGAATATGGCTTTATCTGGAACCCACACCCAAGTAAAACGCCTAACACCCTAAGTGTTGCTTTTACAAAGACCGGCCGCTTGATTTACCTGCTTTACGCCTACTTTATAACCAACAAATCAAACTTTGTTGCGCACATCGTAAACTTATTGATATTAGTTGCTTTTTTTGGATGGATTTACAACAGCCGCAAAAAAGTGGCAAAATTGAACAGTGAATGCGATGGCATATTTGAACAAACAAATTACATAGTAAAGTATCCGTACCTATCAACCTTAACTGTTTTTAGCCTGGTATCACCTTACCTGTATGATCATCCTACCCAGGCATTTACGCATACCATGTTTTTAATCATGATGGCAAGTATTGGCTTGTTGATTAAAAACAACTGGCCCAGGCCGCTATATAAATTCTATTATGTGTTATTTATAGCTGCTACATTTTTTTGCATCAGCAGCCTTATGGTTTTGATAACCTACACAGACAGGATTTTATTGTTGCTGTTATCCGGAGTAGTAATCTATTATTCGTTGCAGCTGCTTAAACAGGTAAAACAAACAGCACAAGCGTACCCGCCTTATATGCAGTTGATATTAAAAGTATTTATAGCGCTGCATGGGTTTGCCATACTCCTAAACATTACGGGGCGGTTTAGCCTGGCCAAAATATTTAGTGTTACTGCTACTTTAAACCTGTGCCTGGCCATGGGCTTTTATATACTGTTGCAAATACTGATGGAAAGCTTGTTTTTACAATTAGAGGGCAACAAAAAATCAGGACATAACATTACATCTTTTCTTGATTTTAAAGAGCTACAAAAAAAATCAAAAGGTTTCCTGGTTAAAATTATTGGTATATTATGGTTTGTGGCTTTGGCTAAAAACCTGGCCATCGACGATTATATATATGACCAGGCAAATGATTTTTTAAACTCGCCGCACCAGGTAAGCAGCACCGCATTTACCTTCCGCAGCATTTTGGTGTTTGTGGCCGTTATATGGTTATCTGGCCTGGTAGCAAGGGTGATCAGTTATTTTTATGATTTTGCAGGACAGCAAACCAAGCTGACTCCGCAGGCTAAAAAAACCCGTTCGTCAATATTACTCATCAGGTTAACCGTGTTTGTGGTTGGCTTTTTTGTAGCCATAACAGCTGCGGGTATCCCTATGGATAGGGTAACTATTATTATTGGTGCATTGGGTGTGGGTATTGGTTTCGGTTTACAAAATATAGTAAACAACCTGGTATCGGGCGTTATACTGGCTTTTGAAAAACCGGTGCAGGTAGGCGATGTTATTGAGGTAAGCGGCAAATCGGGCACAATTAAAGAAATTGGAATCCGGTCAAGCAAAATTGAATGTGGCGATGGATCGGAACTTATTGTACCCAACGGCGACCTTATATCTCAACACGTGATAAACTGGACCTTAAGCAATAACAACCGCCGGGTGGAACTACTGATAAGGGTTGCCTACGGCGCAGACGTAATTAAAGTTGAGAGCATTCTTAACGGGATTATAAAGGCCAATAATGATATTATGAAAAGCCCGGCCCCATCGGTATTTTTAAATAACTTTAGCGACTCGGCCATCGAATTTAAGGCTTTATTTTGGGCCGATGATATCTCTAAATGGCAAGGGTTGAAAAGCAGCGTGATGCTGGCAATATATATTGAGTTTGATAAAGAGGGGATAGAGATACCGAAAGGGCAAAAAGATATACAGGTTAATTTTCCGGGAAATATCGGTATTCCCCGAAAAGTCGACGAGGCTGGTGATGCGGGGCTTCCACCGGCAAGACGTTAAAATAGCCGTTGATTTAGTAAGATGATTTTATGTGTGCATTAAAAGCCTATTTGCGCTTACCTTTGCCATTTAAGCACTAAAAATAATGGCAGGCATCTACATACATATACCCTTTTGCAAACAAGCTTGTCATTACTGCGATTTTCATTTTAGTACGTCGCCACAGTATAAAGATGAATTGGTGCAGGCACTGGTAACCGAAATTAAGCTGCAAAAAAGTTTCCTAAACGGCGAAACAGTTGAGACAATCTACTTTGGCGGCGGCACACCTTCGGTACTGGCTGCGGATGAAATTCACCTGCTTATTAATACCATAACAGAACTGCATACCGTTGCCTCAGACGCCGAAATTACGCTGGAAGCCAATCCGGATGATTTGGATGTGGCCAAAGTAAAGGCGTTTAAACAAACCGATGTAAACCGTTTTAGTATTGGCATTCAATCGTTTTTTGACGAGGATTTGGTTTGGATGAACCGTGCTCACCGTGCCCGCGAATCTGAAACGGCTGTAAAAAGGGTACAGGATGCCGGTTTTGAAAACATTACGGCCGATTTAATTTATGGTTACCCCCTACTTACCGACACCAAGTGGAAGCAAAACCTGGATAGGATTTTTGAATTGTCTATCCCGCACATATCTGCTTATTCCATGACGGTAGAGCCACAAACCGCCCTGGCAGCCTTCATCAGCAAAAAAAAACAGCCGCCCATGAACGACCAGCAAAGCGCGGCCCAATTTATGGTTTTGATGCAAGCCATGGCCGAGCATGGTTTTGAGCATTACGAAATATCAAACTTTGCCCTACCTGGTAAATATTCAAAACATAACTCCAACTACTGGCAGGGGGTTAAATACCTGGGCATCGGCCCATCGGCACACTCCTATAACGGTGAGGTAAGGCAATGGAATATTGCCAATAACGCTAAATATACTAAAGCCATCATCAGCGGTAAAATACCTGCCGAAACGGAAACCCTCACCGAAAATAACCGACTGAACGAATACATCATGACCTCCATCCGCACCATGTGGGGGCTGGATTTAAACCGCTTGAATGCCATAGCCAAAGGCGCATCAGATCAGTTGCAAATAGAGGCCCGCGAGTTTTTTGATAAAGAATGGATTATTGAAAAGGATGGTATCATCTATCTGACAGCCGCCGGCAAGCTTTACGCTGATAATATAGCCGCCGGTCTCTTCTTTTAACTGGTATCAAATGTGGTCACTTTTTGGCAACTTGATACTCCAATTAAGAAACAACTAAGCGCAAAGTATTATATGGGTTGGAACGAAAAACTGGCCGTTAACCATGCCAAAAAGGCTATGTTTATGAGTAAATGATGAAGCGGGTACATTTTTTTTGACATCACCCGGTTACCTTTTGGTGTTTTATTTCGTTCCTTTGTTTACTTTTTGGTAATACTGTAGTATCCCTAATTAAATTTAACCCAACCGGAAGGTAACATTTATGAGTTTTATACTTAAGCCGATTGATACTGTTGAAAATATCTCTCCGGAGGATTTCAAGAACAATTATTTAAACCCGCGCCGTCCATTAGTAATCAAGGGCCTCACCAAAACATGGCCCGCCCGCGAAAAATGGACACCAGAATATCTTAAGAGCGTTGTTGGCAATAAGGTGGTGCCCTTGTACGATAACTCCAAAGCCGATCCATCAAAACCTATCAATTCATCGGCTACCGAAATGCCTTTTGATGAGTATATTGATCTGATACGCAGTAAACCCACAGAGTTGCGTATCTTCTTTTTCAATATTTTCAAACAGGCGCCCCAATTATTAAATGATATTGTATTACCCAAAGACCTCATGGGTGGCTTTTTAGAAAGCATGCCCGGCATGTTCTTCGGTGGATCAAACTCGGTAACGTTTTTACATTATGATATCGATTTACCCCACATTTTCCACACCCATTTTGGCGGGCGTAAGCACGTTATATTATTTGAAAATAAATGGAAACGCCGCCTGTACTGCATCCCTAACGCTACCTATGCGCTGGAGGATTATGATGTGCTGAACCCCGATGTAAAAAAATTCCCTGCACTGGACGGTGTAGAAGGTACCGAAGTATTTTTAGAGCACGGCGATACCCTGTTTATGCCTACCGGATATTGGCACTGGATGAAATATATTGACGGCTCCTATTCATTAAGCCTGCGTGCCTGGGATGCGTCCATGACCCGCAAAGCCGCCAGCTTGTACAACCTGGCAATTAAAGGCGGCGTAGATAGCTTGCTCAAGATGGCTTTTAAGGAGAAATACGCAAAGTTCCGCGAGGAATTGGCTGTTAAATGGGCTAACAAAGAGCTTGCAGCGGGCAAACCTTTTTGATTTCTGTTGCCAGGTCGTGTTGCCTGGTTCGGGTTTTATTAAAGACTTTTTATGGCGGTGAGGTTTTCTTCTCCGCTATTTTTATTTCTACCGTCGGCTGTATGCTCGTACCCTAAGGACAAACGCATCAAACTGGGTTAACATAACTTAACACATTTTACGGATTTTATTTTTAAGCAGCTGATAATTAATATGTTATAATTAAACATGGTTAACACTAAATTATTGTTGTTCGCAATTCAAACGCATCTAAATGTTTGCGCCTGTTGTTGGCCCAGGCAAGGAGCCTAAAGGGCTGGGATCTTTTTACCTGGGCTATGCATAAACACAAGGTATCGTTTGATGGTTATAGCTATTTTTACATTATAAGCTTGTTACCTTAGCTAGTTAAATAACAGGTCATCGTCAATAAATATTTAATGCGCTTGCCTGCCTCACAGCCAGTTTACCTCGGCCAATCACAGGTATTATTATATCTTTAAGGCAAAACTTATCATTTATGATCGCTGATAAATTAAAACTTCATTTAGGCAATTACGTCAAAATTACACGAACGGTAGCCCGGGGTGTCGATGAAACAAGCAGCGGGTATATTCTTGATTTTTCCGATGATCTTGTTTTGCTGCACGAAGCAGGCGACTTTACACTGCATGGCTACAGTGTAATACCCGTTAGACAGGTAAAGAAAATAAGGCACAACAAATTTGAAAAGTGTTTTAAACAAATAATGATAGCCGAAGGCGAGGCCGCCAAAGTTGGGATCAGCTATCAAATTGATTTGAGCAACTGGCAATCAGCTCTTAAAAGCATACAAGCTACTAACTTAAATGTAATTGTAGAAGTTGAGGACCCCACTAAAGAGATATTTAGTATAGGCCCGATAATAAAGATAACCGCCAAAAAAGTCCATATCGAATTTTTTAACGGAGAAGGTTTCATTTATGATATCCCTGATAAAATTGCTTTTGATGATATCACTAAAGTGAAATTTGACGACAGGTATATTAATGTTTTCAGCAAGTACTTGAGAAAGAAAAAAGCTAAAAAGGAATAAACATCTATACGGCAAAAGTTGGCTGTGAGGACACAGCCAACGGAGAACAAAGCACATCATCTTTCTACCACTTCTCCAATCCCAGGAGTTTCTTTCCTAAGTCGGATAATTCTGCTACCGGGTTTTGTTTTTCGCGCTCCATCGGGTCGCCGGGGAAGGCGTAGCCTTGCATGGCTTCGCGGCCTTGCCAGCTGTTAATGCGCCACTGCCTCAATTCCTCATTATCTTCCTGGGCGGGCATCATGGCTATATATTGTGCTATCCTCACTTTGTTGTTACTGGTGTTGGGGCGAATACCATGGGGCTGCAGGCTATTAAATATCAGCAGGTCGCCGGCTTCCAGTTTCACTTTCTCTATCTTAAAACCGGTAGTATCTGGTTTGTAATGATCCCTGTCGGCAGGCTGGGTAAGTTTCCATGTATCGTAGGTACGGTACAATTCGGGAATGCACTGAAAACCACCCATGGCTTCGTCTGTCTGGTCGGCCAGGGCAAGTACACCTTGTACATTTTGCGGCTTGGTTTCGGGGTCATAATCCCAATGAATAAATCCCTTGTATTCAAAACCTGGTTTAAGCGGAAAGTTAAGGTTGGCCCTGTCAATGGTAACCCAAAGTTTTTCGGTACCCCAAACATCTGTAAAGGCCGCATGAACTTTGGGGTACTGCCGGTTATCCCACATCAATTGCTGATTATAAATCTCAACCATACCCGTGTTATTCAGCTCGGTCATTTGCATTTGGGCGCTGGGCCTTTTATACCAGGTTTCTACATTATCGGCATCCTTATCTTCGTATTCCCACAGGTAAGCGGCCAATTTGGCAACCTGTTCTTTAGGTACGGCATTTTTAATGATCACGTATCCATTTTCTACCCAAAACTTCCAGTCTGCTTCGGTTAATACCCGCAACGGTTCGTTGTTCTTGCGTTCATTAAGGTGAATGCTGCTCGTTTTGGCTGTAGATGGATTGCCGGGGATTTCTTTATGGGCGTTTTCCGGTCCGGGTGTCATGGTCATGGAGGCGTCTGTTGTCTTCATCATTTGTATTGGTTAATAATACAAATTTATCGCCCCTTGCAAAGGCGGTTATTCTTTACAATGACCATTATTTGCTCTACATTGACCAAATATGTATCTTTATTAAACATCAATAGACAATGGATGGATAAAATACAGTTAGAGGTAGTTGATTTTGAACCGGGCAAATCATTCAAGCTGTTTTCGCCCAGGCTCCGTAATACCTTTTTATGGCATTACCACCCCGAATATGAACTGGTATATGTAGAGGCTGATGCAGGCATAAGGCATGTTGGTTCGCACATATCGGGATATACCCAAAGCGACCTGGTTTTGATCGGCAGCAATTTACCCCACCTTAATTTTGATTACCGCCTCCGCAGCGAATATCACCAGATTGTTGTTCAATTGCGAGAAGATTTTTTGGGCACAGCCGTTGCCATAACACCCGAGTTTACCCCTATTAATCAACTATTTAAAAAAGCGGCCAATGGCATTGCATTTCATGGCGAAACCAAAAGCATAGCGGTACAAAAGTTAAAGCAGTTACCGGCGTTAAACTCATTCGACCAATTATTGGCACTGATGGAGATTTTCCAGGTGCTGGCCAATTCTTCTGAAATAACCATTTTAAATGATGATGAAATCAGCCTGCAATTTTTTTTGAAAGATAAAATCAGGATGGGTGCCGTGTATGAATACATAGGCAGTAACTACAACCGCAACCCCGATGTAAATGTGGTAGCGGCCAAAGTAAATTTTACCACAGCGGCCTTTTGCAGGTACTTCAAAAAACAAACCAATATCACCTTTACCAATTTTGTAAACCAATACCGCATTGATGTTGCCAAAAACCTGCTCATGCAGGATAAAAATGTAACCGAAGTATGTTACGCTGTTGGTTTTGAAAGCCTATCGTACTTTAACAAACTATTCAATAAAATAGAGGGCCAAAATCCGTCGGATTTTAAAAGGCATTGGGTTAACAAGTAAAATCCTAAACCGCCCCTGTTTTAATAAACTGCACTACTGCTTTACCTGCTTTTTCAAACCTTTCGTCCCAGTCATCGCCCTGTATTAACACATAGTGGATACCATGATTCGCTAACTCCTGTTTGTGGCTTTCGTCCAGCCGGTTCCTGTCGTTTTCATTAAGGCGGGTGCCGTCCTGTACATAGGGAGCATCAACATCCAGGTATATATACAAATCAAAATGATTTGTCGCTTCAACCCATTCGGGTACCTGCAAATCCTTATCAAACAAAAAGTGACTATATGACCGGGTAGTATTCAGATCAGTATCTACAAACAAAATCTTGTTAGCTACTTTTATCTTTTCGTTGATGGTTTTGGCATGCAGTTCGGCTATCTGTAGTAAATCTTCTTCGGTACATTCGTTGGTGTGCTCCAAAATATCGCGGGCCATTTCGGGAACATCAAGCGTATGAAAATGATGGGCCAGTCGTTTTGCCATCGTTGTTTTCCCGGTAGATTCGGTACCCAGCAGGCATATCTTTTTGGTAAAATAGGGCTTGGCAGCATCGGCCAAAAAATTCCAAAAGGCGAATGGCTTCGCCCTGATCTGCGTAGCCGATACGGGTACTATTTTGCGTGGCTCGTCAAATATCATGCTCTCGCAATTCAAAAACCGCCCCATATAAGCGCCATAGGGTTCTGATGCAAATATGATATCAACAGCAGGTAATTCCTTTTGTAAGTAATTGGCCCAAATGCGGGACACCCCTTCTGAGGATACAGAGGTGTTTGGCAAAACGGCTTCATCATAGTTTAACAGCCATGGCCTCACTTTAATATTGTCTTTATAGGTTTCCTTCAGCCACTCCAACCGCTGGCTGCCCCATATAGGTTCGTCATAACTGGCGCTTACCAAAACAATCAAATCATCGCAATGCTGTAAAGCAAAATCAATTAATGCAATGTGCCCCTTGTGCAAAGGCATAAACTTGCCTATAACCAAACCTCTTTTCATCCATTAAAATCCCGGCCAAAGGTATAAAGCTTTTAAGCAAATCTCAAATATGATATTTAGCTGGTATGATCGCATACTATTTTCCACTCGCCGTTAATTTTGCGGAACCAAAGGGTATAATAACCACCAAGCTCATCTTTAATTCGCTTAAGGTGCCATTTACCCAAAACGAAGGCATTAGTTGCATCGAGCACTTTAACCTGCAACAGGGTAAACTTAAGCTGCCCCATGGCCGCTTTATCCGGATAACGCTTTTTATAGTGATCAAATGTGGTTTGCCAGCCGTAATCGGGGCCGGTTTTGCCTACAAATACCAGCGAATCTGATTTCCAGTAACCCTGCATAAAACCCTCAACATCGCCGCGGTTCCATGCTTTTTGCTGGGTATACATTAAATTGGCAATTGCTTGCTTGTCCTGCGCACGGCACACACAAACCGTAAGGATAAGAAGAAAAGAAAATGTAAGTTTTTTCATACGTTGAATATAAACACGATTTTCAAGATTTGACAGTATCAACAGGATTTTGTTTAGTTTACATTCGATGACTTTTGTCTTACATTAAAATCCTGCTAAATCCTTAAACCGTGTCAAAAATCCTGTTATCTTTGATTTCACTGCCTTAACAAAAAACTCTTTTATGAAAAACCAGGTATTAAGCTTCGGCGAAGTTTTATGGGATGCTTTTGGCGATGGTAAAAAAGCGGGCGGCGCGCCTATGAATGTGGCCAGGCACCTGGTACAGCAAGGCGTAAACGTTGCCTTTGCAAGCTCGGTTGGTTTGGATAATAGCGGCGACATGCTGATTGAATTTCTGAAATCAAACGGCCTGTATTCCGACCTCATCCAACAAGAGGATGAATACCCAACCTGCGAGGTTACGGTGCAGCTTGACGAGAATAACCAGGCTACTTACATCATTCCCGAGCCTGTTTCATGGGATTGTATTGAAACTACCGATGCGCTTAATACCGCGGCGAAAAATTCGGCGGCCATTGTTTATGGTAGCCTGGCCTGCCGCTCCACCCAAACGCGCGAAACCTTGCTGAACCTGCTCGACGAAACTGATGCCCTTAAAATATTTGATGTAAACCTGCGCCCGCCGCATTATACACTATCTACTATCGAAACGCTTGTGGCCCGCGCCGATGTGGTGAAAATGAACGAAGAAGAGGCCAACCTGTTAATTGGTGGTAGCAACAGCTCTTTACGCGACCAGATAACTGAATTCCGCTCCAAATACCATAACCGTACCATATGTGTAACCCGCGGTGAGCACGGCGCGATAGTATGGCACGATTATGAGTTTTATGAAAGCCCCGGATGCCCTGTAAAAGTTGGAGATTCGGTAGGCGCAGGTGATGCCTTCCTGGCCACTTTTGTGGCAGGGTTGCTGGCCAATCACCCTATGCAAATGGTTGTTGATAAAGCATGTACCGTAGGCGCCTATGTTGCCAGTCAGCGAGGTGCCAACCCTATTTACCCCACCGAGTTGTTGAATAGCTTGGTGTATATTTAATTCAAAAGTAAAAATTCAAAATTCAAAATATCTTGAGGGCTGATAGTAAAGACTGCTATCGGCCCTTTATGTCGGCGGCTTCCATTTTTAAATACCAAAATCTGCGCATCTGAAATCTGCACACCCACACATCTGCCATTTGTCATTCTTACCTAACAATTTGTTTTAATCCTCATACCGCGAAACTTTTCAGAATAATTATCCGTTCCTTTATAGTACAGAAAGGACAAGATATGCGTGGTTTTGGATTTTCAAGATTTACCCCCAACCAGATCCCTAAAGGCGGATTTGAAGAATTACTGAAATTATTCCTTGAGTTGCTCAACTATACATCGGGCGATGCAGGCGAAGCTTTAGCCTGGCTAAACGAACTTGATAAACAATACAACCTTACCAACGATGATTATGGTATGGGCGATTTTATTGATGAACTTAAGCAAAAGGGATATTTAAGCGACGACCAGCAAACCGGCGGTTTTAATATTACGGCTAAAACAGAACAAAGCATCCGGCAATCGGCATTAGAGGAGATTTTTGGCAAACTTAAAAAATCGGGTAAAGGCAATCACCGCTCGCCACAATCAGGGCAGGGCGATGAAAAAAATGCTGAACGCCGTGAGTTTGAGTTTGGCGACAGTTTGGATCAGATAGACATGACCCAATCTATCCATAATGCCCAGGTTAACCATGGCATCGGTGATTTTATGATGACCGAACGCGATTTGGAAGTTGAGGAAATGGATTATAAAACCCTTACCTCTACCGTGCTGATGATAGATATTTCACACTCGATGATCCTTTACGGCGAAGACAGGATTACCCCGGCCAAAAAGGTAGCCATGGCTTTGGCCGAGCTCATCCGCACCAAATACCCCAAGGATACGCTGGATATTGTTGTTTTTGGTAACGATGCCTGGCCCATAACCCTACAGGATTTGCCATACCTGCAGGTTGGCCCTTACCATACCAATACCTATGCGGGGCTGGAGCTGGCAGCAGATTTGCTGCGCCGCCGTAAAACACACAATAAGCAGATATTCATGATTACCGATGGTAAGCCAACCTGTTTAAAGGAAGGTACCAAGTATTATAAAAACAGCATTGGCCTGGATAGAAAAGTGGTTAACAAAACCCTGAACATGGCCGCACAATGCAAGCGCCTAAAAATACCTATAACCACATTTATGATAGCCAAAGACCCTTACCTGCAGCAGTTTGTGCGTAAATTCACAGAGACCAATGGCGGCAAGGCCTTTTACAGCTCGCTGAATGGTTTAGGTGAATACATTTTTGAAGATTATATTAAGAACAGAAGAAAAACGGTTAGATAAGTTTAGTCGGGAAGTCCGAAAGTCCGGAAAGTCCGAAAGAAGCTACATTAAATCATCAATAAACTTTCGGACTTTCGGTCTTCCCGACTTCCGGACTATAAAAGAAACATGAGTAAATTATTAGATATAAAAACCCTCGGTCAGCTAAAAAAAAGTGGTTATAAAAGTCGTTCGGTTAAGGATGAATTACGTGCTAACCTGATAGAACAGCTTAAAAAACGCGAAGGTGGATTTGCAGGTATCATAGGTTTTGAGGATACAGTAATACCCGATTTACAAACAGCCATTTTATCGCGCCACAACATTTTACTGCTTGGCTTACGTGGCCAGGCTAAAACCCGTATAGCGCGTTTGCTAATCAATTTACTTGACGAATATGTACCCTATGTTATAGGGTCAGATCTGTTTGACGATCCGTATAATCCAATATCATGGTACGGCCATAGTGTTATCGAAGAAAAAGGAGACGATACGCCAATAGGCTGGATCCACCGCTCTGAGCGGTATACCGAAAAATTGGCTACGCCCGATGTTACTGTAGCCGATTTAATTGGCGATGTTGATCCTATTAAAGCCGCCACCTTAAAGCTAACCTATTCTGACGAACGTGTTATTCACTTTGGATTAATCCCGCGTGCACACCGTGGTATCTTCGTGATCAACGAGTTGCCCGATTTACAGGCACGTATCCAGGTATCGCTATTCAATATCTTACAGGAAAGAGATATCCAGATACGCGGTTTTAAGCTGCGACTGCCTTTAGATATCCAGTTTGTATTTACAGCCAACCCTGAAGATTATACCAATCGTGGCTCCATTGTAACGCCGCTAAAAGACAGGATTGAAAGCCAGATATTAACGCACTACCCCCGTACAGTCGAAATTTCAAGGAAGATCACCCAGCAGGAAGCATCGTTAACCGACGAGCAACGTAACACCGTTGAAGCCGACGACCTGGTAAAAGACCTTATTGAGCAAATTGCTTTTGAGGCCCGCAACTCTGAGTATATCGACAAAAAATCGGGCGTATCAGCGCGCTTAACCATATCAGCTTATGAAAACCTGGTAAGCAATGCCGAACGCCGCATGATCATGAACCATGAACCAGGCACCTTTGTACGCATTACCGACTTTTTAGGGGTTATCCCGGCTATAACCGGCAAAATTGAATTGGTTTATGAAGGCGAACTGGAAGGCCCCGGCAAAGTGGCCAACATCCTGATAGGTAAAGCTATTAAAACATTGTTGCTAACGTTTTTTCCTGATCCTGAAAAGGCTAAAAAGGCTAAAGGCGTAAACCCTTATGCCAGCATTATCAATTGGTTTGGCGAAGGCAATAACCTGGCTTTAGTTGATGACATGTCGGCAATTGACTATAAAAGAGAGCTATCTGAGGTTGCCGGCTTAAAAGACCTGGTTAAAAAGCTGCATCCGCGCCTGAGCGAAAACCAAACTTTGTTGCTGATGGAGTTTGTACTGCATGGCCTGTCTGAATTTTCGCAATTAAACAAAGGCTTTTTAGATAATGGCTTTGCCTTCTCAGATATGTTTAACAGTTTGTTTAACCTGCAACCTGATGAAGACGATCTTGATTTAGATGATGACCGTTATTAAATTATTGAAGAAATTTTAGCGTTCTATAACTTTAGATATAGCACTATTTCCTGGGCCAGGAGAAGAACTGAATTGTCAGCTTTTCAAATCCAATTAAAAAACCCACAAGCTTTAACAAGTTGTGGGTTTTCATTTATATGTTTTCCAATATATAAACTAAAGTTTTTTTATCTCTTCAATTGATAGTTTAGTGAACTTTATTATTTGAACAACCGGAAAGCCCTCCCTTTTCATTTCACGGGCAATTGCAACGGCTTCTTCATATTTCCCCCTCTCCATACCCTCTTTAATGCCTTCTTTAATACCCTCTTTAATACCTTCTTTAATGCCTTCCTGCCTACCCGCTTCTCTACCTTCGTTTAAGGCATAATCCAGTACATTTTTATTGTCCCATTTGTATTTTAAGCTGCTATCGTACATCGTTTTTTCCTCCTTGCTCAGGTTAGTATATTCCGCTATGTTAAATAGTTTTTCAAATATCGGTTTCCGCAGGTAAACCGGGATCTTATCCATCTGACTCATGTTCTTTAAAACATATAACCATTTGTCTAAATCGGTTTCCAATTGGGTTTCCGTTTTCACAAATCTACTCAATTCAATATATGTATAACCCAGTTTATCATAAAATATTTTACCGGTCTCCCTATTACACAGGCAAATATCATGTAAGTAACCCGTCTCAGCGTCAATCTCTAATGTAAAATCCTCCAGCAAAGCAACCAGGTATACTTCGGTTAAATTATAAGCCCAATCGCTGCGTCTACCTTTTGGTGCCTGGTCGCTTATTAAGCGGCTGGTATAAAACAAAGCTCTTTCCTTAAAGTACCCTTGCCGCCCTCTTTGCACCTCTATCAAAAATTATTCGCCCCCCGCACCAGTACAAAGTAAATCGAATATGGCGGCACCTTCATCTTTTAAATCTCCCGGATGCTCGTTCTTATTATAAACCAAGTCAACAATGTGTTTACGCCCTCTGAAAACTTCGTTTAAAAAAGCAGTCAGCAAATCCTTATTAGGTTCACTTCCAAATATCTTTTTAAAAGCAAAATCTACTAAAGGATCAATATATTTCCCGGTAACGGGTGGTTTACTTTTGTGCATTATCAAATATAAAAGAATATATTATTTCAAATTGCTCCCGGAAAACTTAATGCCCTGCCGATTTACTGCATTACACCAGATTCGCTTTTGTATTCAATCACAAAAAACTTTAATATTGATATATTTGCTCTAAATGGCGGAACAGGCACTTAATATCATATTAATCATTTCGGCGCTTTTGCTAATTGACCTTTATGTATTAAACGGCATTCGTGGCGCTTTCCGGAAATGGCATTTTTTACGAAAAAAGGTATTTATCTTTTTATATTGGACAACTTGCCTTATTGTTATTTTTGGCTTGCTTACCGGTGTTTATGTACAATTTGCAGGCCTTGGCGTTAGGGCAGCGGGCCTGCTCATATTTTCGTTGCTTTTTATAGGTAAACTTACATTTTTACCATTCCTGCTCATTGACGATGCAAATAGATTGCTGGTATGGCGTAAAAACAGGTTTAAAAATCAAACATCTGCTCATAATACCCTGGTGCCGCCGGACGCTATCCCCCGGTCGGAATTTTTATTAAAGGCAGGGTTACTTGCCGGCGCTGTCCCCTTGGCTGCCATAAAAATCAATATGCCAAAGGGGTTATATGACTACCATGTACGTTATCAAACCCTATACCTGCCCAATTTGCCAAACGCATTTGACGGCATTAAATTGGGGCAAATTTCTGATATCCATTCGGGGAGTTTTTATAATAAGAAAGCGGTACTGGGCGGGGTAGAAATGCTTTTGAAAGAGAAGCCCGATTTTATATTTTTTACCGGCGACCTGGTTAACACCCAAGCCAACGAAATGAGGGATTACCAGGATATTTTTAGTAAAGTAAAGGCGCCGCTTGGCGTATACTCCTCTTTAGGCAACCACGATTATGGTGATTACTGCGACTGGCCAAATCCGGCCGACAAAATAAAAGATCAGCATGATCTGATACTCACCCACAAAAATATGGGTTGGGATTTATTGCGTAACGAGAACCGCCGCCTTAAAATAGAGGGCGAAGAAATAGGTATCCTTGGCATCGAAAACTGGAGCCTGCACAGCCGCTTCCCTAAACACGGCCGCATGGACCTGGCTACCAAAAACACGGATGACCTGCCGGTAAAACTCCTGCTATCCCATGATCCTTCGCATTGGCGGGCGCAGGTTTTAAAAGATTACCCGCAAATTGATGTGATGTTCTCGGGTCATACGCACGGTATGCAATTTGGTGTGCGTACAAATGATTTTCAGTGGAGCCCGATAAAATATGTTTATAACGAGTGGGCGGGGCATTACCAGCAAGGTATGCAACAATTATATGTAAATGTGGGCTATGGCTTTGTTGGTTTATACGGCAGGGTTGGAATATTACCAGAGATTACGATATTTACATTAAAAGCCGGGCATGCTCCTTCGGGTAAGCTTACGTAACATCAACCCCAGGCACATTCATTACCAATGAAAAGAACGCTTCAGTCTGTTTTTGATTTCCTGCTGTTCAGTAATATCTTCATGTCGCTTTGCGCGGTGGCTCAGGCGTTGGTAACATTCCATTTGATAGGGTCAAAACCGGTGTTGCCGGTATTGGGTTTGTTGTTTACCTCTACATTAGGAATCTACAACTTCTGTATTATTATTACCAAACCTCAAAAACCCGAAAAATCACCTTATAAACGTGTACGCTGGTTTTTTGCCCATTACCGGCTCATGGTTACGTTTACCATAGTTTCGTTATTATCGCTGGTTCCATTATTTTTTTTGATCACCACTGAATCAAAAATCCTTCTCGTTTTTCTGGGTATTTTATCGTTTGCCTATGGCCTGCCCTTGTTTGCTGTAGGTGAGCAAAAATTCGGGCTGCGCAATATACCCGGCCTAAAACCATTTCTTATTACCCTGGTATGGACAATGAGTTGCGTACTATTCCCTATACTGGAGGCTATGCATCTCCATGCCGCCAGCGTATCCATGCGCGATACTACTATACTGATAGCCAAACGATTTTTGTTCATAGGAGCGCTTACTATTCCTTTTGATATTCGCGATCTTTTTGACGACCGCAAAATGGGCCTGAAAACCATCCCCGTAGTCTGGGGCGAAAAAAATGCGTACCTGTTTTGCCAGGTGTTATTAGCGGGCTATGTGGTCCTCCTGTTTATTTTCAGGGATAACGGCTTTAGTCTCGACTTTTTTGCGTTGACATTGACCGTATTTTTAACCGGCTGGCTTATCTTTAAATCGGCCTGGAAAAAAGACGAGTACTATTATTTCTTCTTTATGGATGGCGTACTTATTCTTCAGTACGTAGTGTTATTGGCCGTTAATCTCATTTTCAAGGGCCGTTGATATGGCCGCCAGCTTTAATAATTCGGCCAGTTTTTATGATATCCTTTCGCGTTTAGTTTATGGTAAAGCCATAATCAATACGCAGCTTTATTTAATCAATCACATCCACCCCAACAATAATATACTCATAGTTGGCGGTGGCACAGGCTGGATACTCGAAGAAATTACAAGGTTACATCCAACAGGGCTAAAGATAACCTATGTAGAAGCAGCAAAACGAATGATGGCGCTATCCCAAAAGAGGGATACCGGCGGCAATGAAATTATTTTTATAAATGATGTTATTGAAGCTGTAAACCTGTCCCCTGGCTTTGATGTGGCGATCACACCTTTTCTATTCGATAATTTTACTGAAGCAACGTTAAAAACGGTATTTAATAAGATCCACTCGTTACTAAAACCTGGTGCACTTTGGCTCAATTGCGATTTTCAATTAACAGGTAAATGGTGGCAGGCCTTTCTTTTAAAAAGTATGTTTTTATTTTTCAGGATGATTGACGGTATAGAAGCTAATAAGCTACCGGAGATTGAGGCTTGCTTTAATCGCAACAACTACTCCCCCAAAAGCGAACGAACTTTTTTGGGCGATTTTATTGTGGCTAGGGTCTACAGGAAATAGGAACGTCATTACCTGTAAAAGCAATGACGTTATCATATATCTATTCAATTCTAAATCCGAAATCGAACATCCCAATTCCGAAATCATTACTGATTATACACAAACTTATAACCTATCCCCCGCACAGTTTGTAAATATTGCGGCGAATCTGCATTTGTTTCTATCTTTTTGCGCAGGCGTACAATGTGCATATCCAGGGTGCGGGTATTTACATCGGCGTTGTAGCCCCATACTTCCATCATTAGTTCTTCGCGGTTAATAACCTTGTTTTTGTTTTTAAGGAAGTATAGTAATATCCGGTTCTCCAATATGGTAAGTTCAATTTTACGGCCATCGCGAATGAGTAAGTGGGTATTAGGCAGGTGCTCCATGTTGGCAAACTTGTATGATTCCGCCTTCTCGCTGTTCAGGCTGAATTTAATTTTGCTGTCAATCATAGCCACAAGCACGTCCATATTAAACGGCTTGGTGATATAGTCTGATACGCCAAAGTTGTAAGCTTCAATCTTATCAACATCCTGGGCTTTGGCTGTCATCATAATCACCAGCTTATCATACCCGCTTTCCCTGATATTGCCGCAAACTTCCGATCCCGTTTTACCGGGCAGCATCCAGTCAAGCAGTACAATATCAGGATGTTCGGCCAGTATCATTGTCTCCGCATCTTCGCCGTTGTCGGCTTCCAGCACTTTGTAACCTTCGGTTTGCAAACGCTCGGCAACCAGGAAACGCAGGTTTTCATCATCTTCAACCAGCGCAATTTTGATTTCTTTGTTCATACTTTAATTTTCGTTTGGAAGCGTAACTATAAATTCCGAACCTTCATTAACCTTACTGTTCACCGTTATCTCGCCGTCCATAAAATTAACCAGTTCTTTACAAAATGCCAAACCCAAACCAACGCTCCCGTTTTGGTTATATTGGTTCTCTATCCTGTAAAATTTCTTAAACACGTTGTGCTGTTCATGCCTGGGAATCCCTATCCCCTTATCTATAAAGGAAAACACGATGTTGCCTTTTTTTTGTATGATATTGATGTTAAGCTCCTTTTTTTTAGGGTGCGAATACTTATAAGCATTTTCAACCAGGTTTTGAAAAATACTACCCAGAAGCACCGGGTCGGTATAAAAAGTATGCACACCGTTACTGGTATAATTTAGCTTAAAATCGGGATACTTAATTTTAAAAGTATCAATATAACGCTCTACAAAATCGGCCACTACAATTTCCTCTTTTTTAATATTGATCGATTTATTTTCCAGTTGGGTGAATGATAACAACTTGTTCATCAAATCGTTTAGTTTATCTGCTTCTTCATCCAAAATTTTCCCGTAATGTTTGCGCTGCCGCTCGGTAAGTTCCCCGTCGCCTTTTAAATTTGAACCAGCTATTTTTATTACGCTTACAGGTGTTTTAAACTCATGGGTAAAATTGTTTATAAAATCGTATTGTAACTTAAACAACTTGATATTCACATTAAGGTTACGGTAAATAAGCCAGCCTATGGCCACTAAAAAAAGCGTTATTATCAATACTGCTGCCCCGATGGGCATAAAGCGCCGGTTTGTTTCGGCGGTTAAGTATCCTTGCTCAGAGCTAAAAAACAATTTATAGTCAGAAAAAGCACCGAAAGGTATTTCTGTTATCAATTTTTTTCCATCGCTATCAATAGGATCATAAACCACCGGCTGTATAGATACATTCTGATAAAGTTCGTGATGGGTATTTCTTACCTTTAGCAAAAGTGGCTCAAGGTAAAAGGTCATCATATTTTGTTTATACGGTTCCGATACTGTTTTGCCCCTCAGGAGCTCGCGGTAGTTTTTAACATCAAGGGGGCGTAAAGTATTGGTGTAGGTTATTTTATTAGGTTTTACATCCCAGAAGGTTTTATACATCTCATCCTGGCTGGGCAGGCGTGTCGTATCCGAAAAGGCAATATAGTTACGCAATTTGGACGCCATCGCGGTAAAATCAGGTTCATCGCCAATATGCCGCTGCCTTGCGCCCCATATTTTATCTTTGCCCTGGCCGTACAGGTAAATCGCTTTTACCGAGATATCCAGGTTATTGGCACGCGGCACCACTGGCTTACGGGTACCTATCTGCACATCATAAAAAACAATCTTTTTTACAAACCGGTATTCTTTAAAAACCGTTGAAGCATATTTGCGGGCCGAAGCCGAATCCAAAAAACCACCGTAAAATTGTATCTCGGGGATCTTATTCTGAAAAAAATCGTAGTATGGCTTTAACGTTTGTTCCAGTACATCTACCTTTTTTGATGAGAACTCGTTTTCAACATATTTGGATGTAAGGCTGTACGATATAAAAAGCGCTACCACAAATGTTATGGATATGAGCACCAGGAAGATGATGATCAGCAAAAAGTTTTTCCGGTAAGCAGTTTTTTGTGCAGGCATAACCGTCATGGTTTAACCCTCATGTTGTAATTCAGGAATTTTTCTATCTCGGTATACATTTCAAATCTGTTACGCTCCCTCCTGAAAAAAGCGCGTTCATTGGGTTTTAAAAAATATTTTACATCAACATCATGCTTCCGTAATTCATACACAAAATGGTTCAGTTCACTAATATTGGCTCGCTGATCTTTAGCGCCCTGAAAAATAATTAAAGGCACTTTTATTTTATCGGTATGAAACACCGGCGATATGGCCCTTAACCTATCCGCATCCGTTTCGGGGTTGCCAACCATTTCATAGGTCATTTTTAAATAAGGCTTAAAAAACGGCGGGGCATCTTTAATATAGGTAAAAAAGTTGATGAGCCCATATTGTACAACCGCGCAATTATATAACTCGGGATGGAAAGACACGCCGTATAATGCAGAGAAGCCACCAAAGCGACCACCAAAAATGGCTATCTTTTTAGGGTTGGCTATTTTTTGATCTATCAGCCAATGTACACCGTCGGTTATATCATCCTGAATTTTGCCGCCTACCTGCTTATACCCCGCACTCCTGAAAGCTTTGCCGTACCCGGTTGATCCGCGATAATTCATCTGGAAAACCGCGTAGCCCCTATTGGCCAAAAATTGTACCTGCTCGTCGTACCCCCAGGTATCGCGGGCCCAGGGGCCATCGTGCGGCATTACTACCACAGGTAAATTAGTTTTTTTATTGCCCAATGGCATGGTCAAATAGCCATTAATGGTGAGGCCGTCGCTGGCTTTGTAGGCAATGGGCTTCATAGAACACAACTCCGTTGGAATTAAAGACGGATTATTATCGCCCAGTTTAGTTAGTTTACAGTTGCTGGCCTCATACAGGTAGTAAGTACCCGGACTGCGATCGGTATAGGTATACAAAATAAACTTATTTTCAGAACTGTCCCGGTCAACAACCCTTACTTCGTTGCCTTTTAGCAAGTCTCCCAACTTTTTATAAAGGCGTTGTATATCGGGCGATAAAAAATATTTTCGTGGTTTGGCCTCATCCCAGCTGGCAAATTCAAGGCGATGTTTATTTTTATAATATTCAACATACATTAAATCGGCATTGCTGTTACTAAAAACGGTACGTTGTTCTTTTCCATCTTCGGCATTAATTTCAACCAGCGCCATTTTATCGCGATTTACGTTTGATAACGCGTAAAAATTATTTTTCGAGCCCGCAAAAGCAATCGGCCTTACCGAGTTTTTAAAATTATTCTGAATAATAGGTTTAAAGGGTGAGTTATCATCGGGCCGGTATAAAATAGTTTCGTCTACCCCATCTGACGATTTTACCAGTCGGATTTTTCCATCAGCATCCGGAAACCATTCGGTTATATTGCCAGGGTTTATGAGATAGGGCGAAAGCTCTCCAGTTTTAATATTCAGGCGGTAGATATCAAAATTAGCCGGATCGCGTTTGTTCATCCTGATGGTGATGATATCCGGCTGTTGCTTGTTGCGGTTAACCAGGTTTACCCGTACTTTTTCGAGCGACAGGATTGTACGCATCTGGTGTGTAGATATATCAAGCGCGTACATTTTAAACCCATCGTTTGCTACAATATCCTGGTTAAAAACCAGTTGATTATTATAAGTCCAAAAATACCATCCATTTACAGGATAATCATCAAAGGATGTTTCCATATGTTCGGTACCATCGGCCAGCGATTGTATGAACAGGTTTTGTTTATCCTTGTATGGCTTCAGGTATGCTATATACTTGCCGTCGGGAGATATTTTAAAAACTGTTTTCTCAGGGGTTTTAAAAAAATCGGCAATTGGGATTTGCTTTACATGTTTGCATGAACATATAATTGTTGTAAATACAATAAAAAGAAAAATCCTTAAACGCCCAAACATATTTGCTTATGCAATTTTATTAATCAGGTCAAATTAGATAAAATTAGTTAAGGTTATCAAAATGTCACTACAATTTTACCCGGTGTCACCTTTATACGGATATTAACCGAAAGTAACCCCGGCATTCGTATTAATTACCTATTTTTGATTAGATGAGGGTTTTATTTGCAATTATTATTTTCGTTTTGTTGGGTACCTGTACACTGTTTGCACAGGATAATGAACTTCAATTGGCCATGCAATACAATGCCAATGGCGAAACACAAAAAGCGCTTGAAATTTACCAAAAACTATACAAGCAAAACAACGAAACCTATTACTCCTATTACGTAAATATTCTTTTAAACCTCAAAAAATTTGACGAGGCCGAAAGCATTACCAAAAAACTGCAGCGTAAACACCCCAACATAAACCAGTATCAGATAATGCTGGGCACCATTTACACTCAGCAGGGCAAACTTGATAAAGCAAACAATATATATGACGATCTGCTGAAAAATTTACCTGCCGACCAAATGGAGATTGCCAGCCTGGCCAACCAGTTTTACCAGAATGCCAATATTGACTATGCCATAAAAATATTTATACAGGGCCGTAAACTGCTTAAAAACGACGAAGCTTTTACATATGAGCTCATTAATCTTTATCGCTTTAAACGCGATAAGATATCACTTACCGACGAGTATCTTAATTTTTTGCCGGCAAACCCGAGCTTTATTACCCAGGCCGAAAGCAATTTTGCCATAGTTTTTGAGG
Organism: Mucilaginibacter sp. P4_D1; assembly: GCF_056401935.1. Lineage (NCBI taxonomy): Bacteria > Pseudomonadati > Bacteroidota > Sphingobacteriia > Sphingobacteriales > Sphingobacteriaceae > Mucilaginibacter > Mucilaginibacter sp. P4_D1. The sequence continues at coordinate 23,865 of NZ_JBFUIJ010000013.1, forward strand.
GTGCAGCCGATTATGACCTGCTTAAGGCAGCACTGCTGAGGCGTATTCAAAAAGACCCGCAGCAAACCATCTATATTGAGTTGCTTACCTGGCAGTATATGCAGCAAAAAGAATACGACCTGGCGCTTAACCAGGCTTTAGCACTCAGCCGCAGGCAAAATGATGATGGTAATAATATTTACGAGTTGTGCCGCACGCTTACCAGCAGCGAGGCTTACGATGCCGCTATTCGTGGTTATGAATATATTATTGCCAAGGGTGCAGGCAATCCATTATATATTCCTGCTAAGATCGAACTCATCAACACCAAAAACTTGAAGGTTACTACGGGCAAATACATGCCTGCCGACTTACTGGGCCTTGAACAGGACTACATAGCCCTGCTTGCCGAATTTGGGCGCAACAACAACACGGTTTTCGCCATGCAAAAGCTGGCCAATTTGCAGGCGTTTAAACTCCACAAACTTAATGATGCTCAAAAATTATTGGAGAGCGCTATCACAATACCTAATATCCGCGCCGAGTTGCTTGCCGGTTGTAAGCTTGATTTGGGCGATGTTTACATGCTGAATAACCTGCCCTGGGAAGCTACCCTGACATATAGCCAGGTTGAAAAGAGCTTTGTGAATACCAATATAGGCCAGGATGCCAAATTTCGTAATGCAAAAATGGCCTATTATACCGGCGATTTTACCTGGGCCAAAGGGCAGCTGGATGTATTGAAGGCGGCTACATCGCAATTAATAGCAAATGACGCCCTCAACCTGCTATTATTAATTAATGACAACACTGCGGCCGACAGCGCCGGTGGTGCTTTAAAAATATATGCCCGGGCCGACCTCCAGATTTTTGCCGGGCAACCCGAAAAGGCTTTAATGACGTTAGACAGTATTGACAAAAAGTTCCCGGGCAACAGCCTTAGCGACGATATACTGATGGCCAAATCACGCATTTTCATTCAGCAGAAAAACTATAATGATGCAGTGCCCCTGCTCAAAAAAATCTTCAACGATCACCCTACCGAACTTTGGGCTGATGACGCCGTTTTTATGCTGGGCGATATTTACGAAAACCACCTTGACGATAAAACAAATGCCAAAGCCTGGTACCAAAAAATAATCACCGATTATCCCGGCAGCCTTTGGATAAACGAAGCCCGTAAACGGTTCAGATTATTGAGGGGCGATAAAACAGATTCTTAGGTTGGTGAGTGGTTGATTAAGTTGAATGGGGTGATTAGGTTAAGATAAGCGTCTAAGTAAGTTTTTTGAATGTATAGCCCAATTCAACCAATAACCACTGAACCTAATCAACTCATTCAACCACTCACCTAATCAACTCAATCAACCATTCACCTAATCAACCTAATTAACTAAATTCGCGCCATGATTGTATATAACGACACCATAATACTTGACGAAGCTATTCACGACGAGTGGCTTCATTATATGAAAACCGTCCATATTCCGGCTGTAATGGCTACCGGACATTTTAGCTCACACCGCGTTTTAAGGGTTATCGATTCTCCGAACGAGGGAGTTACTTACTGCATCCAATACAATGCCGATAATATTGATCAGTTTCAGCAGTATTACATGAACCATTTGCACAAGTTACAGGCCACCCATCAGCAAATGTTTGATGAAAAGTTTGTAATTTTTAATACGCTGATGGAGGAGATGGAGTAGACTTTAAATGATATGGGCGTTGCCTGCGGCCCGTGCTATCCGCTCATACTGCACCTGCCTTAGCCTCACGGCCGGTATCCGCTGCTATCACTAACGCGGGCTGCGGGTTTAGTTTTTGTATCTAAATTGACAAAATAAATGTTTATTTTAGTATTAAACTTTAGGTCATGAATATACAAGCAGAGAAATTAGATATTTTGCAAACCATTATTGGCATTAATGACGAAAGCTTAATTATGGATGTAAAAGCTTTTTTATCAGATAGAAAAGCTGATTGGTTTGACGAGTTAACTGACGATCAACAAAAAGATGTGTTAGAAGGAATCGCTCAGGCCGACGGTGGCGAAATTGTCCCCCATGATGAAGTTGTAAAGCTATTTGGAAAATGGGGCTTAAAATAGCCTGGACACCTAAAGCTGTTGAAACATTCGGTAAAAGGATCGCCTATCTTCAGGAGCATTGGACAGATAAAGAAATATTCAACTTTACTAAAAGAGTTAATGAATATTTACTAACTCTCCAAACACAACCATTGATGTTCCGCAAATCATCAAAGCTGAAGCATACGCATATTGGCGTTCTTATTAAACAAGTTTCTATCGTATATAGAATAAAGCCAAAAACTCAAACGATTGAATTAATAGCATTTATTGGTAACAGGCAAAATCCGAGGCGGCAAAATTATTGATCGAAAGACAGTGTAGCGTAACTCTTCGGCTCCATAATTTAACGGCTAGCCTAATTTCAGCTAAAAGTTGAAACCATAAATACCACGGGTTGAAAACCCGCGGTAGCAGCAGTAAATAACAAAAAAGCTCCCAGGATTCGGGAGCTTTTTTGTTATTTGCTAATCAGGTTGTACAGTTCATCCAGTTTCGGGGTGAGCACAATTTCAATCCTCCGGTTTTTGGTACGGGCCTCGTCGCTGTCGGCGGTGTCAATGGGTTGAAACTCGCCTTTGCCTGTGGCGGTAAGGCGGTGCGGATCTACCATTTCTACTTCAGTAAGGTAGCGGGTTACCGATGTAGCACGCAATACGCTCAAATCCCAGTTATCTTTAATCTGGCCAAGGTTTTTTACTTTTTTATCGTCGGTATGCCCTTCAACAGCCATGTTAATGTCTGGCTCTTTGTTCAATACGGCGGCCAGTTGTTTTAGCGCCTCCTTGCCTTTATCGTCAATAATGATACTACCCGACGGGAACAGGAGTTTATCCGTAAGCGATACATATACTTTGCCGTTACGGATATCAACCGTTAAGCCGCTTTGCTGAAAGCCCAATAATGCTTTTTGTAATTTGTTTTTTAAAGCATTAGTTGCCTCGTCGCGTTTTTTAAGGATCTCCTCTACCTCTTTCAGCCGTGCTTCGCGCTTTTGCAGGTCGACAGCCAGTTGGTTTGCTTTGGTTGAAGTAACATCCAGGTTGTTATTTAAAGCGTTGTTATTGTCGCGTAAATCGTTAATCTGGCGGTGCAGGCGTGCGGTATCATTTTGCAGGCGCGAAAGTTCTTCTTCCAGGTTACCGGTACGCGTATTCAACGAATCGCGCTGCGCGACTAACGACTTATACTCTTTTGGCGATAATATTTTACATGAGTTAAGGGCCAAACAAAAAATAGCGGCTAATAGAAGATATTTGATTTTCATAAAATAGATATTATGTAGTATTAAGTCATTAGTCGGAAGTCCAAGTCATATTTTTCTTGTTTCTTACTTAGAACTTGAGACTTTCGACTCAAGACTAAACGTCAATCTAATCATGACAGGACAGTAGTATTGTTATGCAAGCGCATTTTTCAGGAAAACATTCAACGGGTATATTTTGCTGCAAATATCGGCTACCTGTTGCACGGCATCCCCTGCAGTTATGTCCTCGTCGGTAATTTTATGCCAGGCTACAAAACTTTTTAGCTTCAGCAGGTCGATGTTTTCATTTTCAACGCTATATTCACGAGGAACAGACTTTAACTGTTCTTGTTTTCTGAAATCGCCAAATAGCTTCACAAACGCTTTATCGTCAATAATAGCCTTCAACTCCGAAGCATTGTAATCAATTTCCTGGCGAATAACTTTCAGGTGTGGCGCCTCGGGCATCCAGTAACCTCCTCCTATAAAAGAATTACCCGGCTGAATTTGCAAATAAAACTCAACCGTACCACCCCTTGAACCGCCGGACGGAATGCTTACGCCGAAATTATTTTTATAAGGTGTTTTATTTTTGCTGAAACGGATATCGCGGTAAATGCGCATCACCCGTTTTTTGGCGTCCGTGTTTTCATCAATAGCCGGGTCTATCTTTTGCAGTTTGGCCAGCAGCTTACTGGTAAAATCAATCACGTTTTCACGTGCGGCATCATATCGTTCTTTATTGGCCGTAAACCAGTCGCGGTTATTATTTTCGGCCAGGTCTTTTAAAAAATCAAGACTTTCCTGGTAAATCATCGGTATCTAAATAAGCCTGGTAATGTATCTTTGGCGATAACCAGTATAACAAAAGCACCCGCGAATATCTGAAATTAATAGGTGCCAGAAAAATACAGCCGCCTATTAATACACCAAGATATAACCAGGGCGAATCGGAATTGTGCGTAACCAAATAAGTAAGCCAGGCAAGGCCTAAGGCCTCCAGCACATTAAGCGCGTAACTTACATACATGGCCGCGTAAAAATAGCCGGGCTCAATTTCAAAATACAGGTTACAATGCGGGCAGTTTAAATTTATTTTGTTTGCAAAACTATAAGGGCCGCCCTGAAACATATCGCCCCTGCGGCAACGCGGGCATTTACAATTGAGCATAGCCCATGATTTTTGCGTTTCGGGCATAGTGGGTAATGGGGGAAATGTTAACGTAAAGCCTTCTTTATTTTGATTACTATCCTAACACATTTCTCCGTCATTGCGAGGCACGAAGCAATCCCCGATAGGCATGGTGATGTGCATGTGGGGGATTGCTTCGTACCTCGCAATGACGATCTTTTTCTATTAGTTTAGGTTAAGCCTTTCGTGCCGCATTTCGTTAAGGTTAACGTTTTTACGGCGATATTTTTTGTACCAGATATACCCTGCTACAGCAACTGCAAAGTAAGGAGCACCAAGCAAAAACAGGATGCCTTTATTAAGACCTTTAGCCGCGTTACCGCCGCTTTTGGTGTTAGTCTCTACAGTTGCAGCACATTGCGCGCATTGCGCCTTCACAGGCTGCTTTACGCCTACCATTAAGCCAAGCGCAATTACGAAAAGAATGATTTTTGAAACCCGTTTCATGAAGGCAAATTTAAGTAATAAATTGGGATAAATAGTATTGGCTAATTACGCCTAAAGGATTGTTCAAGACTTTCTAAGTTTAAAACTCCGCCAATCCCGGATTTATAACTAAACTGATCAAGTCAAGTAGTTCCATCAAATGAATATTAATTGAAGACAGTTTGTTTTTTACTTATTTTCGGGTACTATGCATACCAACATTGTGTGTACCGGTACTGATGCTACACCCTGGTACGGGGTGGCACACTACCAGAAGGTAAAAAATTAAACTTTAAGAAAATCTTCTGCTTAAATTATCCTGCTGGCTGGGTTATGTATTCTTTGTAAATCCCTTCAAACATCAGCTTATCTTCAACTGCCTGGTTAAATGGTTTATCTAAAAAAGTGTTGCTGTAACCTATTGCCTTAGCCAGGTTCTTCAGCACTTTAAAATAAGTAACCTCGATGCCTTCAACCAGTTGCAGGTAAAATACAATAAACACATCACGCTCCATAGGTGTTTTGCCCGTACGGATGGCGGTTATGTAGGCTTCCAGCGTCATGGCTTTCATACCCAGCACGCTTATTTTTGACTGATCTTCGCCTATCGCGTTAAATATGCCGTCCATATGCGTTATCTGGTTCTCGGCGTCATCGCGGCAATCCTGTATAGCGTTTTTTAAATACTGCAAAGTCGCAAGGGTTTTTATCTCATCAAAAAAATCGATAAGATGTTGTTTGCCGCAATAAATGCTGTTTAAATGTTCGAGGAAGATTTTTTTTAGATGCGCATCTTCAAACTTCACCTGCTGTGGCGATAGGTTTTTATCAGGGCTTGGGGTCATCGCTTAAATAGTTATTAGAAAATCCGTTTAAATATACTATAATAATTATCATTAAAAGCAAATTTTCAGGGTCAATAAAATGCCTGAAGGCAATAATTAAAACAACTATATTTGCCTCTATAATTTTAATATTATGCTACAACGAATACAAAGCATTTACCTGCTTGCGGCCAGCCTGGTGCTGTTTGCCCTTTACTTTTTCCCGCTGGCACATAACGTATATGTAAATAATGCCCAGGTAACTATTTCGGTCACCGGCATTTTTCAGAATGTTAACGGCGTGCAAAAAAATATCGAATCTTTTACAGCGCTTACCGCTGTAACCGCTATAGTGGCCCTTATACCGCTGGTTATTATTTTCCTGTTCAAAAACCGTAAGCAACAATTGGCTTTTTGCTATGGCGCCATATTGGCATTATTTGGCTACAGTTTTTGGATGGCACAAACTGTAAAAAAAGCAGTAGGCGAAGGTGTGCAACTGGATACACACTCTATGGGTATTGGATTGTTCCTGACATCTATAAGCATTGTTATGCTTTTATTGGCCACCAAGGGTATTAAAAACGACGAAAAGCTAATTAAATCTGCTGATAGGCTTAGGTAACGCACCACATTCCCGCCTCATTTTTAATAACTTACAGGCAACTGCCATTACAATACCTGTTAACAGGTATTTCATTTAGCGTAATAAATCCATTACATTTATGTGAATTTATGTAATGGGTTTATTAACAAAATTTGCCAAACTTAAGGGCCTTATTTTACCGGTAATATTGTGCRCCTGCTTACGCGTATCGGCAAATAATATCGACACCTTACTTGTTAAAGGCCCTGTTAATGATTACCTGAGCAACTATTACACCTGGTTTAAGGATGGCACAGGCACGCTAACCCCCAACGCCGCTTACGATAGCCTTAAAGCCCATAAATTTAAGCACGACCGTAACCGGAAAGTGTTTAACCGTGGTTTTACGAGCGATAGCTACTGGCTGGCCGTTTATGTAAAAAACGACACCACCATCCAAATCCCCATATTGTGGAGTTTTTATAACAACTACCTGTTATTTGATTTATATGAAGCTGATGAGGGCAGGCTGCCCTTAAAATTTCATGGCACACAATCAAGTTTAAACCCGCTTGATAACCGCGAGTACCCTGTAAGGAGCCCATCGTTCAAAATACTAATGGCACCGCAGCAAACAAAGCTGTTGCTGGTAAAGGTGCGCGCCATTAATACCGATAACATCTACTTTCCAACCGATATTACCACCACTGAGGATTATTTACAATACGAAACGCATAACTCGTTCCTGCTGGGCAAATTCATAGGCTATTTTCTGTTTGCACTGGTATTTAACGTTTTGCTTTGGTTTGCGCTTAAAAACAAGTTACACCTGTGGCATGCGGCGTACGTGTTATCGCTCATCGGGTTTAACATCAATGAATTTTTATTAGATACGTTCACGTTCCCCGATTGGCTATACAAACCATGGGCGCTTATACCCAAAAGCCTGTTCCTGCTTTTACCCGTTTACCTGGGCATCAATATTTTACAAATCTTCATCAACCAAAAACAAGATTTTAAATTACTTTATAAAATTTTCAGGGTATATAAATTCATAGCGCTAATTATCCTGGCACTTGTTTTTGCAAATTCATTTGTTTTGCCTGCCAATAATACTTTTGTTGCTTTTGTGCGCCTTACCGCCTATTACCTCACCCTGGCCGGCCTAATGTTGATAGGTATTAATGTAATTGCCGGCGTTATAAAAAAACATTATTACACTATTATTTATTCAATATCTACCATTTTCCTGCTGTTTGCATTTCTTGACTTTTTACTAAATACCCTTAAACTTGGGCAACTTTTTTTTATTCCGCCGGGCAACATCGTGGTGGCATTTACTTTCGAGATACTGGCCCTTACGGTGATATTCGTTTTCAAATACAAAAAAGAAAAAAACGACAGCATCCGGGCCCTTAACGAAACCTTTAATTTGCGCACCAGTTGGGCCCGGGAAATTATTAAGATACAGGAATTGGAGCGCGAACGTATAGCCCGCGATTTGCACGACGACGTTGGCGCCACCTTAAGCACCCTGAAATTGCATTTGAGCAACCATCCGGAAAAAGCCAAAACAAAACAGGAAGCTTTAGATTATAAACGGTCAATTGACCTGATCACGAAGATTACAGACGATGTACGGGCTATTTCGCATGACTTGCTCCCGCCCGATTTCTCGGAAGATGGGCTATTTATAGCCCTGCAAAGCCGGGTTGACGATATTAACTACCATGGCCGGATAAAATTCCAACTGGTTACCGAGGGCGACGAAGAAAAAATAGATAAGGTTACCACTGCTATTTTAATTTATCGTATTATTAATGAATTAATTACCAATATTACTAAACACTCCGATGCATCTGAAGCCAGCGTGCAGCTGGCTGTACTGGGCACCGGCATCCAGATAATAATTGAAGATAACGGGATAGGGATGAGTACTGTAGTCAATAAAGCAGGAATTGGCTTAAAAAACATCGCCTCGAGGGTTGAATTCCTGAACGGGGAAATGCACATTGATACCAGCAAAAACGGATCGACATTTATCATATCAATACCTTTTGACCTTAAACACAATTTAATTCCCGATAATGACGCCAGCTAAACCAGCCATCCAAATTATCATTGCCGAAGATCATCCCGCCTTTTCAATTGGTGTTGAACAGTCATTGGCGCGGGCCGACAACCTGAAAGTTATAGATAAGGTAACCAACGGCAAACAATTAATGCAGTTGCTAAATACCAAAGTACCCCATCTTATCCTGATGGATGTTTTAATGCCCTATATGAATGGCATCGAGGCCGCTAAGCAAATCCAAAAAGATTTCCCGGCTATCCGCATCATATTTATATCTATGTACGAGGAACGGAATATTATTAAACAATGCATGCAGTACGGGCATGGCTATATCCCTAAAGCATCCACTACCGAGCAGCTTATCACCATTATCAATACCGTTATGGCCGGCCAAACCTATTACCATAATAACCGCCAGCAACCTTTTCAGCAAACTTATAGTGATGATCTAATCAAAAAGTACAAGCTCACCAAACGCGAGATTGAACTGATTCAACTGCTAAAAAATGGATTAACCACCAAAGAGATAGCCGGAAAATTATTTCTGAGCAGCCTTACCATTGAAACCCATCGCAAAAACATTTTCAGAAAACTGGAAGTAAAGAACATCACCGAGCTAATTGTTTTTGCATTGAGTAACCGGATTGTAGAGTAGAAAAACAACATTGGGCATTATAAAAACAACCCGATAAATTACAAACTCCGTAATTAAATAGCTATTTTAAAGGCAATTAGCATCAATTTGAAAATATATCCTTGAAAAGCGAATCTGTTTGCATATACTTATTGCTTTTGTAAAATATTAGCGCTATCTTTGCGCCCGATTTGGCGATGTTGCCAAATTCGTTATTTTAATTCATGAACCCATTTATTGAACTGGGAATCCGTCATGATATTGTTAATGCCATCTCTGAGTTAGGGTTTGAAAACCCAACGCCAATCCAGGAACAGTCAATTCCGGTATTGTTAACAGGCAGCAACGATTTTGTCGGATTAGCCCAAACCGGGACCGGTAAGACTGCTGCCTTTGGCCTACCATTATTAGAACTGTTGGATTTTGAAGAAAATCATCCACAGGCACTTGTTTTATGCCCAACACGTGAACTTTGTTTACAGATCACGAACGACATTAAAAATTACTCCAAAAAGATGGACAACGTTCACGTTGTTGCCGTTTATGGCGGAGCAAGCATCATGGATCAGTTACGCCAGATTAAACGCGGCGTACAGATCGTTGTGGCCACTCCGGGCCGTATGCTTGATATCATTAACCGTAAGGCGATAGATTTTTCGAAGGTAAAATTTGTAGTATTGGATGAAGCTGATGAAATGCTCAATATGGGCTTTCAGGAAGACATTGATAATATCTTATCTACCACTCCGGACGAGAAAAAAACCTGGCTGTTTTCGGCCACCATGCCAACTGAAGTTCGCCGCATAGCGAAAAAGTACATGAATGAGCCATTTGAGCTTACCATGGGCACAAAAAACACCGGCAACGCCAACATCGAGCATGAGTACTACATTGTACGTGCCCGTGACAAGTATGCCGCTTTTAAACGTATTGTTGATTTTAACCCCGACATTTTTGGTATTGTATTTTGCCGTACCAAAATTGAAACACAGGATATTGCAGAAGCCCTGATCAAAGACGGTTACAATGCCGATTCTTTACACGGCGACCTGTCGCAACAACAACGCGATAAAGTAATGAAACGTTACCGCGAACGCAGCCTGCAATTGTTAATTGCTACTGACGTTGCTGCGCGTGGTATTGATGTTAATGATGTAACACACGTTATTAACTACTCGTTACCTGATGAGGTTGAAAACTACACTCACCGTAGCGGCCGTACAGCCCGCGCCGGTAAAACAGGTGTATCTATCAGCATTATTAACGCCAAAGAATTAGGTAAAATACGCCAGATTGAGCGCACCCTGGGTAAACGCTTTGTTAAAGCCGAAATACCAACAGGGTTTGATGTTTGCGAAAAACAATTATTCTCTATTGTTCATAAAGTACATAACGTACAGGTTAATGAGCAGCAGATTGAGCAATACATCCCGCGTATTATGGACGAGTTTAAGGATATGAGCAAAGAAGAGTTTATCAAACGCTTTGCATCTATTGAGTTTAACCGTTTCCTTGATTATTATAAAAACGCGCCAGATCTTAACGCAAGTGTTGAAGAAACCGGCCGCAGGGATAGGGATGATCGTGGCGAACGTGGTGGTGCACCAAGCGGCCCATCTGCTTACACCCGTTTATTTATAAACTTAGGTTCGGTTGATGAATTTAACCGTGGCGATTTGTTAGGTTACATTTGCAATCAATCAAAAATTAGCGGCCGCAGCGTGGGTAAAATAGATGTTAAGGGTGTTTACTCATTCTTCGAAGTACCTAACGAGGATGTTGAAAAAGTAAACGCCGGTTTCCAGGGTGCCGAATATAAAGGCCGCCCGGTTAGGATAGAAGTATCCGGCGAAGGCACCAGCGATCGTCGTGAAGGCGGCGGTGGTCACCGTGGTGGCGAACGTCGTGAAGGCGGTGGTGGTTATCGTGGTGGCGAACGTCGCGAAGGCGGCGGTGGTTACCGTGGTGGCGAAAGAAGCAACTCAGGCGGCGGCGATCGTCGTAGTGGTGGCTTCCGTGACTTCTCGGGCAAACCCCGCGAAGAACGCCCGGAACGCAAAAGAAGATTCTAATATTTAGAGTCAAGAGATTAAAATCAAGGGTAAAGATAGCTGCAAACGCAGTTTTCTTTACTACTTGATTCTAATTAAAAAAGAACCAGGAATCAAAATAGCTATTGCAGCTCCCTCTTGACTCTTAACTCTTGATTGTAATAAAGAAAAGATAGTTTTCATGGGCTTCCCCTGGTAAGGAAGCAGTTTTAGTTTAGTTTTGTTAACAAAGCCTTCAATGCCGCCAGCATGGGGGCTTTTGTTTTTTATGGGAGTTTTATTTTAAAACCCCAACCGTTTTTTTGAATTTTTACTTTTGAATTTTGAATTAAACCTACCTCCCAAACTCAACCAAATCCGAATCGGGGTAAAACAGGGTAAGCTTATGATCGTCCAGGTTTTTGATCAGGAATTTGGTATAAGGGCGGCTACCCTGGTACGATGTAAAAATGGTATCTTTTTGAACAAAATAATCTTCAGTAACCGGTTGCCCATCATCAGTAGTAAAACCTTTTTCTGTTATCTCCAGTTTAGTAGCACCATCTTTTGATACCCATTTGCCCATTAATTTTTTGTTAACCTCGCTTTTTGCAGCCTGGTTACTGTTACATGCAAATGCAAACAACGTAAGGGCATAAACAGCGGGCATTACTAAAGAATATTTTTTCATGGCAAACATGGTAAGTGCAGGCCTAAACCTGCACTGTTAAGATACAACTTTTATTTTTCCGGCTTGTCAATAAGCTGAGATTTTTTTACGTAAACCCGGTGACCTTTTTTGTTCACGTAATAGTATTTATCGTGCTCATCAATGTAAACCGTATGGTTGCCAGGCCCAACCTTTCCTTCGTACTTCTTATCAACTACCGCCGATGCTCCGTTAGCCGCAATCTGTGATGTTTTGTGACCAACCTTTTTAGCGGTTTTTGAAATTTTATGTCCAATTGTACTGTCTTTGTGGGTTTGTGCAAATGCTGGCGATATCATAAAGGTACTGGCCGCAAACATTGCAATTTTGAATAGATTTTTCATGGTAATGAACAAATTGAGTTAATGTTATTACCATTAACTCAATTTGTCGGCCAAAAGCCTCATTTCTACCACTGGCGACTGTTTTTGATACAAAATAGCATAAACAGCATCGCAAATGGGCATATTTACCTTGTACTGTTTGTTAACCTGCTGTAGGCAATTTACTGCATAATAGCCTTCGGCAACCATATTCATTTCCAGTTGGGCCGATGTAACGGTGTACCCCTTGCCTATCATATTGCCAAAAGTACGGTTACGGCTAAACTGCGAGTAGGCTGTAACCAGCAAGTCGCCCAGGTAAGCCGATTCTTTGATATCACGGTTAATGGGGTGCACCTCGGCGACAAATCGTTCCATCTCACGTATCGCGTTTGAAATAAGTACCGACTGAAAATTATCGCCATATCCCACTCCGTGGCAAATACCACCAGCAATAGCATATACATTTTTTAATACAGCACCCCACTCGGTGCCATAAATATCATCAGATACGTTGGTTTTAATATACCTGGTATTAATCATCCCCGCAAATTCCGCGGCCAAGGCAGCATCGCCCGATGCGATGGTGAGGTAAGAAAGTTTTTCTAATGCCACTTCTTCTGCGTGGCAAGGGCCGCTTATCACTATAAAATCCTCAAACGGAATACCATACTTTTGGTGCAAAAACTCGCCTATAATTAAATTTTCATCGGGTACGATTCCCTTTATCGCCGATACAATTTTTTTACCTGCCAAATCCGCCGGAGTAATACCGGTTAACGCTTCCTTTAAAAACGCCGCAGGTACATTTAGCAATACAAAATCGGCCACCTGTATCAACAATTTTAAATCTGTTGATATATTCTCTTTAGGCAGCTTTATTTCAACCGAACTTAAATAATAAGGGTTATGGCCAAACTTATGCAAATGTTCTACAGCCTGCGCATTCCTCATCCACCAAAAAACTTCTTTTTCTGTAGTGTTATCAACCAACATTTTTACATTGGCAGTAGCCCAGCTTCCTCCGCCAACAACGGTTATCTTTTTCTTGTACATTGAATAAATAAAGTAGTAATGCCAGGTTTAAGTTTTAATTGACAAGGCAAATTAAGGAATTTTTATTCAGATAAGGGGAAAGGTAAAAGGCGAAAGGTTAAAGGCAAAAGGTTGAAATGTTTTTAATGGGGATTAAAGTTAGAGGGCTTTTAAAATGATAAACTAAATTGGTTAAGTTTGTTTATACTGTCACTGCTATCAAGCGCTGTCATCCTGAGGAACGAAGGATCTGTTGACCAACATGCATCGCCGCCTTAAAAGTGGCAAATAGATGCTTCGTTCCCCAGCATGACGGGGGGATAAAACTTTTTTACCATATGAACCCATCAGCCAGGAAAACATTTAACACGGGCTTTACCAACGCAAAATACCAGGAGTTTTTAACAAAGCTTAATGATGGGTTGCACAATCCTGTGCAATTCCGTGTGGCCGAGACACCTGTTTTTCTGACAGCCGATTTTCGCGACAAACTGATAGCCGCCGGTGATGACATTATCGGCACTATACTGAAGCCCGATTTTAAGGAACTTACCGAGCGGGCAATACCCGATAAGTGGCGTGTTGCCAATGAAACCAACCATCCTCATTTTATAGCGCTCGATTTTGGAATCTGTAAAGATGCCCATGGCAATATTGTGCCCCAGCTGATAGAAATGCAGGGGTTTCCGTCATTATATGGCTTCCAGGCTTTGCTGGGCGATGTTTATGCAGATGTTTTTGATATTGCCGATGATGAAACCGTTTATTTTAGCGGGCTAAACAGGGCTACTTATATTGACCTGCTCAAAAGGACAATTATTGGCGATTGCAAACCCGCCGAAGTGGTTTTAATGGATGTAAATGCCCCGGAGCAAAAAACCGCTGTCGACTTTTATATTACAGAAAAATACCTTGGCATTCCGGTGGTATCTTTAAGCGAACTGGTACAACAAGGTAATCATCTATTTTACATGGCAAATGGCGAACATCAATTAATTAAGCGTATTTATAACCGCTTGATTTTTGATGAAATTGACAACGATCCGGAGATTTTTGAAAAGGTTGTTGATATCAGGAAGCCTTTTGATGTGGAGTGGATAACCCATCCCAACTGGTTTTACCGCGTCAGTAAATTTACCATGCCTTTTTTAAGCGGCGATTATATTCCCAAAACACAGTTTTTACACCAGGTAGATTACCTGCCGGCCGACCTGGAGAACTATGTATTGAAACCCCTGTTTTCTTTTGCCGGGCAGGGTGTAATTATTGATGTTACCTTGGATGATATCAGCAATATTAAAGATCCGGAAAACTGGATATTACAGCAAAAAGTAAACTACGAGCCGGTTGTACAGTCGCCCCTTGGGGGTGTAAAGGCCGAAATCAGATTATTATACCTCTGGCCGGATGGAGACGAGAAACCCACACTGGCCATAAATTTGGCCCGGCTAAGCCGCGGAAAGATGATTGGTGTACGATATAATAAAGATTTTGACTGGGTTGGCGGAACAATTGCCTTTATGCCACGTTAAACTATATACTATTAGAAGCGTCTGTACGTATATATTAAAAATTAAGTATTTTTGCACTATGAACATCCAGGTAATTTTAGTTATTGTTCTTTTTGCCGCTGCTGTTTTTTACATTGGCCGTATGATGTATAAAAGCCTCACGGCAAAAAAAAGCTGCGGCGGCAATTGTAAATGCGGTGTTGATTTTTCCGGCATCGAGCCTGGCAAAACACATAAGTAAGTTACAACATCCATTCATCATATCTTCATTTGTTACCTATACTTTTAAACCAGAAGTAATCTCACTTAATGGCTTCAAATAAGCAAATTTTTCAGGCAGATACCCCCGGCAGATGGAACCGCTTTAAATGGCTCAGCCGTGTGCTGCTTGCATTTTTGGTAATAGGCATTATAGCTGTAATAGTTACCATTAAATCTACCTATTACCCCAGCTTGCCGAGCCTTGACCTGGCGCCAAAAAAAATGTCGAAAGAGGAGCTTGCGCAAATCAAACGGTCAACCAAATACAGGTCTTTCAAGATACAAAAAGGCGAAATTGAAGCGCTTGAACGTGCCAAACGACAACACCAACGCAAGCACCCCAACAATAAAGACCGCCTGAATGTTGCCTTTTACCGCCCATGGGAACCGCAGGCCTATTACTCGTTGCTTGACAATATGCCTAAGCTGGATATGGTGGTAAGCGAAGGCTTTTCCATCCTTCCGGGTGTTGATACCGTAATTACCAAAGTTGATACCGGTCTCATCAATGTTAATAAAAAATACAATAAGCCAATTATACTCACGCTATCAAACTATGTAAATAAAAACAACCAGGAGGGTGGTTATGATAGCAAGGATGTTGAGCGCATTATTAAAAATCCTGCTTTACGGGCCGGTTTTATCAATAGCGTTACAAACGCCCTTACAAAATATAAGTTTAAAGGCATCAATGTTGATCTTGACGAAATAAAAGACCGTAACAGCAAAAACTACATCACTTTTCAAACCGAGCTTTACAAAACATTAAAAGCGAAGGGTTTTCTTGTTACCCAAAACGTAGTGCCCGAAGATGAATCGTACGATATTGTACGATTACAACATGTTAACGATTTCCTGTTCATTATGGCTATTGATGAGCATAATGAATTAAGTAACCCCGGCGATTTATCAAACCAGCACTGGGTTGAACAAATTCTGGACGACGTATGCAGCAAAGTCCCCAGCGAAAAAATTATTTTAACCTTTGCAGGCGGCGCTTATGACTGGCGCGAAACCAGCATTGGCAAATCTATCGGCTATCAGCAGGCTATTAGTACCGCACAGGAAAACCAAAGCAAGATCACCTTCGATCCCATATCGGCCAACTCGCATTTTGCATACATGGATAAGGACAGCCTTGACCATGACATTTACTTTGCCGATGCGGCTACCAACTTTAACGTTATCCGCATGGCCGACGATTGGGCAACAGGCGGCGTGGCATTGTGGCGCATGGGTACCGAAGATCCCAGACTTTGGTCGTTTTTTCAAAAAAACCTATCTATCGATTCGTTGCGTAAAACAGGTGTAGATATGCGCAGATTAACATCTGTTGGTTTAAACAGCCGTAAAAACGTGGAGTATGACGGCGATGGCGAGGTGCTTGACCTGATTACCACGCCACAAACCGGTGAGATTGACGTAAAACTGGATACCGGCAATTATACCATCACTGCCCAAACTTATAAAAGGCTGCCTACCAAGTATATGATTCGCAAGTATGGGTACAAGCCTAAAAAGGTTGTTTTAACCTTTGATGACGGGCCCGACCCGGATTACACCCCGCGCATTCTTGACATCCTGCAAAAAGAAAAGGTTCCGGCATCGTTCTTCGTAGTGGGCTCCATGGCCGAAAAAAACATAGCCATCCTCAGGCGCATTTATGAGGACGGTTATGAAATAGGAAACCACACGTTTTTCCACCCCGATATATCAACCATCAGCCTGCAACGTGTGGTGCTGGAGCTAAATGCCACCCGTAAGATCATCGAATCGGTTACAGGCCGCAGTACTATATTGTTCCGCCCGCCATTTAATGCGGATGCCGAGCCTGAAACGCTTGCCGAAGTTATCCCTGTTGCCGAAAGCCGCAGACAAAGCTACATCACCATTGGCGAATCCATTGACCCGTGGGATTGGCAGCCCGGCGTAACCGCCGATAGCATCGTTGCCCGCACCATCAGGCAGGCAGGCAACGGATCAATGATATTGCTGCACGATGCCGGCGGCGACACCCGCGAAGAAACGGTAAAGGCATTACCTGCCATTATTCACTACTTTAAAACACATGGTTATGAGTTTACCACCATTGCCGATGTGCTTGACAAAACCAAGGATGACTTGATGCCACCTATAAAGGACGACCATACTGGGATTTTTGGCCCAATGTATGATGTTGCAGTCCATGGCTATTATTACTTCAACTGGTTTTTAATATACGTGTTTTTGTCGGCTATATTCCTGGCCATTGGCCGTATTGTTTTAATTGCCATATTGGCGCTCAGGCAAAACAGCGAGAACAAAAAGACCGCAAAACTGCGTGGCGATAATTTGCCCCTGCCCCCGGTTAGTATTATTGTACCTGCATATAACGAGGAGGTAAATGCTGTTGCCACCATACAAAGCTTATTGAAAACAGAATATCCCGTTTTTGAAATTATTTTTGTTGATGACGGATCCAAAGACGACACTTTCGCGGTAGTATCTGCAGCCTATGACGGGCATCCGCTGGTTAAAATATTAACTAAACCCAACGGTGGTAAAGCATCGGCATTAAACTTTGGGATAACCCATGCCACCAGCGATTTTGTGGTGTGTATTGATGCGGACACGCAACTTAAAAACGATGCCATTTATCACTTAATGAGCTACTTTACCGATGAGGAAATTGGCGCTGTGGCAGGTACGGTAAAAGTTGGCAACGAAACCAATATCATCACCCGCTGGCAGTCGATAGAATATATTACCGCTCAAAATATGGACCGCCGTGCTTTTGACCTCATCAACAGCATTACGGTAGTGCCTGGTGCTATCGGGGCGTTCCGCAAATCAGCCATTTTCCGGGCTGGCGGCTTTACTTATGATACATTGGCCGAGGATTGCGATTTAACCATGCGTATCCTTAAACAGGGCTATATTGTAAGAAATTGTGCCGAGGCTATTGCGTATACCGAGGCTCCGGAAACTATCGATATGTTGCTTAAACAACGTTTCCGCTGGAGTTTTGGTGTAATCCAAAGTTTCTGGAAAAACCGCGACGCGCTGTTTAACAAAAAATACAAATTCTTCGGAATGGTGGGGATGCCTAATATTCTCATCTTCCAGATCATATTACCGCTGTTTTCGCCGCTGGCAGATTTGATGATGATCTTTGCCTTATTTGGCGAAAAGCCGGAGAAAATGCTCATCTATTATGTGGCCTTCGTGGTTGTCGATTTCATTGTGGGCATCATAGCCTTCCGTATGGAAAAAGAAGATTACAGGAAGCTTGTTTACATTATACCACAACGTTTCCTGTGGAGGCAGCTAATGTATTACGTACTGTTTAAATCGATGCGCAAAGCCCTTAAAGGCGAGTTAAGCGGATGGGGCGTGCTGAAGCGGACGGGTAACGTAAATATTAAAGGCGATCAAAAGAAGAATAACTCGGCAATATATATTATTGTTATCTTGCTAATAACTGCCGCAATACTATTTTGGGTGGTAAAAAAGTGGTACATGTAGGCTGAAGAACTGCATGAAGGTCAAGACAAAAAATATCCCGCGTCTGGAATATTTTTTGCCTTGACTCACTTGCCTCTTAGGTTATTCTCTTTCGATCAGGCAAACCGCATAAGCAACAACACCCTCCTGACGGCCTATAAATCCCAGTTGCTCATTAGTGGTAGCTTTGATTGATATATCATCTTCACTTATAGATGCCGCTTTGGCTATATGAACCTTCATAGCCGGGATGTGCGGATTTATCTTAGGCGCTTCCAAACATACCATGGCATCAATGTTGCCGATACTAAAGCCTTTTTCTTTTATAAGTTCAACAACATGCTGAAGCAGGATAAGGCTGCTGATACCTTTCCAACGATTGTCGGTATTGGAGAAATGAAAACCTATATCGCGCATGTTAGCGGCGCCAAGCAATGCATCGCAAATGGCATGCAAAAGCACATCGGCATCTGAGTGGCCGTAAGCGCCTGCGTGGTGCTCTAAGTTAACACCGCCTAAAACAAATGGGTGTTGTTCACGTAACTGGTGAACATCAAAACCAAACCCTACTTTAATTTTACCCATTATTATTTTGACACATTGGAGGTACCGCCAAAACTTGCCGACAAACTAAAACGCAAGGTATTGGCCAAAGGACTATTTTGCTGGCTGGCTGCCAGGTATGAGAAATCGAATTTAAAAATATCATATTTAAGGCCGAAGCCAAGGGTGATATAGCGCCTGTCGCTTTTGCCTGGGTTTTCATATAAATAACCGGCACGTATGGCAAATTGCTTATTATACCAGTATTCGGCCCCTGGCGATAGGCTGATTTCTTTCAGTTCTTCGCTAAAACCGCCAGGTGCATCACCAAATGATTGAAAAATACCCGACGGTACCGATACATCATCATTTTTACCGCTTATAATATTACCATTAGCATCTTTAACAGGCGGCGTTGGTGTTAACAACTTGTTTACATCAAAAGCAACCGTTATCTGGTTATTTTCATCCAGGTTCCAGGTATTAGCAGCGCCTAACTTTAAATTGGCAGGTAAAAAATATTTAGGCCCGTTGGTAGTATAGCTGATTTTTGTACCGATGTTAGATATATTGGCGCCAAAAGCAAACAGGTTATCATCCCCATAAGTGGTTTTATAAAACATAGATACATCGGCAGCAAAAGCATTCCCGGCACGGCCGGTCTGAGTTGATCCGGCTGTCGCAAACGAAACACTTGAAATACTTGAATGGATGAAACGCCCGGTTAGCCCTAAAGAAAAACCTTCGCCAAACTTGCGTGCATAACTCACATCAAGCGAAAATTCATTTGGCGTATAGGTGCCCTGGCTATTTGAAAAATCGTCGTTCAATTGAAGCGATCCGTAATTAAAGTAGCGCAGCGATGCCCCAAGTGTATTACGGTCGTCCAGCTTATGGGCATAGCTTAAATAGGATAAACTGATATCGGGAACCAGGTGCCTTAGCCATGGAGAATAAGACAACGAAAGTTCATCATTGCTTTCAAGAAATGCAAGCTTTGAGGGGTTCCAGAAATTGGCATTAACATCCGGAGAAATAGCAACACCCGCCTCGCCCATTGCACCCGAACGCGAATCGGGGGTAATGTTCAAAAAAGGCACCTCAACACGTGATCCTCTATATGTGCTACCATCAGTACTTGTTTGCGCCACAACAGTAAATGGCACTAAATACAATGATAAGAAGGTTATATTCCGAAATGTAAAAAACTTCATTGGGTGCAATTTAGCTTTATTATTTTAATTGATAAATATAGGCCCATAATTTAGATGGGATTTTTAAAGGAATATTTAATAGCAAACCCTCAAAAAAAACAAAATATTGCAACTATTTGCCGTACTTTTTCGTTAAAAACTTTGATAATTGTTTGATTTATTTAGAAGAAGGCACATTAGCGTTAGCATTATGTCCATTTTTTTCTAAATTTACGTCATTAATATAATTGTAAAATTATGAAAATACTTTTTACTAAAACTGCTTTAGCCCTTGCGGCCGCATGTGCATTGGTAAGCAGCTGTAGTAAACCACCGGTATCGCAAAAAACCGGGTTAGTTTATAATAACAAAAGCAATGGTGGCTACGAGCGTTACAGGCAAACACACCCCGCACCTGGTCCGGGCCTGGTACCTATTGAAGGTGGTACCTTTGTAATGGGCGGTAGTGCCGATCAGGACGTAACCTATGACTATAACAATGTAAGGCGCAGGGTAACCGTACCCTCGTTTTATATGGACGAAACAGAAGTAGCTAACCAGGATTGGCTGGATTATTTGCACTGGCTAAGCATTACATTCCCGCAAGACCGCGAATTATATTACAATGCTTTACCAGATACCCTGGTTTGGCGTAAACCGTTATCATACAACGATCCTTACGTAGATAACTACCTTCGTCACCCTGCATTTCAGGATTACCCGGTTGTAGGCGTTAGCTGGGATCAGGCACAGGATTATTGCTCATGGCGTACCGACCGTACCAATGAAAATATTTTACGCGAAACCGGGCGTTTAGTAACCTGGAAAGATCAAAATGCAAAAGGTAAAAATGGTGGTCGTGCAACCGCTGCAAACGGATCATCGCAGCCTTTTAACACCGATATTTATCTTAACGGACAGATGAGAGGCACCGGCGTAGACGGTAAAAAAATGCTGCCTAACTTAAGCCCTAACGCTGCTGCCGGCACAGGCAAAAATGCAAAACCCGTAAGGCCGGTACGTATGGAAGATGGTATTTTAAAACAAGCTTACCGTTTACCATCAGAAGCTGAATGGGAATATGCTGCATTGGCATTGGCCGGAAATACGCAGTTTGAAAATATTGATGACGGTAAAATGTATTCATGGAACGGAATGGGCGTTCGTTCGGCAAAAAGCAAAACCCGTGGTTTAATTTTGGCCAACTTTAAAAGAGGAGCCGGTGACAACATGGGCGTGGGCGGTTACTTAAATGATAAAGCCGACATAACAGCGCCGGTACGTACCTACCCGCCAAATGATTTTGGCTTATACCAAATGTCGGGTAATGTTAACGAGTGGGTGCAGGATACTTATCGTCAAACATCGTTTGAAGAATTTGAAGATTTTAATCCCTTCCGTGGTAACCAGTATACCAACAAACGCTTAGCTGATCCATCAAAAGGCTTATATGCTAAAGACAAATATGGCAAGCCAATTAAAGACCCGGCCAAGTCAAACAAAAAAATGAAATATGCCGATTACCTGGCATTACAGCAAGGCCAGGATCCAAACACTGTGAACAGTGCACCTGCGCAAGGCACACCTGCTAACGGCGCCGTTGCAGCACCAGGAACACCAGCCAACGCGGCGGCTACTAAAGCCGCAGTTGCATCATTGGTTAAAGATTCGGGCAAAAAATACGATCCCGATTTCAGGGGCGAAAAAGATACTGTTAGCACTGCGCTGTATGGTACAACCTCATTGGTAAATGACCATTCCAAAGTTTATAAAGGCGGTTCATGGAATGACCTTGCTTTTTGGATGAACCCCGCCACCCGTCGCTTTATGGACGAGGACGAGTCAAGTGCCGAAGTTGGTTTCCGTTGCGCGATGACCTTAGTAGGTGCTCCGGAAGTTTATCCTAACGGCAAGCCGCACTACCCTGTTAAAAAACCAAAGCCCTTTAAGGCTAAATAAGATACCCAATTTTAAACTTAAGTATTAAGGCCGTTCAGTATTGAATGGCCTTATTTGTTGGCAGGAAAAAGCAGCTATAGTTGATAACTACGAAAATGAAGCAGTCTCAATTTGACGGGTGATTTACTGGCTACACCCGTTGCCACGTATGGAATATTAAAGCCTTTGAAGAGATAATAACGAAGCGTACTGCAAGCGTGATTCATTACCAGGGCATTAAAAAGACAGCGTGAATCGTCCGGCGCACTTAGCGGGATAAGCAAGTTATGCTTCGCCAATGGCCCTTGTTTGATAGACGCCGTGACATAAGTGCTTACGTTATAAACGAGAAACAACTACCATTATACTAAAGAACCCCGGCGGCATAAAGCCACCGGGGTTCTTAAAACTATTTCAATTTGATTAATAACCTTCGTTTTGTACAAGTTTAGGATTGGTCTGTATTTCACGCAATGGAACAGGCAATATCAATTTAGGTGAATTATAGGGTAATGCACCAACATTTTGCTGTAAACGCTTGGCATCCTGTAGGAAGAAACCACCTTCGAACGACAGTTCGTGTATGCGCTCCGTTAATATATCAGCTACACCTAACGGATTTGGTGTACCACCAACAGGAACAAAATCTGCAGCAGGTTTTCCGGCCAGCCCAGCCCTTGCCCTGATCGTGTTAACATCACTTTGTGGTGTAGCACCGACAGCAGTATTGCTTCTGATATTTCCTTCGGCACGTATCAGGTACATTTCAGCAAGCCTCACCACGTGAGCATTACCAAAATTGTTATTGAATTTTTTTGTCCTGATAACAGATGTTACCGTATAAAATTTCCCGCGTTCATCAGCGGCTTCAAAACCTGCTAAAAAGCTCGATTTTATCCTGATATCTCCACGGCCACCAAAACCCGATGAAGCATAAAATGTATTAAAAGAGTTAACACCTTGCTGAGATGTTACCTGGATAGCAAATATATCCTCAGACGTATTATCAAAGTGCGCAGCATCTGATCCGTTAGGAAATTCAGCGTCGTAAGTAGCAGTAAGGTCAAAAGCCCCTGAAGCAATCACCTTGTTAGCTTCAGCAACCGCCTTAGCGTATTGACCTTGCTGTAAATAAAGCCTGGCCAGGATAGCAGATGCTGAATATTTATTGGCATAAAACAAATTATCTTCGGGTAGTTTCGCTTCGGCATCAGTCAAATCGCTAATGGCCTGTGCATAAACAGCAGCAACAGTTGAGCGCGGAACGTATGACGCATCGCTAACTACGGTTGTTGGCGTTAATACAATCGGTACAGCAAGATTTGTTGACGGACTACCATCGTTCCAGGCCCTCCCATAAAGCCTTGCCAAATCAAAATACATTAAGCCTCTGATAAACTTTGCTTCACCTTCGGTTCTTTGGGCGTCATCGGCAACGGTAATCAGCTTCAAATTAGCCAGCACGTTATTACTCAAGTTTATAACCTGGTAACCTTCCTGCCATGTAGTTAAAGCAAAATTGTTATCATTGGTTATCTCCTGGTTTACCATCTGGGTAAGATCCTGGAAAGTACCCGTCCAGTTAATAATGTTTTGGGTTGCCAGTAAATCAGAATATAAGAATACTTCTCCTCCATACACACCTGACTGTGCCATGCGGTTATAAGTACCTACAAGGGTACTTTGTACGTCTTTTGCTGTTAATATGGCCTGAGTTTGATCAATTGACCCCGTTGGCTTAATATCAAGCGGTTTTTTACATGCATTTAGGCACATAGTAAGTGTCAATGCCGATATATATATATAATTTCTTCTTTTCATTTTAGTATGTTTTAATATTACAAGCCTATATTAACACCAAATGTAATTGTACGTGGTTGCGGGGCCGAGTAAAAATCGACGCCAAGGTTGATATTACCCGACTGGTAATCCGAGTTAACCTCCGGATCCCATCCCTTGTACTTGGTTATTAAAAATAAGTTATAAGCATTCATAAACAACCTTACCTTTTGCAATTTCACCTTGCTCACCACATTCTTAGGTAAAGTGTAGCCTAATGTCATGGTTTTTAAACGTACATATGAACCACTGGATAAATACCTGCTTGATGCGTTCACTCCGTTACCATAAAACAAACGTGGTTCGGGTATATCGGTAATGTCGCCTGGTTTATCCCAGTATTTAAGCTGATCTACGGTTTGATTATCAAAACCGTTGCCTGCACTGGTGCTCATATATTGGCCACCCCCATTGTAAATTTTATTGCCAAATGCACCCTGGAAGGTAAACGACAAATCGATACCATTATAGCTGAATGTATTGGTAAATCCGGCTATATACTTTGGAGTAGGGCTGCCCAATACCACATTTTGTGCGGCGTTATAGTCATTTGTCTTCGTACGATCTATTTTACCATTAGCATCCTTGGTATTCAGATAATACAAGGCATCACCGTTAGCAGGATCGACACCGGCATATTCATGACCATAAAACACGCCTATAGGTTGCCCTTCAATTACACGGTTTAAGTCATTACTGCCTAAAACCTGTCCGTTAATAAATGTGACTATATTTTTGTTGTAAGCGGCATTTATTGATGATGTCCATTTAAATTTCCCTACAAATATATCGCCCGATAACTCAAGCTCGAGACCTTTGTTATATAACTTGCCAAGGTTTTGTACCTGTGTACTAAGTGGCACCGAACTTGGGTTAGAAATACCTAACGATCCCGGCAAGTTAACGTTCAATAACAAATCCCTTGTACGCTTTTGATAATAATCAAAGCTACCGGATAAGCGGTTATTGAAAAACCCGAAATCGACAGCTAAATCCAACTGTGCGGTTGTCTCCCATTTAAGGTTAGGGTTGCTTATTTGTGTAAATTGCTGGCCGGCAGCACCATTATAGTTGGCCGGAGCAAATAAACCTAATGACGAAAAGTTACCAATCTCGGCATTACCGGTTAAACCGTAACTCCCGCGAATCTTTAAAGAACTTATTAGTTTACTGTCTTTCAGGAAATCCTCTTCAGACAGGATCCAGCCGGCAGAACCGGATGGGAAAAAGCCGTAACGGCTGTTAGGGCCAAATCTTGATGAACCATCTGTTCTGGCACTACCCGATAACAGGTACCTGCCTTTATAGGCATAATTCGCCCTAAAGAAATATGATAGAAAACTGTAGCCTGTTTCAAAAGACGAGCCCGCTGTTTTAACAGCCGCTGCCGACAGCTTTTTGTAAGCATCGGACGGGAACTGGTTACCTTGAATATCATTACCTACGTTTTTTGATTTTTGATAGCTTGTACCCAAAACCATATCCAATGAACTTGTTTTACCGCCAAAAAGAGTTTTATAGCTAAAATAGTTATTGGTATTATAATTAATAACCTGCGAGGTGGTGTTTTCGCCAAATCCGTTGTTGGTACTTGTGTTACGGTAGGTAAGGGCGCCAAAATAACTATCTTCAGCCTGGTTCAACTGATCGATGCCAAATTCGGTGCGGAAGGTAAGGCCTTTAAATATATCGAGATTTGCGTAAACGTTCCCGATGGTACGGTAAACATTAGCCTGGTAAAATGCATTGTTTTTACTGATCAAAGGATTATAATAAAGCGGAAAATCATCCGATTCGCCCGGAGGGGTACCGCTTATTAAACCGCTGCGCGGGTCAATTAACGGGGTAATTGGCGATAGGGCAACTATTTGCAAAGGTGTGCTAAACTGATTATCATCAGATACCCTGTCGTTAACCGTATTTGCAAAGCTCAGGTTCATCCCGATAGTTAAATTTTTATCAATCTTGCTGTCCAAATTTAAACGGCCCGAATATCTTTTAAAATGATTCCCGATTATAATACCTGCCTGGTTAAGGTATTGCCCGCCTATATAGTAGGTGGTTTTATCGTTACCACCAGATATATTTAAATCATACTGTTGTTGCGGTGCGCTCTGAAAAGCTTGTTTTTCCCAGTTGGTATTAATTTTACCTGTTTTCCAGTCGTCGGTACCGGCCGACAAAAAGGTAAGGTTATCATCAACATATGATTTGTAATCAGCAATAGCATCATCGAGTGTGTCGTAAGCACCGGCAGCAAAATCCTGTTTGGCTGCCCCTACGCCCGCACGCTCCTCTATCTGCACAAATTGCTTAGCATTCAGGAAATCACGATGCCTTGACGGATTGCTGTTACCAAACTGGGCTGTAAAATTAATTTTGGCAGCACCTGCTTTTCCCTTTTTGGTAGTGATTACAACTACACCATTGGATGCACGGGCACCATATATAGCAGATGCAGAAGCGTCTTTTAGTACCTGTATCGATTCGATATCATTAAAGTTGATATCGGCAAGCGGGCTGGTAGCAGCACCGGTGCTCGATTGACTTTCGGTAGTAATTGGCACTCCATCTAATATGTAAAGAGGCTGTGTACCCGCCGATACTGATGACGTGCCACGCACGCTGATCTTGATGCCCTGGCCAAGCTTTCCGTTATCTGCCTGAACCAAAACACCTGCAACTTTACCTTGAATAGCCTGTTCAACAGATGTAGTTGGGGTACCTTCAATGTCCTTTGCACTTACTGAAGATATTGCACCGGTTATATTAGCCCGTTTTTGCGTACCATAACCAACAACAACAACCTCGGTTAATTGCTTAGAATCTTGTTCTAAAGCAGTACTCAAAGTTTTTCCGGCAATTGGCAATTCTACAACCTTAAAACCGATAAACCTAAAAACTAAAACCTTTGCTGATGCAGGAACCGAAAAACTGTAGGCTCCGCTTACATCTGTTTGAGTGCCAATACCGGCGGCACCTTTCACGGTCACGCTTACCCCAGGTAAGGGCGAACCATCCTTTTGATCTGTTACTTTACCTGTAATAACACGGTTTTGTGCGAAAACKAATGAAATGCAGGAAAATAACAACAAAATTGTTAGTAGATTTTTCTTCATAGAGTTAAATATTAATTAAAAAAAGTAAGTTATTAACAAAAAGGCAAAAAAACAATTAAAGCGATGAGGATTTCTCGCATTTTTTACAATTGTAGTACCAAAATTACAGTGAAGAATAGATAAATCTTTAAAATTCAATCAAAATTTGTCCCTTTTCCACCTTATCACCGCTCT
Source organism: Mucilaginibacter sp. P4_D1 (assembly GCF_056401935.1). NCBI lineage: Bacteria > Pseudomonadati > Bacteroidota > Sphingobacteriia > Sphingobacteriales > Sphingobacteriaceae > Mucilaginibacter > Mucilaginibacter sp. P4_D1. The sequence continues at coordinate 51,073 of NZ_JBFUIJ010000013.1, forward strand.
TTATCCTGATTTTCTTTATAGTTACATCTGCCGGGCATTTGATAATATTTTCCATCTTCATGGCTTCAAGTACCAAAAGGTTATCTCCTTTTTTTACCTCATCGCCGGCAACAGCAAATACTTTGAGTACAAGGCCCGGCATAGGGGCCTTAATTTCGCTTAGCTGAGCACTGGTTAAACTACTCAGGCCTAATTTATCCAGCAAAATATCAAACTGATCTTTTACCGTAATTGTATAGGTATTATTGTTTATCTTAATTTGGGCAGTTTTATCGGCACTGTTAAAAGATATTACGTCGGCATTGTACGATTGGTTGCCTTCTATAATATGATAGATGCCTTCGCTAATATGTTTAATATCGGCCGTAGTAGCTGTATTATTAATAAACAGACCGTCACCGTCTTTTGCTGCATCAAAGCTATATTTCTCATTTATTTTTATCTGATACATGTTTTGCAGGGTTTGAGTTTCGGGATGGTGTAGTTCTTAACGTAATGACAAATTAAAGTTAAGCAAATATCAGGATTAGGCTATTGGCAAAATGCAAATAGTTGAGCAAACTTAATGCGGTTAAATAAAACTACTGCGTAAAAACATATTGCACCATATTGGCGCCCATTTTAAGCGCCTTTAAACGGGTTTCCTGCGTATCGCCGGCGTAAGTACCATAATCCTCCCAACCATTGCCCAAATCGCACTCATAGTCATAAAAACACACTAATCGCCCTTTATATATCAGCCCAAAACCTTGTGCGCGGGTGCCGTCATGCTCGTGTATTTTTGGCAAGCCATTGGGGAAGCTGTATTTTTGGTGATAAATTGGATGATTAAGCGGCAACTCCACAAATTCAAGTTCAGGAAATACTTTTTTCATTTGCGGGCGGATGAATTTATCCAATCCGTAATTATCGTCGATATGTAAAAAGCCACCGCCGGTGAGGTATTTGCGCAGGTTACGGGCCTCCTGGTCGCTAAAAATCACGTTACCATGCCCAGTCATAAAAACAAAGGGATAATTAAATATTGATGCACTACCCACTTCAACAACCTCATCATCGGTATCAAAGTTAGTTTTCAGGTTTTCATTACAGAATTTTGCCAGGTTAGTTAAGGCTGTACGGTCGCCATACCAATCGCCCCCACCGGCGTACTTAAGCCGGGCAATTTTATACGAGGGGGCACAGAAACCACACAAAACTACAAATGCAGCAAAGGCAATGATGATATAACTGAGTTTTTTCATAGCCGGTTTAAAAAATTCACCTCGAAGCAGGCTTCCAGGGCGGCGGTTTCGGTACGCAGCCTGGCCTCACCCAAAGTTATCGGTTTAAAGCCGCTTTCCAAAGCCAACTCAATTTCGGCAGGGCTAAAATCGCCCTCGGGGCCTATCAATATCAAATAACGCCCGTGTGGGTTAATTACTTTACGTAAATCGAACTTATCGCCCGGTTCACAATGAGCAATAAATCTTTGCCCGTCAAAAGGCAGCGCTAACAGCTGGTTAAATTTAACCGCATCATTTAATACAGGATGATATGCTTTTAATGATTGCTTGATAGCTGCGGTGATGATTTTATTAAGCCTGTCAACCTTGGCCTCCTTACGCTCCGACCGTTGGGTGATGATAAGCGATATTTCATCGATACCAATTTCGGTGGCTTTTTCCAAAAACCACTCCAGGCGTTCGATATTTTTGGTGGGTGCTACCGCTATGTGCAGGTAATGGTTCCGTTTATTAAACTCCGGAGTAACGGATGTAATATTGAGGATGGTACGTTTGGGATGCGCATCGTGAATAACCGCATTATAAAACCCTCCACGCCCGTCAATCAGTTGAACTTCGTCGCCTGCCTCCAGCCGCAAAACACGTATAGCATGTTTGCTCTCTTCCTCACTAAGAAAATATTGGGGATGCGTGGGGGCAATATCGGGCGTATAAAAAAGATGCATTGGCTAAGCAGATTAATGTAAATCTACAGCATCTTCTTCATTTATCAGCAATTCAAGTTTAACAGATTCGATATTCTGATCTGATTTGCGCAGCACAGTGATATTATACCCATTTGATTCCTTTTGCTCGCCAACATCCGGAATTTTACCAAATATGTCGCCCAGCCAGCCGCTTACCGTATCAAAGTCGCCGTCTTCGGGCAAGTCATGGGGCAGGTGTTCGTTTACATCATATATAGGCGCAAGGGCATTTACAATAAACTCACGCTCGTTAACTTTTTCTACAATTGGTTTTTCCTCATCGTACTCATCCTGTATCTCGCCTACCAGTTCCTCCACAATATCCTCCAGGGTAACCATTCCGGCCGTTCCGCCAAACTCATCCAGCACTATGGCTATTTGAATACGTTTTTGCTGAAGTTCGGCCATCAAGTCGTTTATCTTTTTGGTTTCGGGAATAAAGTACGGTTTGCGGATGATATTTTTCAGTACTATCTCTTCGTTACGTGCAAGCAACGGCAAAATATCTTTGGCATGTACTATCCCGATGATCTTATCTATCACATCATCAAAAACCGGCATCCGGGAGTAGCCTTCGTCGATGATCATATCCAGCAATTCCTGCTTGGTTGAGGTGATATCGATGCCTGAAATTTTGGTGCGGGGAACCATAATGTTTTTAACAACACGCTCGTTAAAATCAAAAACATTCTGAATCAGCTCATGCTCGTTTGAATCTAAGGCACCCGATTCTTTACCCTGCTCAAGCAGGTACTGCAATTCTTCAGAACTGTGGTGTGCTTCGCCGCCCTCTAAGGTACTGATCCCTAAAAGTTTTAAAATAAAGTTAGCAAAGCCATTTAATACCCAAATCAAGGGTTTAAAAAACACAAAGAAAAAACGGAGTGGCAACGATATGGCCAGCACCGTACGTACCGACTTTTGAATGGCTATTGATTTGGGCGCAAGCTCGCCAAATACAATATGCAATACCGTAATAAATGTAAAGGCAAGGATGTGGCTGGCTGTGATAAAGCCCGGCGAAAGGGTTATCCCCACTGCCAAAAATGCCCTGATAACAATATTGGTGGCAACCTCTTCGCCCACAACACCAAGGGCCAGTGAAGCAATGGTAATACCCAGTTGCGTAGCAGCCAGGTAACCATCCAGATTATGCAGTATGCCGCGTGCAACTTTGGCAACGCCGCTGCCCGATTTTGCTTTAATTTCTATTTGTGAACCCCGCACCCTTACCATAGCAAACTCGGCGGCTACAAAAAAACCGTTGAGCAAAACCAGGAATACGGTTGCAATTAAATAAAAGGTGCTTATTTCGTAATGCGCGGGGTCCATCTAATATTTATTGGGTTACCGGAAAAGTAGACTTATACAATTCCAAACTCTCATTTATTACCTTATGCGCATAACGCACACCTAATAAATGCTCGATAGTTACGTTCTTGCCTTCCAGCTTTTTGTAATCTTTAAAAAAACGAACAATTTCGGTCATGGCATGTGGGGGCAATTCATTCAGGTCGTTAATATAATTAACCGACATGTCATTTTTTGCAACTGCGATGATTTTATCGTCCTGCTCGCCATTGTCAACCATGTGCATTACCCCTACTACCTTTGCCTCAATTATCGACATCGGGAATACATCAATAGAGCAAAGCACTAATATATCCAAAGGATCTTTATCGTCACAATAAGTTTGTGGTATAAAGCCGTAGTTAGCCGGATACATCACCGATGAAAACAAAACACGATCTAATTTTAATAAACCAGAATCCTTATCTATTTCATATTTAGCTTTTGAACCTTTAGGTATTTCGATTATAGCATTAACAATTTCGGGAATGTTATCGCCAGGAGAAACCTGGTGCCATGGATGTTGTGTACTCATTTGGTATTTGTAGTATATTTATTATCTAATATTCTGTTCTTTATTCTCTGCAATTTTCTTTCGTACGTAGGCAACAACAAGGGGTATGGTAGTAATCACTATAAGCCCTAATACCACATACTGCATGTAATCCTTCAACTGCGGAAACCTTTTTCCTAAAAAAAAGCCGCCTAAGGTAAAGGTGCACACCCATGCTACGCAACCAACAAGGTTGTATAAAGCAAACTTTTTAAGATCAACTTTAACAACACCTGCAAATATAGGGGCAAATGTCCTAACGATAGGGAAAAATCTGCCCAAAATCAAAGCCATACCACCGTATTTGTTATAAAAGTCGCTGGCCAGTATCACATATCGCTTCTTAAAAAACAGCGAGTCGTTTCTATTGAACAATACCGGTCCCGTTCGATGACCAAACCAATATCCCGTAAAATTTCCTAATATGCCTGCTGCAATGAGCGATAACACCAATGTAGATATATTTAMGTCAACCTTGCCTGCAGAACACAACAAGCCTGCCATAAATAGCAAATAGTCTCCTGGTAAAAAAAAACCAAAAAACAACCCGGTTTCAGCAAAAACAACAACAAGCAGGAAATAAAAACCTCCCCTACTTATGATGGATTGAGCGTCCGTTAAATTTTGAAGGTAATCCCAAAAACTTTCCATTCACTATATCTGTAAAACTACAAATATTATATCAATTTGCAGTACCCAGTTACCATTAAATGAAATAGGAAATAAAATCAGGGTAAACACCGATGATGATAGTTGCTAATGCCGAAATAGCAAAAACAATTTTATAATAGGCCGGCACCACCAGCTCGGCCCTGTCTGCCGACCTGAAATACATGGCCACAATAACCCTGAAGTAGTAGAAAATACTGATGATGGCGTTTACAACAGCTACTATAACCAACCAAAACTGATATTTAGCAAGCGCACCGGTAAACATATAAAACTTACCCATAAAGCCTGCAGTAAGCGGGATACCGGCCAATGAAAGCATTGCTATCGTTAGCACTAATGCCAGGAAAGGATTCTTTTTTGCAAGGCCGTTAAAGCTCTCAAAATTATCGCTGCCACTTTGTTGCTGCACCAAAATAAGGGCACCAAAAGCTACAATGGATGCAACAGAATAGGCGGTTGCATAAATAAATACCGAATTGGCCGAACTTGCACCTAAAGCCACAATTGCAAAAAGCAGGTAACCAGCGTGTGAGATACTTGAAAAAGCAAGCATCCTTTTAAAGCTTTGCTGATATAATGCGGTAATGTTGCCTATAAACAATGTTGCTACAGTGATAACCAATAAAATTGGCGTCCAGAAATCAGATATTGGTGCAAAACATACCGAAAATAAACGCAGGAATGCCGCAAAGCCGGCAGTTTTTACGACTGTAGACATGAAAGCAGTGATTAGCGTTGGCGAACCCTCGTACACATCTGGTGTCCAGAAATGGAATGGCGCAGCACCTACTTTAAAGCAAAGGCCCACTATGATAAGCCCGATACCTGTATAAAACATAGGATCGGCGTGTGGATGAGCAACAACCCAATCGCTGATAACCTCGAGGCTAAAAGAGCCTGTTGTGCCGTAAAGCAGGGTAATACCAAATAACAAGAAACCTGTTGAGAAAGCCCCCATCAGGAAATATTTTAATGCCGCCTCGTTTGATGCAAAATCGCTCTTCTTAATACCGGCCAGTATGTACAAGCTTACCGACATGATTTCAATACCGATAAACATCATGGCTAAGTTGTAATAAGAAACCATTACAATAATGCCTGCCAACGAGAAAAGGATAATGGCATAATATTCGGCAACGTGGTTGCTTATCTTCTCAAAATACCCGGCCGATAACAGCAGGATTAAAATAGTTGTTATAATAGCTATTGATGAAAATACAACAGAAAAATTATTGAACATCATCATACCATGAAAAGTAGGAATTGTGGTATCGGGCCTTTTGTATTCGGCCACAGCGCAAGCCAGCGCAGCAAGCAAACCAACAATGGTAACAGGTAATAATGCCTTTGAAGCCTTGTACAAGCCAAGGTACAGCAACACTATTGGTAAAACAGATATGATGATTAAAGTAGTCATGTTTTTATAAATCCTAAAACCTAAATTCTAAACTCTAAATAAAACCCTTAAAGCTTCGTTAAAATTCAAAAACCCGGGTTAGCTGTTAATTAGTATTCTTTATTTTTTCAAGCATTGCTCCAAAGATTCTTGTCAATTCCATCGTTTCCTGAATTAACATACCCCTGGAGTTTGCCAGTTGTTGTTCATTTATATCTATTAGTCTGAGCCATAAACGACTCTCTTTTGCCTCTTTTCTACAGATCTTTATCCTGTGCGAAAAATCGTTCCTGCTAAAGCTTTCGTTAGCTTCTATAAAATTCGCCGCTACCGAACCTGACAATCTTACAAGTTGCTTGTAGTATTCAACATTATGTATATTTTTCTCTATCTTCTTTAAAAACTCTTTACAATTATTGGCGAAATCAAATGTTCTATCTTCCAGATTAAACTTTTTAGCGTTGTTATCTCCGGTTTCCATCTACTTCATTCAATATTTTGTTCTTTTCTTTTTAGAGTTTAGAAATTAGAATTTAGAGTTTATATTAAAAGCTTGGCTTTGTATTCAAAGTATTTATCAAATTAGTAACAGCCGCTTCAGATATATGCAAAATAGGCTGCGGGTATATACCTATACCAATTATTAATACGCAGATAATACCAAGCACTAATTGCTCAGATCCGCTGATGTCTTTAAAATTAGTGGTTAATTCATTGGTTTCGCCCTGCATTACATTTTTGTACATGCGCAGCATATAAACCGCACCTAAGATAATGGTTGTACCGGCAATAACAGCCAAGGCGATATTCATGTAATGGAATGCGCTGTACTGAAACACACCATCTAACAGTAAAAACTCGCCCACAAAACCATTGGTTAACGGCAGGCCTACAGTACCCAATACAATAATTAAAAAAGCTATCGAAAATTTGGGAGCTACTTTGGCAATACCGCCAAGATTTCCTATTTCGCGGGTGTTTAAACGGGTGCTGATGATATCCCAGATAAAAAACATACCAACAACGTTTATACCGTGATTAAGCATCTGTACCATAGCACCTTGTACACCCTGCTGACTCCATGTAAATATACCCGCGGCAATTAAGCCAACGTGCGCAATAGATGAATAGGCTACCAAACGCTTACCATCAGTTTGCTTAAATGCGATAATCGACGCATAAACAATTCCTATTACCGCCAATATAGTTATAATAGCCTGCCAGTGGTCAAGACCTGCCGGTGCATTTGGGATCATCCAGCGAATTGCTCCATAAACACCCATCTTAAGCATAATACCTGATAACATCATGGTACCGCCGGTTGGGGCTTCGGTATAAGTATCGGGCTGCCAGGTATGGAACGGGAATACAGGCATCTTAATAGCAAACGCCAAAAAGAATGCTAAAAACACCCACGACTGCTGCTGAGTGCCTAATTTTAAAGTGTAAAAGGCATGTATATCAAACATCTTAGTTGGTGATTGCAGGTAGAGGTAGATGATGGCCACCAGCATAAACAACGAGCCTGCAAACGTGTAGATAAAAAACTTAAGCGTAATACGGATACGGTTTTCACCACCCCACAGGGCACATATAAAGTAAATTGGAATTAATGCTGCCTCCCATCCTACGTAAAACAAAAAGCCATCCATAGCAGTAAACACCAGTAGTAACCCGGCCTGCATAAATAAAATCAGGCCGTAAAAAGCACCCGCATTTTTGTACTCGTGCTTAAACGTACTTAATATGATAAGCGGAACAAGCAATACTGTAAGTAACACTACAATCATGCTAATCCCATCAATACCCGCTTTAAAATAGATGCCTAACCTGGGTATCCATGGTGCATCTATAACAAATTGCGAGGTTGCATCGGGTACAAATTTGCTTAAAAACAAGCCTGCTACTGCCAGCTCGGCTATTGCAAAAAATAAAGCGGCATATTTGGCTGTGTTGCCTTTTAAAAAGGCTACTATAACTGCGGCAATTACCGGTAAAAAAATTAATATACTAACGGTCATTTTATGTTTTAAACGCTATCGTTTATACTTTAGTTAATCCAAATGCGGTATACAGCAACACGCCAATAATACCCAGCACCATTACAAATATGTAAAAACCTACATTACCGGTTTGCAGTAAGCGCAAGCCCTTGCTGGTTTCAATTGTACCTTTACCAATGCCGTTCACCAATCCATCGATACCTAATTTTTCTACCACGTTGTAGAAGAAGGTCGACAGAAAATCCAGGGGTTTACGGATAAGGAAATCATACAGCTCATCAACATAAAATTTATGGTAAGATAAACTGGTTAAGGCCGGGCGTTCTTCGGTATCAGCAACCGGAACACGGCCATTTTTAACATATTTTATATAAGCATACACTAAGGCAACCATTGCTAACAGAACCGAAATTCCCATCAAAGCCTTTTCCGTACCTGCTGATAACTCGCCCATTGGCAATGCCGCCGTTGAAGCTTTAAACACCGGTGCCAGGTAATGGGCCAATTCATGATGCCCGCCCAATACTTCCGGTACGCCAATTAACCCACCAACAATAGATAATACCGCCAACACGATCAAAGGAATCGTCATTGTAGCCGGTGATTCATGGAGATGATGTTCCTGCTCATGCGTTCCGCGGAACTTACCCCAGAAAGTAAGGTACATCATCCGGAACATATAGAAAGAGGTTAGCATCGCTGTAAACACACCAATTACATAAAATGTAGTGCTATGTTCGTAGGCGTGGGCTAAAATTTCGTCTTTTGAAAAGAAACCAGAGAATGGCGGGATACCAGATATAGCAATGGTACCTATCAGCATGGTTACAAAGGTTACAGGCAGTTTACCTTTCAAGCCACCCATTTTACGCATATCCTGCTCACCGTTTACAGCGTGAATAACAGAACCCGCACCAAGGAATAATAAGGCCTTGAAGAAAGCGTGAGTTAACACGTGGAAAAAAGACCCAGTATAAGCACCTACGCCCAGGCCCAAAAACATATACCCTAATTGCGATACGGTTGAGTAAGCCAATACCTTTTTAATATCGGTTTGTGTAAGGGCAATTAGTGCAGCAAACAATGCGGTAGCCAAACCTACTATTGCCACCACTTCCATAGCAAACGGCGATAGTGTATAAATAATATTTGAGCGGGCAATCATATAAATACCGGCTGTAACCATTGTTGCAGCGTGTATTAATGCCGAAACCGGTGTCGGGCCGGCCATGGCATCAGGCAACCAGGTAAACAACGGTAACTGTGCCGATTTACCCACGGCACCTACAAACAGCAATAAAGCAATAGCTGTAAGCGGCGCAGCACCAACTTTCATTACTTCTACTTTGTGAAACAACGGGATATACTCAATAGTGCCAAAAGCATATATAATAAGGAATACCCCCATCAAAAAGCCAAGGTCGCCAATACGGTTCATGATAAAAGCCTTTTTGGCAGCATCGGCATAGCTCGGATTAGTATACCAAAAGCCTATCAACAGGTATGAGCATAAACCAACGCCCTCCCATCCTATAAACATAATGATGTAGTTAGAACCCATCACCAGTAAAAGCATAAAAAATACAAACAGGTTTAGATAAGCAAAGAACTTACCAAAACCCTTATCATCATGCATATAACCAACGGAGTACAGGTGAATCAGGAAGCCTACTCCTGTAATGATCAGCAGCATGATAGAGCTTAACTGATCTATCATAAACGCAAATGGTACGTGAACCGGGCCAGCGTTAATCCAATCGAAATAGTTGACGTTAATTTCGTGTGTTGCTTTTACCTGGAAGAAAACGGCAATGCTTAAGGCAAAAGATGCCAATACCAGTGCACTGCCAATAAAGCCTATTACGCCTTTTGATAATGAATTGCGGCCAAGCCCGTTAATAACAAAACCGGCTAACGGTAATATGGGAATAAGCCAGATATATTGATTCATAAGCCCCCTCTAAATCTCCCCCTGAAGGGTGAGACTTTTATTTTTTAATTGTTCTATTTATAAACTTCTCTTGCGAAAAGCGTTGAATACTCATTTTCTAATCCTCCCCCTTTAGGGGGCCGGGGGGCTGCTACCACTTCAGCCTATTCAGCACGTTAATATCTATCGAATTTGTGTTCCTATAGATCATCACGATAATAGCAAGGCCCACAGCTACTTCGGCAGCAGCCAATGCCATGATAAAAAATACGAAAACCTGGCCGGTGGCGTCGCCCCTATATACAGAAAATGCGGTTAGCAACAGATTTACCGAGTTCAGCATCAACTCAACCGACATAAATATCACGATGGCATTGCGGCGGATTAATACGCCCATCACGCCAATCGAAAAAATAATGGCACTTAACAATATGTAATGATTAAGCGGCACCGCGTGCATGGTATTTGTTAAACTTTCCATTATGTAGTTTTAGGGTCTTTTGTAGCCAGCAAAACAGCGCCTACCATTGCCGATAACAGCAATACAGACGATACTTCAAACGGCAATAAAAATTCATTAAACAATACTTTACCCAGGTTTTTCACTAACCCAAGGTCGGGGTTTTGCAATACCACCGGATTTGATGTGGCAACCAGCTTTAATGATGATGCAATTGCAACAGCAAGGATGCCGCCGCCAAATACACCGGCAATTTTTATCATAAACGGTTTAACCGGCTCGCTTTCCTTATTCAGGTTAATAAGCATCAGGGTGTACAGGAACAATACCAGGATAGCGCCCATGTACACTATAAAATTTACGATTGCCAAAAACTGGGCGTTCAGTAAAATATAGTGAATGGTGAACGTAAAAAAGGTAAGTATAAGATAAAGGATACTATGTACCGGATTTTTGGCCGAGATTACCAATATCGAAAAGAATATGGACAAAAACGCGATGAAGTAAAATGTACTCATGTTTATATTTACAAAATACCCTTGCCCTGCTTTAAGGTTGGGCAAAGGTATAAAACTTCTTTATTGATTTAAGGGTGCCTCTACTAATTTGTCTTTACCGTAAATAAAATCCTTCCTTAAATAGTCGGCAGGTACAATATCTCCGTCAAGGTAAATGGCTTCTTTAGGGCAGGCCTCTTCGCATAAGCCGCAAAAAATACAGCGCAACATGTTTATTTCGTAAACAGCAGCGTATTTTTCTTCGCGGTACAGGTGCTCTTCGCCTTTCTGGCGTTCGGCGGCCGTCATGGTAATAGCCTCAGCAGGGCATGATAAAGCGCACAAACCACAGGCAGTGCAACGTTCTTTACCATCCTCATCGCGCTTAAGCGAGTGCATGCCGCGGAAGTTTTCAGAAAACTCACGCTTCTCTTCAGGATAACTGATGGTTACCGGTTTCTTGAAAAAGTGCTTCATCGTAGTGGCCAAACCGCCAACAATGGCCGGCAGGTAAGCACGCTCCAAAAAATTGAGCGGCTTTACTTCCAATACTTTTTTCTTATTGCTTAATGATTCCATTTAATTAAAATCCAAAGTGTTTAAGTGCTGTACTCACCACACCGGTAAGCACTATGTTGGCAATAGCCAATGGTATCAATATCTTCCAGCCCAGGTCCATCAACTGATCATAACGGAAACGTGGAATTGTCCAGCGTACCCACATAAAGAAGAAGATGAACAGGAATATTTTTGCAAAAAGCACAACGGTACCAATCAGCGGGCCAATTGCAGGGCCTACATGAGCTGCAACCCAATCCATACCCGGGTAGTTATAACCGCCCCAATAAAGGGTAGCCATTACTGCCGATGAAATGAACATGTTGATATACTCTGCAAACAAATAGAAACCTAATTTCATTGATGAGTACTCCGTGTGATAACCACCTACAAGCTCGGTTTCGCACTCGGGCAAGTCAAACGGCGTCCGGTTAGTTTCGGCAAACGCGCATACTATAAATATCAAAAAACCTAATGGCTGACGGATGATATTCCAGTTCCAGCCATGTTGCTGCTCGGCAATCTCTTTCAAACTTAAAGTACCGGTAAGCATCAACAGGGCAATGATGGATAAGCCCATCGAAATTTCGTAGCTGATGTTTTGCGATGCAGCACGGATAGCTCCTAACAATGAGTATTTATTGTTTGATGCCCAGCCGCCAATCATTACGCCATAAACACCTAATGATACCACTCCGAAGATATATAATACACCAACATTGATATCAGTAACCTGCAGATCAATTGTGTGACCGCCGATAACCATTTTTTGACCCCATGGAATAACCGCCGAACCTATACAGGCCGTTAATATAGCCAGACAAGGGCCTACAATGAACAGAAAAGGTGTAGCGTTTGTTGGGATGATCTCTTCTTTCAAAAACATTTTCCCACCATCGGCAAGCGGCTGTAATATCCCCCACGGACCGGCACGGTTAGGGCCTATCCTATCCTGGAAAAACGCCGCTATTTTACGCTCGGCATAGGTTGAGTACATAGCCACAACCAAACTGATCAGGAAAATGATAACGATCAGTACAATCCTAAATATTAAATCGGTTCCCATTATAAGCGTGTATCCCTTTCAAATTGTTCTTTATTGGCTTCCAGTAATACCGGGTTGGTTTTAACAACCGGCAACGGCGTAAACTCGTAATGATTTGAGCTAATAACCGATTTGTGCGATATTTTACGCGGGCCTTCAATTACCCAATCAGCCGTTTTCTTTTTATCAAAGCGGCAGGTATTGCAAATAAACTCTTCCACCTCGCCATAAACATCTTTACGACCGGTTACCCTGATCACATCTTCACCCTTGTACCATAAAGTTACTTTACCACAGCATTTATCACAATCGCGGTGAGCATCTACAGGCTTGGTAAACCAAACACGGTTTTTAAAGCGGAAGGTTTTATCTGTTAATGCGCCTACCGGGCAAACATCAATTACGTTACCCGAAAAATCGTTATCAACAGCTTTGCTGATGTAGGTGGATATCTCAGAATGATCGCCCCTGTTCAGGATGCCGTGTAAACGGGTATTGGTGATCTGATCGGCAGTGAAAACACAACGGTAGCAAAGGATGCAACGCGTCATGTGCAGTTGAATTTTATCGCCAATATCAATTTTTTCAAAAGTACGGCGATCAAATTCGTAGCGGGTTTTAGCCGCGCCGTGTTCAAAGCCCAAATCTTGCAGGTGGCATTCGCCGGCCTGGTCGCATACCGGGCAATCCAGCGGGTGATTGATCAATAACATTTCAACCACACCTTTACGGGCCTCGATAACCTCGGGCGATGTAATGTTTTGCACCTCCATGCCATCCATAACACCTGTACGGCATGATGCTACCAGTTTTGGCATAGGGCGCGGGTCTTTTTCAGATCCTTTGGTCACCTTAACCAAACAGGTACGGCATTTACCACCACTGCCTTCCAGCTTGGAGTAATAGCACATAGCAGGCGGAACAATATCGCCACCTATCTGCCTTGCGGCATTAAGTATGCTTGTTCCTGGTTCTACTTCAACGGGTATTCCGTCTATGGTTACTTTCATCTTTTAAGTCAAAATTAAAAAGTCAAAAGTCAAAAATTACTTTTGAACGGACCTAATTATTCACTTTTAAGGTTGATGATAATAGAAGCAATGATTTTGGATATTTCATCAGCTTCATTCAGCAACTTATTTAGTTGTTCTTTTTCGTTTTGAAATACGGTATCTCTTAACAGACACAACCAATATTTCGTTTCATTAGCAGATTTAAGAGCAATAATGTAAAACTTCTTAAAATCCTTAGTCGAACTGCCCGACTTTGCCTCTATAATATTTGCCCCTACTGAAGTGCCGCTTCTCAGGAGCTGGTCAAACATTGAAAAGTGTATTCTTTCGTATTTAGCTGTTGATATGAATTGTACTAACTCTTTCGAGAACTGATAACACCTGTGTTTGATGTCATAAGGTTTTTCATTCAATGCTTCCTATTTTTGAATTTTGACTTTTTAATTTTGACTTAACTATGCCAAAACTTCCGGTTTCGGCAACGGATCAGCATAATGAGCTAAACCAAAGTTTCTTATCGTTGCTTCAGCACCATGTGTTACGTGCCATTCAAATTCATCCCTGAAGTGGCGGATAGCACTGGCTACAGGCCAGGCTGCCGCGTCACCAAGCGGGCAAATAGTATTTCCTTCAATCTTTTTAGATACATCAACCAGCAGGTCCATATCGCTCATTTTGCCATGGCCATGCTCTAAACGGTGCAATACTTTCTCCATCCATCCGGTACCTTCACGGCATGGCGAACATTGTCCGCAACTTTCGTGGTGGTAAAAACGCGTGAAGTTCCAGGTATTGCGTACTATACATTGGTCTTCGTCATAAGCTATAAAACCTCCTGAACCCATCATGGTACCACTTACAAATCCACCATCGGCTAATGATTCATAGCTCATCAGGCGTGGTTCGTTATTAATGGTTTTCAGGAACAGGTTAGCCGGCAAAATCGGTACAGATGAACCGCCCGCTACAACCGCTTTTAAGCGTTTGCCGTTGGCAATGCCACCGCAATATTCGTCGGAGTATAAAAATTCTTCAACAGGCAGGCCAAGGTCAATTTCATAAACCCCTGGCTTTTTCACATTACCACCAGCCGAGATCAGCTTGGTTCCTGTGCTGCGGCCAATGCCTAATTTAGCATATTCGTCGCCGCCTTCGTTAATGATAGGTACTACGGCGGCAATTGATTCCACATTATTTACCACTGTTGGGCAGCCATACAAACCGGCAATAGCCGGGAATGGTGGTTTAATACGCGGGTTACCTCGCTTGCCTTCCAATGATTCTAACAGGGCGGTTTCCTCTCCGCAGATGTATGCACCACCACCCGGTTGTACGTACAGCTCCAGGTCGTAGCCCGATCCTAATATGTTTTTTCCTAAAAATCCTTTTGCTTTAGCTTCCGCGATGGCCCTTTCCAGGATGCGTATCTGCGGCATCATTTCGCCACGAACGTAGATGTATGATGTTTTGGCACCCAGCGCAAAGCTGGCAACAATCATCCCCTCAATTAATAAGTGAGGGATGTAAGTCATTAAATAACGGTCTTTAAATGTACCTGGCTCCGATTCATCGGCATTACAAACCAGGTAACGTTCTACCCCCTCGGGTTTAGCCAAAAAGCTCCACTTCATGCCAGTTGGGAAACCCGCACCACCACGACCGCGTAAGCCCGATTTTTTTACCTCTTCCACAATCGCCTCGGGCGTCATGGTTTTTAAAGCTTTCTCTACAGATACATAACCACCTTTTTGGCGGTAAACATCAAATGTATTGATGCCGGGTACGTTTATATGTTCTAAAAGTAATTTGCGTCCCATTGCTTTAATTTTTTGCTTTTGCCTTTAAATCTCCAATCAGTTTATCAACCGATTGGTTAGTTAAATTCTCATAAAAAGTATATTCTGGGCCAATTTGAAGCACGGGGCCGTAACCACAGGCGGCAAGGCACTCTACGCCTCTCCAGCTAAATAAGCCATCGGCAGTAACTTCGCCTTCGGGTACACCAAGCGTTTGCTCAATATGATCCATGATTTTATCGGCGCCAACAACTCCACAGGGGCCTGTACGGCATACTTCCAATACGTATTTACCACTTGGCTTAAGCAGGTACATGGTATAAAATGTAGCAACTTCGTAAACCTCTATCGGCAATATATCCAAATAGGCTGCAACCTTATCCATAGCCTGCGGGCTTACCCAGCCAAACTCGGCCTGTACATAGTGCAGGATAGGCAACAATGCCGATTTTTGCTTACCTGCGGGATAGCGGGTAACCACGTCAGCAAATTTATTCAGCAGTTCCGGGCTAAACTCAACCGAAACCTGAGTATCTTCAACTCTAAGCATCTAACTCTCCGGCTATAACGTTTAAACTACTCATATTAATAATCGCATCTGATAATAACATACCACGGCTCATTGGCGCATACATCTGGTAATTGATAAAGCTTGGCCTGCGGAAATGCAAACGGTATGGGCTGCGCCCGCCATCGTTCACCAAATAAAAACCTAATTCGCCATTGGCACCTTCAACCGAATGATAAACCTCGGTGTTAGGGGTTGGTATCTCGCCCATCACAATTTTAAAGTGATAGATCAAGGCTTCCATATTATTATAAACTTCTTCTTTTGGAGGCAGGTAAAACTCCGGCACATCAGCATGGAAAACATCCGATGGTTCTTTGTCCAGTTTGGTTAACGCCTGGTCAATAATGCGCAGGCTTTGCCACATTTCTTCGTTGCGTACCAAAAAGCGGCTGTAAACATCGCCATTGGTGCCTACGGGCACTTCAAAATCAAAATCTTCGTATGACGAGTATGGGTTCATGGCCCTTACATCGTAATCAACACCGGTGGCACGTAATATCGGGCCTGTCCAGCTATAGGCTAAGGCATCCTCGGCGGTAACAGCAGCCACGTCTTTTGTCCTGTCGACAAAGATGCGGTTACGGTTAAACAGCGATTCAAACTCTTTTAATGTTTTAGGGAAATCAATCAAAAACTTACGCAGTTTGGCAAAAGCGATGGAGTTAAAATTCCTTTCGAAACCACCAATACGACCAATGTTTGTAGTTAAGCGGCTGCCGCAAACTTCTTCGTAAATTTCATAAATAGCCTCGCGAAACTCCATCATGTACAGGAAGCCGGTAAAAGCGCCGGTATCTACACCCAATACACCGTTACAAACAATGTGGTCGGCAATACGGGCCAGCTCCATCACAATTACGCGCAGGTAGTCAACGCGTTTTGGTGTGGTAATTCCTAACAGTTTTTCTACCGTCATGTGCCAGCCCATGTTGTTGATGGGCGATGAGCAATAGTTAAGCCTGTCGGTTAACGGGGTTATCTGGTAAAAAGGGCGGTGTTCGGCAATTTTTTCAAACGCGCGGTGAATATACCCTATGGTTGATACGCCGCTTACAATTCTTTCGCCATCCAATTGCAGCACGTTTTGAAACACACCATGGGTTGCAGGGTGCGTAGGGCCGAGGTTTAAGGTCGAGAGCTCGTTTTGCGGATCGTTATCTGTATATACAGGATGGTTTTGCATCAGTATAATTTATATTTCTTTTTATATAGTAATGCCGCATAAGGTTACCCTGTGCGGCACGTATTTATCTTCCAAAAAAGTAATCCTTCTTGTCAACACGGTTAGGATCTTCCAGCGGGAATTCCTTCCGCATCGGGAAAGCCGTCATATCGTCAACATTCAAAATACGGCGCAAATCGGGATGACCATCGAAGATCACTCCAAAAAAGTCGTAAGTTTCGCGTTCCATCCAGTTAGCGCCTTCCCATAATACGGTGGCTGTCGGGATGTATACATCGCCATCAACCAAAAATACTTTTATCCGGATACGGGTATTGGTTGTAAGGCTGTGCAAATGGTAAATAATACCAATCTGCTTTTCCTGCTCAGGGTAGTGAATCCCGGTAATATCTGTTAAAAATATAAATTTAAGGGCCGGGTCTGTCTTAAGGAAAGTTAACAGGTCAATGATCTGTTCGCGGCTTGTTTCTACAGTCAGCAAACCATAAGGTTCGCCCACTAAGGTAACCTGTTCGCCAAATTTCTCGCCGATTCTTTTTAAAAGCTCTTCGTTGGGTATCTGGGCCATTCTTATTGGATTCCGTATTTAGCTAATAATTCCTGGTATTTAGGCTCGTTCCTTCTGCGCACTGTTTCTGTTTTTACCAGCTCCTGGATGTTCATAAAACCATCAATGATAGCTTCGGGACGTGGCGGGCAGCCGGGTACATAAACATCTACCGGGATAACTTCGTCAATCCCCTGCAACACCGAGTAAGTATCAAAAATACCACCGCTTGATGCACAGGCGCCAACAGCCATAACCCAGCGGGGCTCGGCCATTTGCAGGTAAACCTGGCGCAGTACCGGGGCCATTTTTTTGGCTATGGTACCCATAACCATCAGCAAATCTGCCTGGCGTGGCGAAAAGCTTAAACGCTCGGCACCAAAACGCGAAAGATCATAGTGAGAAGCCATTGTAGCCATAAATTCAATACCGCAGCATGATGTGGCAAAAGGCAATGGCCATAGTGAGTTAGCGCGGGCCAAGCCAACCGCCTTATCAAGCGATGTGGCAAAAAAACCGGAACCTTCAACCCCCATAGGGGCATTAACTATTTGAATATCACTCATTGAATAATGTTAATAGAAAACATTACCTGACCTAACAGGTAACGAGCGCAAAATTACGTAAATAACGATGTAAAAGGTACACTATGCGTAGCCAAGGGCTATATTTAGAATTGTTCTAAACTAATCCCAGTCTAACGCGCCTTTTTTAATAACGTAGATAAAACCTAATAAGAGGGTAGCCATAAAGATGAACATCTCAATCATTCCCTGTTCGCCCATGGCTTTAAAATTAACCGCCCATGGGTACATAAAAATAACCTCGACATCAAACAATACAAACAGGATAGCTACCAGGAAATACTTGATAGAAATAGGTGTACGGGCATTACCCACAACCTCGATACCCGATTCAAAAGGTGTAAGCTTGTCTTTTGTTTTACGTTTAGGGCCAATCTTGTGTGTTACAAACATGGTAGTAACAACAAACCCTAATGCAACCAGCATTTGAAATATAATGGGCAGATAGCTACCCGGTAAACTGTGTGCTTCCATGCTGCAAATATACTAATGGATTGATAATAAAAAAGCCTTATTAGATTCAAGAGTCAAGAATCAAGAGTTAAGACAAAAAAAAATCGGGATACAGCCCCTATGACAGTGAAAGTATCAGGTAACTATCCAACTTGCGAAGTTTTCGATTGAGCGTGTTGGCTTTTTGAAGCTAACCTTAAGTCTGTTTCAAAACGGGCATAAAAAAAGGGTCAAGACCAGGAAAAGCGTTGCACTTCCTGGTCTTGACCCTTGATTCTTAACTCTTGGTTCTAAAAGCTATTTGCTTTTGCCGGCTCCGCCTGCTTTGCGGGCGAAGAAAGCTACCACCTGCTTATTAGTAGGGTCATTATCCCTCGCTTTGGTATAATTGTCTGTAGCCTTGGCCAAATCTTTATCTTTAAACTCGGCATAAGTACCTAAATAGACGTAGGCTTCTGCAAGGTTTTTCTTGGCTTTATCATCAGGTGCGCCTTTAGCAGTTACAACCTCGATGTATTTCTCATAAAAAGGCTTAGCGTAGCCAACAATGTTGTTCCTGTCTTTATCTTTCAACTCGTTAACACGGGCACGATAAATGTAGGCATCTGCGGTAGTCGGGGCTTTTTGAACCACATAGCTAAATGCGGAATCGGCCCTTGCAATTAAACTATCAGCAGTAGGCTTCTTTTCATCATAACCATAGTAATAGCTAATGCCTTCATAGAAGTAATCGCTAAGTTTTACACTGCGGCCACCTTTCTGAGTAACTAATTTATAAGCATCTCCGGCTTCAGCATACTTTTTACCGCGGAAAAGCGATTTAGCAATTTCTCCATAAACATCTGTTTGTGTAGAATCCAATGTAAGGGCTTTCCTTAAAGTGTTGATACCAGTTGAATCCTGGCCAGATGCCATTTGAATACGGCCAAGGTATAAATAATCACGGGGTACGATCCTTTTAGGATCCGCTTTTGTCATCCAGTTATTCATCGCTGTTAATGCTGTCGGATAATCCTTATTCTCGTAAGCTGCGTAAGCCTGGTAGCGGTAAGCCCTTAAGTTTGATTTTACTGATTTAACCAAATCAGCTGCAACGGGCTGTAGCTCGGCGTACTGGCCGGCGCTGATCAGGAAGTCGGCATAACGCATTTGCGATTCTGGCGACTGATCTGTAAGGCTAATATATTTTTTGTATTCCTCAACCGCTTGTTTAATTTTAGCTGATGCCATTTTAGGATCAGTTGTTGCCCAACGGTTATCTGTTTCGGCCCATTCGCGGTAAGCCGGACCATAATTAGGGTCGATGGCTAATGCATCCTGGAATTGTTTTTCAGAATCTTCGAAGTTATTAGCATATCTCCACAAAACACCGGTTGCTACTTTAGCAGCTGGGTTTTTAGGGTCGATGGTTGAGGCATCAGAATACGCCTGGTAAGCTTCGTTACTCTTTATTTGCGAAGCATAAGCATCACCTAAAGTAATTAACAGTTCTACATCCTTAGGGGCAACTACTTTACCTTTTTGCAAAACGGCGATAGCGGCGCTTGCATCGTCAACAGAAACTTTACCATCAGTAGTTACGGGCAGCAAATAAGCTTTACCTACAAATACATAAGGTTTAGCGCTTTTACCGGCAAGGGATATAGCCTGGTTAAAGTTTGTTGTTGCACCTGCTTTGTCTTTATCCAACCGGGCAACAGCGCCTAAACCGGCATAGTTCAAACCCGATTTTGGATTTACAGCAATACCTTTGTTAAATGCGGTTTTGGCAGAATCTGAGTAATCCTGTTTGATATATACCCAACCCAGGTAAAAGAAATTTTCGTCCTTATCGGCCTGTGTGGTCGTAAGGTTTTTAAGCATCGATTTGGCTTTCTGATATTGTTCGGCGTCAATAGCTTTTTTGGCGTCGGCTAGACTTTGCGCAAAAACTGATGATGAACCTATTAATACCAGTCCTAATGTTGCCTTAGCTATTTTACTGATCATTTTCATCTTATTTAGTTATAATTTACTTCTTATATTAATTTCTCTCGGTGGTATGTTGTCAGGCAATAAACCAGATCTTAAAATAATTCGCTGCCCTACATCGCCGGCTATAAAACTGGCAAATCCCAATGCTAAGCCCGTTTTGCTTGAACAATCAACGATATACAATCCCCTGCTTAAAGGGTACTGTTTTAAGACAAGCGTTTCCTGCGAAGGTTTAAAGTATTCGTTTGGAAACTTCTTATTAGCCTCGTCCTTAACGCCTACTATCTTAACATTATCTACATAGGAAGCATACTCCTTATCAGGATCAACCAACCAACTGTAACCTGTTATCCCCAAAGCATCAGGATGCGCGCTTACATATTTTATAACTTCTTTGTTTGATTTAAGCGCATAAATATTCTTTTGCTTAAATTCCTTATTACCAGACAACTCTTTCAAATACCTTACCAAACTTGAATTTGGGTTATCAAAAACAATAGTTTTATTAAGATCGCCCTGCCCATTAAGCATTTTTTTCAACTCAGCTACCGAAGTCAGCGTATCATTTGAGTTCTTATTTACAACGAGTGTCACCGCATCAACGGCAAACCGCACTATTTTAACGTCCAACTGCCGTCTTTTAATCACATTGACTTCGGCTGTATCCAAATCGCGTGAAAGTATGGCTACCCTTACACTATCGTTCAACAACAAATTTACAACATGGTTTTCAGTCAGGTATAAAACCGTTGGATCAGCATCAGGGTATCTGCTTTTAAAAACATACATCTCCTGCCCTACAATTGGTGCAAATGAATCATCAACAGCAAAAGTCACCTTACCTGATGTAAAACTATCATTAGTGATGCCCTTTACAGGTTTTTGCTTGCAAGCCTGTATCCCTATAATTAAACTAAATGCCAGAAATGTATACTTTAACCTATTCATCATCCTCATCATATTGATCTTTTTTGAACAACCTCGAAAACCTTAACCCTGCGTATACAATAATGAAGGCCCCAAAAAGAATGCGCTGATATGGCTGTAAGGATAATTGAAGCTTATCCCAAAACATAATCATTAATCCAAAAGCTATGAAGCAAATGAATACGGTAGTTCCTATAATAAGCAAAAACCGCCTTTTGGGCGATTTTTGCTCTTTATTAAAATTAATTGACATTATCTTAATTATCGGCAGCTAACGCAAAGCTTACCGGTACACTATATTGTACACGTACCGGGCGACCGTTCTGGATACCTGGCTTCCACTTTGGCGACGATTTTAGCACGCGCGTAGCTTCTGCATCAGTACCCTGGCTAAGACTCCTGGTAACTTTAATATCAGTTAACGAACCATCACGTTCCACAACGAAGGTAAGGATTACACGACCTTGCGTACCGTTTTCACGATCAACAGCCGGGTAACGGATATTTTTGCTTAAGTAGGCAATAAATTTATCCTGGCCACCCGGGAACTCTGGCAAATTTTCAACTGATGCGAAAATCTTATTAGGGTCTTCCTCAACAACTTGTTTAATATCCGAGTTACCTACCGGTTCGTCAATCCTGATATCAGCGTTAGGATCACCTTTCTGGTCTTTCTGACCTGGGTCGGCTACCTGAAGTTCCTTAACTGTTGGCGGATCTTTTTCCTTAACCTCGTTATCTGGTTTTACAACCGGAGGCGGAAAACGAACCTGGTCAACTTTTGGTTTTGGCGGTTCTGGTGGCGGCGGAGGTGGTTTTTTGGTTTGATCCACCGGTGGTGGCGGTAACAGCACTACGTCTGTTATCTTTACTTTTTCATCAGCTTTTGGAATCAAGCCTTTCAGCTTGTTGATTATAGTAGGTAAAGAAATTATAAATACAAACAATATAATGGCAATTACAAGCGCCCTGTTCGTATTTTTCGCATTATCCTTTCTCAGTTCATAAGCACCGTATGCTTTGTTCCTGCTACTAAAAACAACGTCGATCCATTTCTGATCTAATATGTCTAATTTTGATCCAAACATTTTTTGTCAGGCTTTAATGTTAGTTAACGTTATCTATTATTATTTGTTATCGTTGTAAAGATTTTCTCTTTTCAGCAACTCAACTTCTGGTGCTGAGATATCAACAATACCATACATTTGTATATTGGTAATGTTAATTTCATCCATTACGCTAACCATGTTTTTGTATTTTGATTTATCACTCGGTTTTATTACAACAAACATAGCTTTACCTGTTGATTGTTGTACATCTTTACCTTTTTCAACCAGCAATTTGCGTAAGCCATCCGGTCCGTAGCCGATAACTTCGGGTGCCGATTTGCCTGGTTCACCAATGTACCACTCCAGTTTATCATTGCTACCCAATAAAAGGGTTAATGAACGCGAAGCAGCAATAGGCAACTGATCTTTAGTTTTCTCATCCTTATCAGGCATTACAAGGTCCATCGCTTTAGGCTTGGCCAATGTGGTTGTCATGATAAAGAACGTGATTAATAAGAAAGCCAGATCCACCATCGCGGTTAAATCTATACGGGTTGATTGCTTTTTACTTCTAACCTTCCCGCCTTTATGTTTCCCTCCCCCGGAGGTATCTAATTCTGCCATGATTTCTTATTTTTTTGCGCCGCCACTAATTGAGGTTATTAAACTAAACTTATTAAGTTTTTGCTTTTGCAAAATCCCAATAACATCCTTTATAACAGGGTAGTCTTCCTTGCTGTCGCCTTTTATAGCTATACGCATCTGTACGTTATGCAGCGATGCTGTAGCTTTACGAGCTTCGCGGACCCAGTTAAACAATTCATTACTTACCGAATCTCTTGGGATGCCTGGCTGAGCAAACTGTCTTTGCTGTTCTGATGACAAACTAAGGAATTGATGCATATTCGCAATCGGTACACCGAAAGACTCTATACCCGCAAACTTTTTCATTTCCTCCGGTGTAAAAGTCTGTTTATAAATCGCTCCCACTTTCTCTAAAGTTTCTTTGCGAAGATCTGTTCCCTCGATGCCGAAGAAAGCCTTGTTATGACCCACAGTTATCGTTGCAAAATTCTCATCAGGAACAGGCACTTGAATAGAAGACCTTGGTACATCGATTGGAACCGGATCGTCGGTTCTTGGTTTTGCTGTTAATATAAAGAAAGTTAGCAGCAGGAACGCCACGTCGCACATGGCGGTCATGTCGATTGCTGTACTCTTTCTTGGAACTTTTATCCTTGCCATATTAAAATTTATTTAAAAATATATAGTGTATAATGTTTTTAAACCCTACCGGCGTTATCTACACCTGCAGGTTCACTACTATATTCTTATTTGTTTTTATGTGACGAAGCAAATGTTTGTACGATGCTGAAACCAGTTTCGTCAATAGCGTAAGTCAGTTTATCAATTTTTGATGTAAATACGTTGTACATGATAATTGAGATAGCTGAAGTACTGATACCTAAAGCTGTGTTAATCAAAGCTTCAGAAATGTGTGCCGAAAGTTCAGAAGGGTTTGGTGCACCGGCAGCTGCTAATGTAGAGAACGCTCCGATCATACCGATTACCGTACCTAACAAACCGGTTAATGTACCGATAGATACTAATGTAGCGATGATAGTTAAGTTTTGCTCTAACATTGGCATTTCTAAAGCTGTTGCTTCTTCGATGTCTTTTTGGATAGCTAATGTTTTTTGGTCAACATCAAGGTTTGGTTCTGCTTCCATTTCGCCATATTTTTTCAATGCCGATTTGATAACCGCTGCTACCGAACCTTTTTGTTTATCGCACTCTGCAGCAGCAGCAGCGATGTTACCTGAATTTAAAGAAGCCTGTACTTTCCTTACGAAAGAATCCACACTTCCTGTACCTGAAGCCTTGCTAATTACCACAAAGCGCTCGATAGAGAAAACGATAACCATTAATAAGAAGGACATGATTAAAGGTACAATCACACCACCTTTGTGTACAGTGCCGAAGATATCTGCTGGGGTACCTGCAACATCTCCACCCTTGAAGTGGCTTGGATCGCCAAGGATGAAAATATATATGCAAATTGCTACTACTATACAAATAGGGATAGTTAGAGAAGCAAACATGCCAGATGCACTTGAGCTTTCTTTTTTAACAGGAGTAGTTGGTTTTGTTGGTGCGTTTGCCATTACTTTTAAATTTTTAGTTTTAGTTTTTGTTTATGTTATAAGTTAGTTAAATGTGCTCTTAAATGCGAATAACAAAAATAGAATTTTCTTTAAATAAAAAAACCATTTATATTATTCTTTACAATTTTTTAATACCAAATTACATTTTGTGTGCGATTGGATATAAATAACGTAATACCAATAAAATATTGTGTGTTGCCACTACAATTATTTGCAATGAAAACCATTTTTTTTAATATTATCAAGCAATAGTGATAAAATTTATGCTACTATTTCGTTACACATATATTATGCGCTATAATTGGTGTGGCACAACGGCCGCTTTTTTACGCTGTTTCAGTGTATAAAATACGCTATGAACCAGCTTAATATATAGGCTATGAAGCATTTAGGCAACTATCCGCCTGCTTTTTTTGCTTTATAGCCATCGGTTTGTAACAGGCCGAGGATTTTATCCCTAAAATCGCCCTGTATCAATATCTCGCCATCTTTTACCGAACCGCCCACCCCACATTTTGTTTTTAATTTTTTGCCAATGGCCTCCAAATCGGCATCTGCGCCTATAAAACCGCTCACCCTGGTTACAAGCTTGCTGCCGCCTTTACGATCAAGGTAGATTTTTAGATTTTGTTGTTGCGGAGGCAGTGTTTGCGCATCCGGTCCTCCGTTTTCCCGGTATTCAAAATCAGGGTCGGTTGAATAAACTACTCCTGTAAAATTCTTTTTTGCCATGATTATTTAGTTTTGATAGCTGGCTCCTACTATAACCTTCAGCGAATTTGGTTTTATATTAATATGTAAATCGGCAGCCATTACCTGCGGCTCGCCATCCAGGTGTATCGGCCCGGGGCCTGTTCTTTTAATATGGATGTCCCTTCCCTTTATAATTTCGATATACCGGCTTGCCTCAATTGTTTTGAGCATTAACCGCGCGCCAATCTCGGGCAGGCGCCAAACCGGGAATTTGCTGATTATACAAACGTCAAGCAAACCATCCTGCACAGATGCCCTGGGGGCTACATGCACATCATTACCCCATTGCGATGAATTGGCAATGCTTATAATAAAGGCATCGCGTTCATATTTTTTACCATCAATCTCCAGGCTGTACTTTTCGGGCTTATAGCTCATAATCTCCTGCATGCTCGATTTAATGTACGTTAAAAAGCCCCGCTTTTTACCATGCGAAAACACTTCGGCTATATGGGCATCAAACCCCATGCCCGCCATGTTAAAAAAAGGCTGTCCGTTCATCAATCCCGAATCGATTGTTTCAACCCTATACCCCCCTAACGCCTTTATTGATGCCACAGTATCCATGGGTATCCCTAAAAAACGCGCCAGGCCATTACCCGAACCAAATGGCACAACACCCAATGCGGTAGTACTCCCTACTATGGCCGACGAAATTTCGTTCACGGTACCATCCCCACCTACTGCTGCTACTACATCAACCTTACCGGCGGCATCTGCGGCTATTTGCTGCGCATGCGAAACCCCATCTGTAAATATTATATGGTAATCAAAAACATTTTTATCAAGGTGTTGATCTATCAGCTCCGGCACACCATCCTTCTTCTTGCCCCCTGCAATGGGGTTTATTATAAATAACGCTTTATGTTTCAATTATCTGTTATTATTTAAAGTATCAAAAGTAAATGTATTTTCGGCTTTGTAAAATTTGTTTTATTTTTGCAATCCGAAAGTGGACTGATTTAACGCCCTTTGTATAAAAGGTAAGGATTGCAACCACGTAAAAAAGTGCTAATACCCATGCTTCTTTTTACTACGATCCCTCAAAAATCCCCGCTCGGCTGTTTTACGTTAATTGTATAAAAAATTTATATGCCATATTTATTTACCTCTGAGTCCGTATCAGAAGGACACCCGGATAAAGTTGCCGACCAGATCTCAGACGCGCTGATTGATCATTTTTTAGCATTCGACCCTAACTCAAAAGTAGCCTGCGAAACACTGGTAACCACCGGGCAGGTAATTTTAGCCGGCGAAGTAAAATCAAAAGCCTATTTAGATGTACAGAAAATAGCCCGCGAGGTGATCAACAAAATTGGCTACACCAAAGGCGAATATATGTTTGATGGCAGTTCATGCGGTGTGCTATCGGCTATTCATGAGCAATCGCCAGATATTAACCAGGGTGTTGAACGCAAGGCCCCCGAAGAGCAAGGCGCTGGCGACCAGGGCATGATGTTTGGCTATGCCACTAACGAAACTGACAACTATATGCCCCTGGCATTGGATATTGCCCACGCTTTATTGATAGAACTTGCCGCCATCCGCCGCGAAAATAGCGAGATCAAATACCTTCGCCCGGATGCAAAATCGCAGGTAACTTTAGAGTATAGCGATGATAACCAGCCACAACGTATAGATGCCATCGTAATATCAACTCAACACGATGATTTTGACGAAGAAACTGCTATGTTGGCCAAAATCAGCGCAGATATCATCAGCATCCTCATCCCTCGTGTTAAAGCGAAGTATCCAAAATACGCCCACTTTTTTAACGACCAGATTAAGTACCACATTAACCCAACCGGCAAATTTGTGATAGGTGGGCCGCATGGCGATACCGGTTTAACAGGCCGTAAAATTATTGTGGATACCTATGGTGGTAAAGGCGCACACGGTGGCGGTGCTTTTTCTGGCAAAGATCCTTCAAAGGTTGACCGTTCTGCCGCTTACGCAACCCGCCACATTGCCAAAAACCTGGTAGCTGCCGGTGTTTGCAGCGAAGTACTGGTACAGGTATCATACGCCATTGGCGTTGCCCAGCCCATGGGTATTTACGTAAACACTTACGGCACTGCCAAAGTTGCTTTACACGATGGCGAGATAGCAAACAAAGTAGAAGAGGTATTTAACATGACCCCTTACGCTATTGAAACCCGTTTTAAACTGCGTAACCCTATTTACAGCGAAACAGCGGCTTACGGCCACTTTGGTAAACCAAGCGAAACCGTAACCAAAACCTTTATTGCCCATGACGGCAGCGAACTGGTACGCGAAGTGGAGTTGTTTACCTGGGAAAAACTGGATTATGTTGATAAAGTGAAAGCCGCCTTCGGCTTGTAATCTTTTAAAMAAAAATAATAGAAAAAGAGCGACTGGTGTAAACCGGTCGCTCTTTTTTTTGCCAAAAGAATGTTTTTAGGCGTATCCCTCCTTTGGTCGGGCCGGGCTTTATGCTCATACTGCACAGGCCTTAACCACGCAGGCCGGTATCCGCGCCAATCCCTTACGCGTTTACATACTATTCCTTTTAATTAATTTGATAGCACGAAGCCCTCCCCTTGTTAATCGGTTTAGCAGTTTCCYCCTTTTGTCAATGTAACGGGTTACATCACTTTTTTTTCAAAACATTTGGCATGCCGTTTCTTTTCCAATATCCAACATTTCTACAGAATCAAACAGGTAGATTGCATAAAATCAATTAATTATGAAAAGTGCTAAACTTATACCCGGATTGGCCTTTATGGCTATTTTAATAATTGCTAAACCGATTTATACCCAGGCCCAACAAAAAACAGGCTTCCATATGTTAAAAAGCTTCCCCATAAAAAGCCCCGGTGGCTGGGATTATATTACTGTAGATGGAGCCAATAAACGTATTTATACGTCGCATGGCAATCAGGTTAATATCTTATCAACTTCCGGCGATTCTATTGGCTATGTTCCAAATACCCCGGGTGTTCACGGAATTGCACTGGTTAATACTTTAAATAAGGGTTACATCAGCGCAGGCCGTGCCAATAAAGTAATTGTTTTTGATTTAACCACCTTAAAGGTTTTAAATGAAATAGCCGTAGGCACCAACCCCGACGCTATATTTTATGAACCTTTTGCAAAAAAAGTGTACACGTTTAATGGCCGTAGTAAAGATGCTACAGTTATTGATGTAGCTACCGATAAAGTTGTGGCTACCATCCCGCTGGATGCCAAACCCGAAACCGGCGTATCTGACGGCAAAGGAAAAGTATTTGTAAATGCCGAAACTACCAACGAAGTGGTTGTGATAAACGCTACTACCTTAAAAGTAGAGGCCCGTTATAAAATTGAAGGCGGCGATGAACCGTCGGGTTTAGATATCGACCGTGTTACCAATCGCCTGTTTATTGGTTGCGGCGGCAACAGCACCATGGTGGTAATGGACGCCGCCAATGGTAAAAACTTAGCCAAATTCCCGATAGGCGGTTGCGACGGGCTGGTGTTTGATCCTAAACTAAAATTAGCCTATGCCTCAAACGGCGAGGGAACTATTAGCGTGGTAAAAGAGCTTAGCGCCGATAAATTTGAGTTTGTAGAAAACATCCCGACCGAACCCAGCGCCCGTACCATCGGCATCGACCTGTTAACCCACAAACTGTACCTGCCTGCCGCCAAAACAGAGCAAGGTATGGTAACTGCCGAAAACCCAAAGCCGCGCCCAAAACAAGTGACTGGCTCGTTCCATATTATCGAAGTTGGGAAAAACTGATTTATTTAAGGAGTAGTGATTAATGGAGTAAAGAACGCCGATTTTATTTAAAAGTTTAATTAAACACTGGAGTTGTGGTAGTTAGTTGAAGTACAGCGTGGGGTTTGATATTTAATGCCTACCCTCCTCGTGTTATTTCAACCTTAAGTTTCATATCTGGAAAACAGCGAAAACATGGTTAACATGTGTTAACCATATTTTTGCTGTAAAAAACTGATTATAAATGACTTAAGCAAAAAATAAATCAAAATTATGTTAAGTTATGTTAACCCTGTTTACATGCGTTTACCAGTTTTAGCGTCAATTTACCCATAACACAACATTCGTCTGTATCAACACCCCAAATTGTCGCTTTTGCCCCTTGAACCCTGTTAAATATTACCCATTTTTGAGGTAACCAAAACACACCAAAATGGAAAGTCCGACATTCAATATCGAGATCAATGCATCACCCCAAAAGGTTTGGGACGTACTTTTTACCGATGCTAATTACCCCAAGTGGACTGCAGTTTTTTGCGAAGGCTCGCACGCCGTTACCGACTGGAAAGAAGGCAGCAAGGCTTTATTTTTAGATCATAAAGGATCGGGGATGGTAGGCTTGATAGATAAGGCCATCCCAAATGAATTTCTGGCGATAAAAGGCATTGGCGAAATAGTTAATGGTATCGAGAATTATGACAGCAGCGGCGCCAAGGTATGCAGAGGTTCGTTAGAAGAATATACCCTCAAAATCAACAACGGCAAAACCCTGCTTACCATTCAACTTAGCGGCGGCAATTTCCCTAAAGATATAATCGCCTTTTTTAAGGATGTTTGGCCTAAGGCACTGGATATTGTAAAAACGATTGCGGAGGCAGAATGATATTGTTCATTTCAAAACCGGCAGACTTTATCCTTTATATCTGCCTGATATAAGTAAGCTTCATGATACCTCCCTGCTGTCGCTGCGGAATTACGAATGGGGTTTTATAGTAATTATTAACGCTGTTTACCACCAGGTAAATGAACGATAGCGGCCTGTATTCCCAGGAGAAGCGGGCATTTAACGATCCGTTACGGGCATCAGTATTGTATTGGTAAAAGGCTGAGAGCAACATTTTGGGATTTGCAGCTACCCGCAATTCGGGCGCTAACAGGTGGGTAGTGGTTGATACCTGGTTTATGCCCACATTTTTAAAATCGTTGCGGGTGTAGCTCATTACCAGCGATAGCCGGGGCACGGGGGCAGCACGTAACGATAAATAATAACTATTAAGCCTGCCATTATAATAGCCGCCTGTACTCAACCGGGTTTCGGCGCTAAAGGGCGCTGCGGCATTGGTAATGCCATAAAATTCGTACCGGTTAAAGTGATAATTGGCCGCGGCTATGTCAACATTCCGCACCGGCTGAAAATTATCTGTCAGGTTCTCCCACGAACTGGTGATACTAAAATCAAGGTGCGATTGATTGGTAAAAAACAATTGCAGCGGCATCACCACTACGCTGGCCTCCTGGAATTTACCGCTTGATGCCTCATGGTAAATATCGGCAGTAAATTGCGGGCTAAAAAACTGTACATTTTTGGGGAACCATTTTTTATGCATAAAAACATACAGCGTGGGTTGTGTATTGATAAAATTGTCCCTGGCGGTAAAGCCGGTTTGTGCCTGGTAACCTTTAGATACAGCAGTTTGAAACCAATCGATAAAAAAGTGTGTAGCCGAGTAGTTAAATTCGGCGAAGGCGGCAGGCCCCTTTTGCCCGCTTAGCGAGTTGCCCGAATAGGATGCCATCCCCCTTATAAATAACGGCTGGCTTACCTGCCAAAAAGCATCCACCACCTCGACAGGGTTAACAGATGCGGGCTGATTTAAGCCGGCAAAGTTTTGCCGCAATACCTCCATCGCCCCCAGTTGCAAACTTTGGCTAACGCTTCTTTTGTACCTGAAAACGCCAAACAACGCCCCGTTTTCGGTAGTATCGCCATTTTGTTTCATCACCAGTACTCCGGCAGACTGTTTGTTATCCTGGTGAATAAACCTTAAGCCGCCATTGATGGTTAAAGGCGAGCCATTATCGCTCAACCCTATCCTTCTGCTAAAAAACGGCTGAATAATGCTGTTTTGACCTACCGAAAACAAGCTTGAATTCTCTAAAAAGAACTGCCGTTTTTCGGGAAAGAAAACGCTCGACCTGCTCAGGTTAACTACCTGCTTATCCACATCGGCCTGGGCAAAATCGGTATTAATGGTACCTTCAAGCAGGGTGTTGGAGTTGATGGCATACTTAATTTCGCCGCCAAACTCGGGTTTGTAACGCGGCTTGTTATCATCCGCACGACTGGCATTTACCAAAGCATAAGGCTCAATCCGTAAATTGAAGCTGGCTTCCGGGGGCACTATGTTAGTAAGAATGCCGCCGTAAGCCAGCTGGGTTTCGCTAAAAGCCTGCGGCCAGGGCGACCAGCCGTTGGTTTCGCCAATAAACCGGATGTTGCGGGCAAAGTTAATGCTCCACTCTGTTGAGTTTTTTGGATACCGCAATGAAGTAAACGGAATGGCCACTTCGGTTGTCCATGAATGTTCCTGTATTTTACTGGCGGCCTGCCATACCGCATCCCATTTATAGTCGTAACTAAAATCGGCATAGTGCATAATATCCATTTGCGTGCCATAGGGCGTTACACTAAACGTCATTACCGGCATGCGCGGATCTTTAAAAGGATCAATCAGGATTTCAAAAAGCTCGTTATTGCTGTAGCTGAAATCGCGGCGCAAATCCTGAACCTGGAGGCTTTTCTTCCCCGGCGGAAAATCACAGCGGGCGCTGATGTAGATATTTTTGTCGTCATACAACAACCTAACCTCGGTATCGTAGGTAGCTTTATCCCCCTGCCGTGGGTAGGCCGTGGTAAAATGAGCAGCTACCGGTGCGTTATTCCACGCGGCCTCATCGGGTATACCATCAATATTTATTGGCCCGGTAATGCGTGTGGCCTGCAAATGCGGGCGGCTTGCTACCGGCAGCGGGGCAAACGCGTCCTGTGCATATAACTGTTGTAAACCGGTTACCGTAAGTATTACCAATAAACACAAACTCCTGCTAAATCTTGCAGCCTTAAAAATTTTCATGCCCCAAATAAATGGAGCTAAAACCTTCTATTTTGTACTTTTAGACGTACTGCCGCTTATATGCCGCCGATACACCTTTGCCGGGCTTAAACCCGTTAAAGGGGGTAAACGTATAATTAACAGCTTAAAAAAGGGTATTTGTCGAAAAAACCGGCACAAATAGCTTAGAATGTTCAATTTTACAACATGCAAAAAAACAGGCAGATACCATACCAGGCTATAACACGGCACCTGCTGTTTTGGCTGGCCTATATCCTGTACCAATGTGTAAACAATGGTTGGGAAGATAAGGATGTATTTGCTTTTAAGCTTGATCCGCAGTTGTCAACAAGCGTTCCTATTTGCATGCTGGTTACTTATTTAAACCTGTATGTGCTGATGCCGCTATTTTATTATCCTCAAAAGTATATTCAGTACGCCATGGGGATGGTGGTGTTAATATTAATTGGTGGTTTGCTGCCGCGCTTTTTTGCTTACGCCATTTGGGTACCCTGGGATAAAATTCATGACCCGGCTATGTTTAAAATGGAAAAAACAGATTTCTGGATTCCGGTACGCATCTTCAAAAATGCGGCGGGCAATGCTCCTGTCCTGTTTATTGCCATGCTTATTAAGCTTATGCGTAATGCATATCAGCAAGAAAAAAACATGCGCGAAATGGAGAAGGAAAAATTTAACGCCGAAATGGGGCTGCTAAAAGCGCAAATAAACCCGCATTTTTTTTTCAATACACTAAATACACTTTATGCGCTTACACTAAAGGGCAGCGAACAGGCATCAAAAGTGGTGCTTCGCCTATCGGATCTGATGCATTATATGTTGTACGAAGCAAGCGAAAACAAGGTATTGCTACAGGACGAGATCAAACACCTGGAAAGCTATATTGGTATTGAGCAAATGCGCTTTGCCGACAGGCTTGAATTATCGTTCCAATACTCGGGCGATATTGCCGGCAAAATGATAGCCCCGCTTTTGTTGTTGCCTTTTGTTGAAAATGCTTTTAAACACAGCCTTGCCGAAAGCGATGGCTGGATAACCATTAACCTGAAAGTTACCGGGAACCGGTTGTATTTAAAGGTAGAAAACAGTTATCAACCGTTGCCCAAACCGGATAATTATGGACTTGGGCTTAAAAATGTTAAACGGCGACTGGAGCTAACTTACCCGGACCACTATGAGCTTGTACTAAACCAAAACAATGGCATTTTTGAGGCCGACCTGAAACTTGACCTATGAAACCTATAAACTGTATCATAGCCGACGACGAGGAGCTTGCCCGCGAAATTATGCAAAACCATGTAAGCAAACTCCACAACTTAAACCCGGTTGCCATTTGCGCCAATGGCATGGAGGTTTACAACGCACTTAAAGCAAACAACGTGGACCTGGTGTTTTTAGATATCCAGATGCCTCAATTAACCGGCATCGAGCTGTTGCGCACCCTTAAAAACCCGCCGCCGGTTATCATGACAACGGCCTACCGCGAGTTTGCACTGGAAGGTTACGAACTTAATGTGATTGATTACCTGCTGAAACCCGTATCATTTGAACGCTTTTTAAAAGCTGTTGATAAATTCATCAACGCCAAAACACCCGAGGTAATAAGCCTGCCCGCACCACTTCAACCATCAAAGCCCGATCAGCATGCTTTTATTTATGTAAAGGCCGATAAAAAAATGGTGCGGTTGCTACTCAAAGATATCCTGTACATTGAAGGCCTGAAGGATTATGTAAAAATACATACTACAGATAAACCCGTTATTACCTACCAAACCCTTGGCTACCTGGAAGAAAAACTTTCGGCCAATTACTTCATCCGCGTACATCGTTCTTACATAATTTCCATCAACCATATTAATGCCTATACGGGCAGCCATATTGAAATTGGCAAGCAAAGTATCCCAATCGGTAGCTCATACGCCAAAGAGGTGTTGGGCAAACTGGAGGGTTAAACGCCTCCTTAAATTAAAAACCGGCCAGGCAATCACCCAACGCGTCAAGTTCATCAACAGTGTTATAATAATGAGGCGATACCCTGATGGCCCACTCTACCTGTTTTTCGTCAAAATCGATAACCGCAAATTCACGATAGGACGATACCACGTTGATATTGTGCTGTGAAAATTGCTTCACCAGGAACTCGGCCGATGAGTTTGCAACCGTAAAGGTAACAGACGAACTCAATTCGGGCCCCTGATCCAACACCCTGACATTTGTTATTGATGCTAAACGGCTGCGCAAATAGGCAGATAGCTGTTTAACCTGCTGCCAGATCCGGTCTTCGCCAATGGCCAGGCAGTACCTGATTGCTTCGGCGCTGCCAACTACAGTAGCGTAGGCAAACTCCCAGTCTTCAAAACGTTTTGCATCGGGCTGTTGCTCATATTGGTCTTTTTCTGTCCATCGCGCGCCGCGCATATCAATAAACAAAGGCTCGAGTTTGGCCCGCAAAGCTTTATCTGAAATATACAAAAAGCCCGAACCACGCGGCCCTCTTAAAAACTTACGGATAGTTGCCGATAAAAAATCGCATTGCAGCTGCTGTACATCCAGCTTCATTTGCCCTGCCGATTGGCAGGCATCTAAAATATACCATGTTTTATCACCATTTTCCCGGCTATATTTAGCATAGATGGCTGCAATCTGGTTAACCGGCTGCACCAGGCCCGAATTGGTGGGGATATGGGTTATAGCCAGCAACCTGGGCTTAAGCTCATATAATTTAGTTTCCAGGTCGGCAAGTTCGACACCGCCTGCGGCGGCATTTTTTATATGGACAATATCAACCCCAAACCGTTTTTTAAGCGACAGAAAATGGAGCTGGTTTGAGATATAATCGTCGCAATCAGTTAAAATGATATCTCCTGCAACAAATGGAATGGCAGATAAAGCCCTGATGTACGAGTCGGTAGCGCTTGCTGTAAAGGCGATGTTACCGGGTTTGCTATTGATAAGCCGGGCGGCCAGTTCATAAAATTCGGCAATGGCATCGGCCTTTGCTGTGGCGGCCTCATATCCGCCTATCTCGGCTTCCAGTCTAATATGGCCGGTAATGGCATCGGTAACTACATTGGGCATTAATGCGGCACCGGCGTTGTTTAAATGGTTAACATAGGTACAGCCGATAGTTTCGTTTCTGAATTGCTCAATTTCGGCCTCGGTGAATATGCTGTTGGCTAATAATTTCATAAAATTTTACCTGTTTGTTTACTGTGGATGATAATTCAAAACTACCAACAAGCCCCTGCATAAAAATCGCTTAATGACCGGTATTGCGCATGTTTTAATTAATTTAGCCCTTAAAACGGGTAAATTATGTACACGCTTGACGACTACGATAAAAAGCTGCTGCGCTTATTACAAAAAGACAACCGCCTTACCGCCCAGGCCCTGGCCCAAATGGTAAACCTTAGCGGGTCAGCTGTGCAAAGGCGGATAGCCAAACTGCGTGATGAAAAAATTATTGAGGCCGATGTAGCTATCATCTCGCCCGCTGTGGCAGGTGTTGGGCTAACCTGCATAGTAGATATCTGTATGCAGGAAGATGGCTCCCGCACTATCGAAAGGTTCAGGGCCGAAATTGAAAATTGCCCCGAAGTATCCCAGTGCTACTACGTAACCGGTACCTATGACCTGGTGCTTATTGTTAACACCCGGGATATGAAACACTACGAGCAATTCAGCAAAAAATATTTTATGGATAGCTCCGATGTGCAGCGCTTTTATACCCATGTAGTAATGGATAGGTTAAAAATGAGCTACGGGGTTTATATATAGGGATTGCTTTGTTGCAACTCTTCATTTGCCAAAACAATCCCTCAAAATCTAATTCAGCGCTTTAATAGGGCTGCCTGTCCATTCGGTTTGTGGGGCCAATTGCTCGCCTTTCATGATGAGCGATAGCGGCTCCAGTTTTACATCGTCGCCAATCTGGCTATCATACAAAATAATGCTGCGGGTGCCAATGCTGCAACGGGCACCTATCTGTATGGTTCCTACCTTCATCACACGGTCTTCAAATAAGTGGGTTTGCGGACCGCAATCTTCATTCAGGGCGGTATCGTCGCCGATGCTTACCATATCATATTCGGTGATATCGGTGGTATTAAGCCACACGCGTTTGCCTATTTTAACACCAAAAAGGCGCAATACCATAGGCAAAAAGGGAGTTCCCCTTAAAAAATCAAGCATAAAGGGAACGGCCAGGGCTTCGTAAGTACTGGTAATAGCCTCGCTGCGCCAAACCTTATGTGTCCACATGGGTTTTTGTTCTGTTTTGTATTTGCCTACAAATACCCACTTTAACGCCAGTGTGACCAGCAGGGCGGGGAGCCCCATGTAGTAGAGGTAATAAAAAGGAAGCTTTGGCAATTGCCCCAATATTTGCCATACGTTACGGTCTTTCACCAGGTCGTGAAAGTAGGCTATGAACAATACGCTGCAACAAATTATAACGGTTTCAGGCAATATGATCCTGATGGCTTCGATAGTTCCCCTTGCTATTTTGCGCCCCCATGAAGGTGTTGTAGTAAGCGACAGCGGATACTCGCCACTGCTTTGCCTGTGTGGCAGGGCAATGGCCGGCGAACCAAACCAATCGCCCAGCGGGTTATCAGCCTGTTGTTCTAACGTTGGCGGTACAGATAAAACCCCGATCAGCATATTATCGCCAAGGGTGTATCCTTGCGGGATGAGAGCGCTGTTACCCACAAAACTACTGTTGCCAATTGTGGTATTGTTCAAAATAAGCCGTTGCGCGCGGATGTCCTCTTCGCCCAGTGTTACTGCATCAGCAATAAATGATTCGTTACCAATGCTGAGCATGGTATGGGTTACGTTGCTTGCTGTCGAGATCTCGGTATTTTTGCCAATTTTGGCGCCCAGCATCCTAAAGAAAAACGAAACAAATACCGTGGCAAAAACGGGATGCAGTACAATAAGGGCTACAGATATCAGCTGATCTGACAACCATTTGCGCACATAGGTGCTACTAAAAACCGGGTAAGTACCTGGCTTAATACCCCACAAGAGCACCCGCGAAAGCAACACGGTTTCAAAAGCGTAAATGACGATGTACAGCAGCGTTAACAGCGGCACGTGTATAAAATAACTAAAGTTATAATCGGGCGAGTTAAGGTCCATGTAGTTCAGCAACTCTATCACTGGCAGCAACGGCAGCAATACCACTATCGGAAAAACAATCAACAGCAGGCTATACAAAAAGCCATAAGTTTTGATTTTTAAAAAAGGCGTTTTTAATGGCTGCGGCAGGTCTTCGAGGTTTGCTGTGTGTGCTTTTTCGGCAGGGCTGCCTTTCCAAACTTCAAAGGCCTTAATGGTTTTGCCGCCCTGTAGGTGGCTCAGGTCCTGGAGTTCACCCCAGTCTTCTACCTCGGCCCCACCGGATATTACCGCGTTGCTGCCGATATAGGCATGAGCGCCAATTTTTATCTTGCGGAATTTGATCATCCCATTCTCCACCGTCACATTATCCAGCACCACGCCCGAGCTCAGGCTGGCGTCGCCGCCAATTTCCAGCAGGTCATAAGCGCCCACTGTGATTGAGCTCAGCTGCACATCTTTGGCAATACGGGTACCCAGCATCCGCAGGTAAAGCGGATAAATTGGCGTTCCGTTCATGAATTGCGCGGGCGACAGCCTGATCAGGTTATCAACCAGCCAGTATTTGAAATAATAAAATCCCCACAAAGGGTGGTCGCCTTCCTTTACCTTACCCAGTAAAAGCCATTTGGCAGCTATCGCCATAAAAGACAAAAAAGGTGGCACCAAACAGTACAAAAACAGCGCGGTAATAATAGCGATAGTACGATCATCGCGCCCTGTTTCGGTATCGGCTACCACGTAATAGTAGCCCAGGTAAGGGATAAAAATCTGTATGGCAAACAAGCTATAGATAACCAGCAGCGCCAGGCCCTGCGATACACCACACAAAAAGTACCTTAGCGGCGGGATGTTTTGAAAAAGCTCTTTTTTAACGTGAACCTTTTGTTCTTTCTCCTTTTCTGCGTGTTCCCAGGCGCTGATGAGGTTTTTAACCGGCCTGTTTGTATAAATATCTTTGAGCGAGGCATGCTGTACACCAGCCTCCTTGCGCAGCCAGGATGAAAAGCTTGCTGCCAGCAGGGAGTGCCCGCCCAGGTCGGTGAAAAAATCCGATTCGGGGGTGATATCCCTGCCGGGGAAAATATGGTTCAGACCTGCCATTACCTTCAGGGCAATGGGATCGGTGGGGTTTATTTTTATTTCTTCCTGCACCTTTACTTGTAACAAGGCATCCGGCACGGGCAAGCCTTTGCGGTCTATTTTACCGCTGGATAGGCGGGGCAGCTTATCAAGCGCAACAATTACCAGCGGCACCATATAAGGCGGTAACGTTTCGGCCAGTTTTAACCGGGCATGGTGCTCTTCCAGGGTATGGCCATTTTTCAGGGTGATATAGCCTACCATCTGATCCTGCCCTGAGGCATCCTTTTTTAGGGCGACGGCGGCTGTGGCTACTTCTTCCAGCTGGTTAAGGCGAACTTCAATTTCGCCCAGTTCTATACGGTATCCGCGCAGCTTCACCTGGTCGTCAAGCCGCCCATGAAAATCAATACTGCCATCGGCCTGCATCACTACGGCATCGCCGCTCAGGTAAATTCTGTCGCCGGGTAAGCTTACAAGCGTGGCTGGCTTATTCAGGAATTTTTCTTTAGTTAATTCGGGGCGGTTGACATATCCCTCGCAAACGCCGGGGCCCGATATAATTAGCTCGCCCTGCTGGCCTACGGGTAAAATATTAAATTGGTCATCAACAACGGCCAGGTTATAATTGGGCAGCGGGCCGCCTATAGTTATAGCATCGCCTGGCTTTAAAGCTACCATAGTTGATGTTACCGTGGTTTCGGTTGGCCCGTAACTGTTGTAAAAAATATTTTTACCAGGCTTGCTCCAACGGTTCAATACCGCGGTTGTACAAGCTTCGCCGCCTGCGTTAACCAATCGTAGCAGCGGTATATCATCATCAATAACAGCCAGTAAGCTTGGCACGGCATGTAAAATGGTAATTTGTTGCTGCCTTAAGGTTTCGCTCAATTCGTCGATTGATTTGGCAGTTGTAGCATCGGCCACCCAGATAGTAGCCCCGGCAAAAAGGCTGATCCAGGTTTCTTCGCACCACATATCAAAGGATACAGAGAAGCCCTGGTACACCTTATCTTCGGGAGTTATACTGATAACGCTTTGTTCCGACCGGATGAGGTGGCAAATATTGCGGTGCAGTATCGGGATGCCCTTTGGCTTACCGGTACTGCCCGATGTATATAAAACATAAGCCCGGTCGTCGGGATTTGGACCGGCGGGCACTGTAAAATCGTCATACTCCTCCTGAAAAAGAGGAACTTTAAATACAGGACAGGACAATTGCGGCAATCCATCACT
This sequence comes from Mucilaginibacter sp. P4_D1, assembly GCF_056401935.1. Lineage (NCBI taxonomy): Bacteria > Pseudomonadati > Bacteroidota > Sphingobacteriia > Sphingobacteriales > Sphingobacteriaceae > Mucilaginibacter > Mucilaginibacter sp. P4_D1. Next base: position 90,822 of record NZ_JBFUIJ010000013.1, read on the forward strand.
AAAACAGGCCGAGGCGCCAACTTCCTGCAAAACTATCTGTAGCCGCTCTTCGGGCATCTCCCTATCCAGCGGTACATAAGCCGCGCCCGATTTTACTATGCCTAATATCAGCGCGTGCAACTCCAGCCCGCGGGATTGCCAAACACCAACGGAGTGGCCGTTGCCAATTCCCTGGGAAGCGATAAAATATGCGATATGGTTGCTCCATTGGTCAAGCTGGCGGTAAGTTAGCTGCCTGCTGCCAAAAATAAGCGCGGTTTTATCCGGATATATTGCAGCCGAACTTCTGAAAATATCGGCAATAGTCTCATCTTTAATAAGGTCTGGGCGAAAGGCACCCGTTAGTTGGCTCTGGGATATCATAGGTATTGGTAATGCCGAAAATTACAGTATAGTTTTTGATAAAATTCAAGTTTATCAACTATAATTTTTACCATACTGCATGGCGATACCTATAACGAACAAGCAACTAATTTGTGATAATATTTAATAAAAATAAATACCAACCCGGTTTATTTATTCACATACACCACGCCGTCCTTCATCACAAAATGTACGTTCATGATGGCGTGGATATCTGTATCTACGTTACTATCTACCGCTATAATATCGGCCAGGAAACCGGGCTTCAGATTACCTATCTTGTTAGGCATATTAAGTTGTTTGGCGGCATTGATAGTAGCAAACTGCAGTAGTTGCGGGATGCTTACCCCCTCTTCATGATAACCGATAAGCGTATGCTTGGAAAATGCCGAATAGGGCATATGCACATCAATATAATCATCAGACCCAGCGGCCACTGTTACCCCAAACTTTAACGCGCGCTGCAGTCGGTTGGCCTGGGCATCCGTCATCTTTTTTAATTGGGATGCTACATTTTTATCGCTGGGATAGGCTATCGCAGCGTAGTTGGCATATATGGTGCTGTCGCCATCCGTAGGTACCAGGATCACTTTCTTTTTGGCCATCAGCATCAGGGTGCTATCATTTACCTTGTATCCGTGTTCAATGCCATCAACTCCGGCAATTACCGCGTTGTATACTGCCTGGTTATCCGTTGCGTGGGCGGTAACCCGCAAATTATAACGATGCGCCTCCTTTACAATCGCACGCATTTCATCAACAGAAAGGGCAGTACGGTTTGGGGTATTGTTGGAGTAAATTTTAATTACGTTGGCTCCCTGGGTAACGTTTTCGCGAACGGCCTGTATGGCATCGTCGGCGCTGGTTATTATCCGGTATTCGTCATTAGCTATATTCCGGTGCTGGTAAATTAAGCCTGGTAACTGTCCGCCCTCGCTCGATAATCCCTGCCCCGCGCAACTCATCCGCGGGCCAACAACCAAGCCATCTTCAATAGCTTTGCGCAAAGCGATATCTGCAAACTTGCCCGAGTTACCCAAATCCTGTACAGATGTTATACCTGCTTCTAAATAAGCCTTTGCCCTTACGGCACCATATATGGCCCGGTATGCATCGCCCTGCTGGGTTAATACTTTCTCTAAAGACAGGGTTGAAAAATCCATGCCCGCCTGCAACTCTTCCCTGAATAACAAATGCGTGTGTGAATCGATAAGGCCGGGAAGAATTGTGTATTTAGAAAGATCTATCAGTTCGCGGTCTTTCTTTTCTTCACCGGATAAATCCTTGTCGGCTTTTACCGATTCTATTTTATTGCCGTCAACCAATACATCCAGTCCTGTTTTAAACTGACCGGTTTCGCTGTCAAATAGCTTCCCGGTTTTAATAAGGTATTTATGCGTGGTTTGTGCCGAAGCAAAGTAAGGGATAACTAATAAGGCGAGGGTGATAAGTTTTTTCATTGGTAGCATATAGGCAATTAGCTTCCCGGCAGCTTTATTTAAATGAGCTTAGGGACAACGCAAGATAACATTTAAAATGCCTTCCTCATTTGTTAACTTTTTTACGGCCCGATACGGACAGCCAGCATGAAAAAGCAGAAGTAGCCTTAGCAACCACAGCGCGAAAACAGCGGTAAGGCCAGGTTATTTACCCGGCAAAGTAGCCCTTATTTTTTTTACTTCAGATGCCGTGACCAAGCTGCTATTGTTACCAAAATTGCTCCTGATATAGGTAAGTACACCGGCTATTTCTGCATCGCTCAAAAAATTGTGCTTTGGCATTACACTGTTGTATGGCTTGCCCTTCACGGTAACGGGCCCTTCAAGGCCGCTTAATAACACCCTTATGGCAGGCTCCTTTTCCATGTATTTGCCGCCGGTTACCCACTCCGATCCGCCCAGGGGCGGGAAAAGGTTGCCATCGCCTTTGCCATTTTTTTGATGACAGCTGGCACAGTGCGTGGTGTAAATTTTTGCACCGCCTTTAAGCATCCCGGTAGCAAAATTATTGCGGGCCTGATCGGGTATTTTAAAATTGGGTAGCTTTTTACGCAGTTCCATTTTGGTCAGCATGGCGCTGGTAAATTTAGTTTTGTCGCCCTGGTAAAAAATGCGCCACACCCTCCCTAATTCGGTATCGCTCACATATAATGATCCATCGGGCCCTGTAGATAAGCCCATGGGCCGGCAAAGCGCATCGCTTACACTTACCACGGTGTTGCGGCCCGCGAAACCATCGGCAAATATCTCCCACTTACCGGTAGGCACGCCATTTTTAAACGGCACAAAAGCCACAAAAAAACCAGCCTGCGGATATGGCGACCGGTTGGTTGAACCATGAAAAGCCACAAAAGCGCCATTCTTATAGCGGGCCGGGAACTGGTTGCCGGTGTAAAACAACAAATCATTGGGTGCCCAATGCGCCTGGAAGGCAATCAATGGCTGGGCATATTTTGCACCATCACCCGCTTTTATGCCATCGCCGCCATATTCGGGGTTTAACAGTTTTTTATGTTTTATAGGGTCGTAATAATAATATGGCCAGCCTACATCTGTACCTCGTTTTATCTTTAAAAACTCCTCGGCGGGCATAACAGCACTTTGCCAGGCGCTGAATTTTTTAGGGAACAACAAACGCAGATCGTCGCGGCCATGGGCTACAACATACAGGCAATTATCTGCGGTGTTCCAATCCATAGCTACCACGCTGCGCAAACCAGTGGCGTACCGGATACCGTCTTTTTGCTGCTGATTGGGCTTGGCTTCATCAAACTGCCATATACCGCCATACTCCTGCAACAAGGGGCAGCCTTTTATCCCCGGCGAACCGGGAACCCGGTTTTGCTCCTGGCAAGCATTGGATGGCGCACCAAAGGCAACGTACATATGCCCGGCATCATCAAAAGCCAGGGGCTTGGCGTCATGCTCATGCTCGCCGTGGGCATCATGTAATATCAATTCCAGCGGACCATCGGGCACCAACGTATTCGGATTTAATTTGGTACGGTAAACGTTTACCTCCGAACTGAAATACAGGTAGCCTTTATGCACCCGCATACTGGTACCATAAGGCCCTTTATCATCATAGTTGCCAAATTTTTTAATCGTATCTACCTTGCCGTCGCGATCCGTATCCCGTGCTGCAATGTTGCCGCCGATAGAATCGGGAAAGCGGAGTTTTACATAAATATCGCCATTGCTATTTACGGCCAGGTGGCGTGCCCTGCCAGCCAGGCTATCAATGGCAATTACGGCTTTGAAATTACCGGGCAGGTATAACCCGCCGTTGTTTTTATCGGCAGTTAGCGCTTTATCTGGATGTTTAACTAAAACAAAAGCGACCGTTATTGCCGCAATTGCAGTCGCCAAAAGCATCGTAACTGTTTTTCTTACTCCTAAAAAATTGTTTTTCTTCATCCGGAAATCATACGCCGACTATGATTCGGCAGCAGGTATTTGTCGGTAGTAAAAGGAATTTGAAGGGAAAATGTTTAAACAAAATTTACGTTGCAGTTTAGTTTGCTGCTATAGGCTGCCAAAACAGCAGTTAAAAACAAGGTTTTGGCCGCTTATAATTTTTTATAAGCGGCCAAAAGTATATATATTTGCATAATTATGGCCGCTTATACAAATCAATAACGGGCCAAAATTTAAAATCGATTGAAGTTTATGAAAGAAATTATAGGCAGAACACAAGAGAAACAGCTATTGCAACAGGCTTTAAAATCAAACGAAGCCGAATTAATTGCCATATATGGCCGTAGACGGGTGGGCAAAACTTACCTGATCAGGAAAGCGTTTCAAAAAAACATGATCTTTGAATTTTCGGGAGTGCATAACACTGTTGTTAAAGATCAATTGATCAACTTCAGAAATGTGCTTGCCGATGCAATGAAACTACCTGTGCCTTTGGCTGTACCATTAAATTGGACAGAGGCTTTTCAAATGCTTAAGAACTATGCCATTCCATTATTAAAAGAAAGCAAATGTGTTGTCTTTTTAGATGAGTTTCCATGGCTCAGCTCCCCCAAATCGGGATTTTTACCGGCATTTGAATTCTTTTGGAATTCATGGGGAACAAAACAAAATAACCTTGTTGTAACTATTTGTGGCTCCGCAGCATCATGGATGATACAAAAGGTTGTCAATAATAAAGGCGGCTTGCATAATCGAATCACCAAAAAGATCAGGCTACTCCCCTTTACGCTTGCCGAGACCATTGAATACCTTAAAAACAACAATATCAACCTGGATTATTACCAAGTAGTGCATATATATATGGCTATGGGTGGAATCCCTCAATACCTGAAAGAAATTATGCCCGGACAAAGTGCGGCGCAAAATATCGACAAGATTTGTTTTACAAAAGATGGTCTTTTACAAAGTGAATTTAAAAACCTATACCAATCGTTATTTACCGAAGCTGATAAACATATAGCAGTGGTTAAGGCCCTATCGGCAAAACCTTCGGGCCTAACCCGTAAAGAGATCATTGCCGAGTGTGGCTTCTCTACTGGCGGCAGGGCAACCCTGCTGCTGGAAGAATTAGCAGAATCGGGGTTTATTTCATCATACCTCCCTTTTGAAAAAAAATCAAACGATAGCATCTATAAACTATCCGACGAGTATTCCAGGTTCTACCTTAAATTTATAGAAAACAGCCGTGCAACAGGCCCGGGCACCTGGATTAAACTATCTACGTCCCCATCGTGGAAAAGCTGGAGTGGCACCGCTTTTGAAAGCGTTTGCTTAAAACATACGCCGCAAATTAAAGCAGCATTAGGCATAAGCGGAGTGTATACCGAAGAATCGGTATGGAGGTATACTCCAGGCAAAGGTCAGCCTGGTGCCCAAATCGATCTTTTACTTGACCGGCAGGACTTTTGTATCAGTATATGTGAAATGAAATTTTCAAACACAAGCTTTGCAATAGATAAGACCTATGCCCTGGAACTGACGCAAAAACGGGAAGTATTCAGAAACAAAACTAAAACCGCTAAAACAATATTTTTAGTAATGGTTACCACCTTTGGAACACAGGATAACAGCCACAAAACAGGGTTGATACAAAACGATGTTTTATTGGAAGACCTGTTTAAATAATTTTCGGCAACGTTTTCTGTTAAAATCACCGCCTTCCTCCTCCCGTTAAATTACTACGGCAGTATTTAATAAAAATCCTATCTTATCATCCTCAATTTATTTACAGCAATGCCCAACTCAGAAAAAAAATTAGGCTTATGGACAAGCACCTCCCTGGTGGCGGGCAATATGATAGGCGCAGGTGTTTTTTTACTGCCCGCCGCTATGGCCAGTTTCGGGAGTATTGGTTTGCTGGGTTGGGTATTTTCGGCAGTGGGCTCGTTTTTTCTGGCAAAAGTTTTCAGTAACATGAGTAAGCTACTGCCACATGCTACGGGTGGCCCCTACGCCTTTACACGTTACGGACTGGGCGATTTTGCAGGCTTCCTGGTGGCCTGGGGTTATTTCTTATCTACCTCATGCGCCTGCGCAGCCATTACCAAATCGCTGGTGAGTGCCTTAAGTACGTTTTTCCCACCGCTGGCTAGCGGCCTGCCGGCGGTAGCCACCGGCCTTTGCGCTATATGGTTGCTTACTTATATTAACACACGGGGTGTTGTAACCAGCGGCAAATGGCAGCTGGTTACAACCATACTTAAAATTTTACCACTGGTGCTTGTGGCATTTGGGGGCCTGTTTTTTTTACAGGCCAAAAACTTTAGCCCGTTTAACAGCAGCGGTACAAGTACCTATAGTGCAATAAGCACCACCGCGGCCATGACCCTTTTTTCTTTTATCGGAATTGAATGCGCCACTATACCCGCCGGGAGCGTGGAAAACCCACAAAAAACGGTGCCGCGTGCAACATTGCTGGGCCTGTTAATTGCTACATTGGTTTATATTTTAGGTAGTGTAAGCGTAATGGGGCTTATTCCCGCTGCCGAGTTGGCAAAGTCGCAAACGCCTTACGCCGATGCCGCCGCCATAATTTACGGCAACAACATTCGCTACTGGGTAAGCGCCGGCGTTGCCATTGCCGCTTTTGGCGCGCTTAACGGGTGGACACTGATGCAGGGGCAAATGCCCTTTGCTGTGGCCAGGGATAAATTATTCCCCGCCATATTTAGCAAGCAAAATAAAAAAGGCGTGCCTTACATGGGCATCCTGCTTAGCAGTACGCTTGTTTCTGTTTTTATGAGTATGAATTACTCCAAAGGATTTGTTGAACAATTCCGGTTTTTACTGATGCTTTCGCTGCTGTCGATGCTTATTCCTTACTTGTTATCGGCTGCATCCTATCTTATCATCAAGGTAAAAAACAAACAGGCAGATGGCTGGCTTGGCGCCGTGGTTTTGGCTATAGTAGCATTTGGTTATGCGCTGTGGAATATTGTAGGCACCGGCAAAGATGCCGTATATTACGGTTTTGTCTTACTGATGATGAGCGTGCCTTTTTACGTTTGGGTAGCCTACCAAAAAACCAAGGAGCAGTAGATACCCTTAAACTCATCGAACTTAAGTTAGCAGTAAAAAAAGCGTAAATTCAACTTATAATTTACCGCTCTAACCTATCGGCGTGCACTGCAACCTGCGTTGTAACCCCACTTGCCACTACCTCCTGTTTATTACCCGTATTTTAAATAAAATGTAATAATATTATTACACAGCAAACCCGCATCTGTTTATTAAGATGAAAATCAATTGCTTGTAGGCTTTAAAAAAGTCATAAATGTTAAATTTTGGGCTTTAAATGTTAAATATACAGGTTCAATTGTTAAATCGTTTTGATTACTAAAAACTTAGTTATACCTTGGTTTCCATAAATAACCTTATGAAAATCACAATTACTGCACTAATAATACTCCTGCTGGGTACAACCTCCGTTTTTGCACAAAATAATTACTCTATTAAAGGCGGAGTTGCCGATACGGCTTCAAATTCTAAATTAACCAACGCCACTGTTGCTGTTTTAAATGCCAAAGATTCTATCCTGCAAAAGTTTAGCCGGGTAAATGATGGCCAGTTCGCCATTAACAATTTAAAAAAAGGTAAATTCATTTTGCTGGTAAGCTACTCTGGCTACGCCGATTTTGTAGAGCGTTTTACACTCGACTCGGCACATACCACGCACGATTTTGGCCGCATAGGCATGATACTTAAAACGCAGCTGCTTAAAGAGGTTATTATAAAAGCCCAGGTAGCGGCTGTAAAAATTAAAGGCGATACCACCGAATTTAACGCCAAAGCATTTACCGTACAACCCAACGCCAAAGTAGAGGACCTGCTAAAAGAGCTTCCGGGCATCCAGGTGGATAAGGACGGTAAAATTACCGCACAGGGCCAAACTGTAAGCAAGGTTCTGGTTGATGGCGAGGAATTTTTTGGTGATGACCCTACCCTAGTTACCAAAAACCTGCGCGCCGATATGGTAGATAAAGTACAGCTTTACGACAAAAAAAGCGACCAGGCCGCATTTACAGGAATTGATGACGGGGTGAAGAATAAAACCATCAACATTAAACTTAAAGAGGATAAAAAGAACGGCTACTTTGGTAAAATAGATGCCGAAGGCGGTACCGATAAATATTATCAGGAGCAGATTTTATTTAATCGCTTTAAAGGCAAGCAGAAATTTTCTGTTTACGGAACTTTAGGTAATACAGGTAAGGTAGGTTTGGGCTGGGATGATAACAGCAAATACGGCGGCACCGGCGGCCTTGAATTTGGCGATGGCGGCGAAATATATTTTAACGGTGGTGGTGGCGACGACCTGGATTCGTTCAGCGGAAGGTTTGATGGCGAGGGAATCCCTTTAGCCAGATCGGCCGGCGCGCATTATGATACCAAATGGGATGGCGATAAGCAATCAATTAACGGCAATTATAAAATAGGATCGTTAAATGTGGATGGTACCAAAAATACAATAGCACAAAATAACTTCGACGGTACATTTAACACCAACAGCTCAGATCAAACTTTTCATAACCACATGTTCCGTCAAAAACTGGATTTAACCTACCAGGTTAAGATAGATACCAGTCAAAACCTGAAGCTTATGGTAGATGGTACGTCTAAAGACGCTATCACCAATACCAAATATGATTATGTAAGCAATTATGCAAACGGCGGGTTACAAAACACCAGTAAGCGTAATGTTGATAATGATGTAAAATCGAAAATATTTAACGCAAGCGCTTTTTATACTAAAAAATTCAAAAAGGTTGGTCGTACGTTTTCGTTAAATGTATCAGAATCGCTTAACCAAAGTGAGTCAAAGGGTTATTTGTACGCCCGTACAAAATCATATGATACAACTGCTACATTAACCCAGGACACAATTATCGATCAGCGCAAGGTATCAAACATAAAAAGCAACGTGTTAAATACCAACCTTACCTATACAGAGCCGCTTACCAAAAAGCTTTCGGCGGTGGTAAACTACGGCATCAATCTAAGCAACAGCAGTTCTGACAGGCGCTCCTATAACGATCCGGGAGGTTCCGGAAACTATACCACACTTGACACAACTGTGAGCAATTTTTATAAATTAAACCAGGTGGCAAACCAGTTTGGACTTAATCTTAATTATAAGGGCAAAAAAGCCACATTCAATTTTGGGTCGAGGGTGTCGGTGGTAAACTTTAAACAAATAGACGAGATCAGAAATGTACCTGACAGGACGCGTAATTTTGTGAACTGGTTTCCGCAGGCTACATTCCAATACCGCTTTTCACAGCAGGAATCTGTACGATTGAGTTACAATGGTAATACAACACAACCTACTATTGACCAAATTCAACCCGTACTGGTAAATAACGACCCGGTAAACAGAACAATTGGTAACCCCAATTTAAGGCCATCATACACCAATCGTTTAAATTTTAGCTATAACTCTTATAAAGTGCTCAGCGGGCAATCTGTTTGGTTATATGGTTCATACTCCAATACCTACAACCCTATCGTAAGCAACGTTACCACGGTGAATGGCAGAAACACCTATGTGTACACCAATCTTAACGGCAACCAAACAGTAAATATGTATGCAAGTGCCTACTTTGATAGAAAAATCCCCAAAGTAGATATAAACGCTGGCTTAGGTATTAACGGAAGCGGTAATACTTATTACAATTTTGTTAAGTACAACGATGGCCCCAACGCCTTAAATAAAACACAATCATACACTTATAGCCTTGATTTCAGGTTATCCAAATACAAACAAAAGAAGTATGATATGTGGGGGTCGGTAGGGCCTACCTATACTGTTAACTCTTCTTCGTTACAAACTAATATTAATAACAACGGCCGGGGCTTACAGGCAAACGGAGGCTTTAATATTTACCTCCCCCTGCACTTTAGTATCAACTCCGATGCTACATACCAATACAACGCGGCAACACAATCGTTTCCCCAGGACTTCAGGAAAACGATCCTGAACGCAACCATTGGTAAAACTTTCCTTAAGGATGAAAGTATAAAAATATACCTGGCCGGCAACGATTTACTGAACCAGAATACCGGGTACAGCCGTACAGGTAATGCCAACCAGATTTCGCAGGAGCGGTATACTACTATCCGCAGGTTCTTTATGCTATCACTTATTTGGGATTTTAACCATGTTGGCGGCGGTGCCGCGCCAGCAGCTAAAAAATAATTTATATGAAAAAGTTTATTTTATTTACAACAGCTTTATTAGTACTTGGCGGCAGCTGCCTGTTTGCCCAAAACAAGCACTTTACCACCAATGGCATTATAGAGTACGAAAAGAGCGTAAACATGTACGCTGTTTTTCAGAAGATAATTGATAAGGACAACGAGGCCTGGCTACAACCCGCTTTTGACTCTTATAAAAAAACACAGCCACAATTCAGGAAACTAAAAAGCACTTTAGCGTTTGGCAACAACAAAACCCTGTTTACCCCCATTGAGCCCGAAGCCCAGGGCAATACTTTCTTTTTAGATAACCCGATGGTTGGGCAAAACAATACCGTACAAACCGATTTGAATACCTACACCAGCATTGATCAGAAAAAGGTTTTTGAATCGGTATTCCTGGTGAAAGACAGTGTGCGCAAAATAAACTGGAAGATTACCACTGAAACCCGCGAAATTGCCGGTTTTACCTGTCGCCGCGCAAACGCGCTGGTGCTTGATTCGGTTTATGTAGTAGCTTTTTATACCGACGATATTACGGTACCTGGCGGCCCCGAGTCATTTGCCGGCCTGCCGGGCATGATACTGGGCCTTGCCATTCCGCACGAAAACGTAACCTGGTTTGCTACCAAAGTAAATGAGGTACCGGTTGACGATAAAGCGCTTGCCGCACCTAAAAAAGGAAAGGCTGTAGACCGTAAGGGACTAACCGCCACCCTAACCGATGTAATGAAAAACTGGGGCAACCAATCAAATATCTATTTAAAAGCCTTTATCCTTTAACCTATTATAAACTTAAGCAACACCCTGTTATGCACGACATAGCGGGGTGTTTGTGTTTTACGGCTTTACAAGTGTAAGCCCACCATCGGCCATACAATTTGCCTGATAAACTGTGGGTGAAACAGCAAGGGCATGGGTGCTATCACCCAAAACAAAGTCCATAAACGGGCGGTGAACGGGTGTTTTAAAAATGCAGCCCCGCCATTTGTCAATACCTTTTCCAGCAGTACCATAATTCCCTGGATAATAAAATATATCATGGGCAAACCATACCCGCTATTTACGGGTACGCTAAGCGCCAGCTCATGCAACAGCCCCGAGAAGGCAAAGGCGACCATTAACGCGGCACCCGGCCCTATTTTATTACGCAAGGGACGAAAGATGGTTATGGAGGTCATTTCGCTAAAGGCCATGTTCCAGCGTTTGCCCCAAAATTCAGTAAGGCTCATGGCCCGTGCAGGTTGCTTAAACAGGTAATAGGTATTTACGCCTTTTAGTCGCCATGTACCTGCGCTAATACTCAACAGCCCGAAGTGAAGAATAAGGCTTAGCCCAACCAACAGAAAAGCAGTGGTTAACAGGTAAACCGGCTGCGGCCCCAAAGGCAGCAATACAATTTGGCGTCCCAGTAAAATAAGCGCCCCACCGACTATTACCCGGCTCAGGCCAAACCAAATCATTGTCCAGGCATTGGGTAAGGGTGCCTGCCCAAGGTTTTCAAAAGGTTCGGCACGCATGCCGGCCCAGCCGCCTGCAAAAACCAGCCATTGATTAAATTGAAGGGTAAGTTTTTTGGTTTTATAACTTTGGGCAACGGCAATAACCTTCATGGCGGTAAAGGTTGTGGCAATAATGGCCAGCATCCGCAATGTGGGGTTGGCCTGTAAAAATATAAAGTGAACAATTAGGATACTTATAATCAGCAAAACCCAGCTTTGCCACACCATTTTATATTTTATAAATGCATAACCCAACAGTACAACAACAGCGTTTGTGATGCCGAAATAAAACACTGATAATAGTACCGCCGTGGTGATCATGACTGCATATAATTAAAGTAACAGGCCCGGCTATAAACAATACTCAGGAAAACAAAAAGAATAATCAATACCGCCTCGGCCAGTTTATGCAATTTACCAGTGGGGAAATTTGTCCTGTCGAAATAAAGGAACTGGATCAACACCCTGGAGATCCAGTAAGCTGCGATAAAACCGGTAAGCAATGTTGCCAGCTGCGATCCGTTAACAAGATCATTAAATGCCAGGGCCGAAAGCAGCCCGAAGCAAAGGTTGATCACGAGGATGTACGCGGCGTAAGTCCAAAACATTTGTTTAATCAGGGGCTGCACTTTGAACAGCTCGGACCGCCAGTTTAAAACCCGGGGAATGGCCAGGCTGCCAACCGCCAGCCCTACCTGGGCCAGCCCTGCAAACCAAATCAATTGCTGAATACTAAAACCTATGGTTTTCATTTTACAGGCTATCTATTTTTATCGGTTTCGATAATACAAATCTACATAAAATATTAAATTTTCAAAATATATTGAAAATTAAATAATTAAAATATACTCCCGACTTTTTAAATAAAAACAGTACGCTAACGGATATCCGCAGGGTGTTGGGAAGGTGTTGAAAGGGTATCCAAAGGTGCATCAACGGTACAGGAAAGGATAGGTAAAAAGACATTCAATCATTTCATTATCAGAAAAGTATGGTATAGCGCCAAAATAATTATCAAAAAACAACCGGGCCGGGCAATTCGCCAGGCTAATTTCTTTCGGGTGTTGGTTTTGGCTGGATTACCTACTGCTCAGATCCCATATCTTTAAACTTTTCACCTGCGATTTCCCTTCCGAAAATATGGTATTATCGGTGGCGTTTTCGCCGGGGTATATCATGGTAGATATTACCTTTTCGCCGCCGTTGCCAAAAACTTCCAGTGAGGATCTGTCAAGCAAAATCTGGAGCCTTACAGCCCTATTTACCGGCTTTAAAGGCGCGGTCCGGATAAGGTTTACGGCATCCTTATTCGCCGTTTCAGCGGTTGTGCAATCAATAAAAAGCTCCTGTTTTACAGCATCATATCCTACTACAACTTTTTTTGTTGTGCCGCGTTCCTGGGCTAAAATAAAGCCTACTTTTTTGGCATCATTCAGCTGAAAATCAACGTCAATCCACATTGATTTACCAAATACCCTGCTGCCTTTTAACGACATCGTTCCGTCAAGTACGTGGCTACCAAATGAAAGCGCCTTCACTTCCTTTGAAATTGCCTCATTAACAACAGCTGATGGTGCCTGAACAAGCCTGATGCCCTCATCGGTAGTTTTTAAGAATAAGTCATGCGGGATTGACATCTGCCCTTTCCATGGATAGGTTTCTTTGCGCCCGTTTACAAGCCAGCCTAAAAGCACTTTCCTGTTGCCAGGTGCATCGCGCCAGCCAATAGCGGCATAAAACGAGTCGCCATAATCAACTTTGAACAGGCTACCGGCATCATTGCTGTTTTTAAAGGTTGTGCCATCAAAATCGCCAACGTAATACTGCATCATTGGGCTATGCTCGCCCCAGCACGATACAAACAGTACCCATTTTGTCTTGGCTGCATCGCCATCAACAGTTAAAGGCAGCAGTGATGGGCATTCCCATCCGCTTTTGGTATAACCAGCTGGGCCAAAATCACTGAGTTTTGTCCACTCTTTCAGGTTTTTAGAGCCGTAAATCCTTACCATATGCTCGTCAACCATGGCTACCGTCATAATCCACTGTTTGGTTGGTTCGTGCCAGAAAACATTGGGGTCGCGAAAATCTTTTTTATTCAAATCGATAACCGGGTTGCCGGTGTATTGGGTGTAGCTTATGCCTCCATCGTTGCTATAAGCTATATATTGCGATTCTTTTTTCTGTTTAGGCTGATCGGCTGTAAAAATGGCAACTATAGGGGCTTTCCCGTTTTTGCCAAAGCCGCTGGTATTATTTTTATCCAACACTGCTGATCCGGAGTAAATATAGGTTAAAGTATCATTGGTCACTATTTCGGGAATAGCAACCGGCAGATTTGTCCAGTGCAGCAGGTCGGTACTGGTGGCGTGGCCCCAGCTCATGTGCCCCCATTTATTTTCGAAAGGATTGTGCTGATAATACAGGTTATATTTTCCGTCCAGGAAGATGAGGCCATTAGGGTCGTTAGTCCAGCCGGTGGGCGGCGTAAAGTGGTATGCAGGCCGCCATTGCGGGGTTGGTGTTTGCTGGGCAAACACTTTAACAGTAAACATCGGGAAGGCAAGGCAGCAAATAAAATATTTAAACATAGGTGGCTGTTTATAAAGTTGGCAGTATAAAAGTACGTTAAAAATTAACTCCGGGGCAAATGCGGCAGAAACAAAGCAAATATTCGCGCTATTGTTAAATAAAATTTTGAAAGTTTGTTTTAAAGTCACAACTTTAAACAACTCTTTTGCCTTTAAACCAGATTGAAAAAATTTATTGCCTTAATGTTACTCAACATTCACCTGCTAAATATTGGCGGGCAGCTGGCATTTCATCAATATTTGGTTTACAAAACAGATAAGTTTTATACCGAGCAAACCCGCAAAGGGCTTTACAATATCAAAGATCTAACAGAGATCATTATCCCCGTTAACCTGCCCAACATCAGCGATTGGAAAAACTTCGAGAACATTGCCGGGCAAATCCAGTTTGGGAGCACCAACTACAATTACGTAAAAATGAAGATGACACGCACCGGTTTACACCTCATGTGCATCCCCAATTACAAGACCACCCAACATATTGATAAAAATGTAGTTAATGCCAAAGGCGTTAAAGATATCCCGGTACCACAAAAAGATCATGTACCATACGGCAAAACAATTGTGCAGGAAAACATCAGTTTCTCCTTCGCACAAATTGAGTTTATTTGCCCAATAAAAAACTTACAGAAAAACGTTGTACAACCTGTACAGCCCTTGGTTTATTACCACCAGGACATTCCTGAGCAACCGCCCAAAGCCACCTGCTGATCGCCTCTTTTTAATTCATTTTTCCGGATGGTGCTGTTAGTACCATTGAGTTGCTTTTATTGGAATTTGCCTGCGCGTGTTAACGCGGTTTGCTGCTTTTGCATTTAGCCAGAGCACAAACGCGATAGTGCGTCGTACGAGCATCAATAAGCTAATTACCCCTCCGGCAATTTTCAAATTTTCAAATCTTCAAATTCTCAAATTAAACTCATGCCTTATATTCCTCTTGAATCCCATTTACCGGGCATTACCGGTTTATTGGAGTACAGCAAAGAAAGCGCTGCACCTATTCGCGAACTTACCCAGATTTTGCTTCGTGGCCCGTCGACCCTATCCGAAGGCGACCGCGAGCTGATAGCTACCATCGTATCCCATGGCAACCAGTGCAAGTTTTGTACTACCGCCCACACTGCCGCTGCGGACCTATATTTAGGCGAAAAAGATACCGCCCAAAAGATCAAAAAAAATATCGAGACAGCGCCAGTGAGCGAAAAAATGAAGGCACTGCTCACCATTGCCAAACTAACCGGCCAAAGCGGTAAAAATGTAACCTCCGCCGAAATTGACCGGGCTAAGGCCGCGGGCGCGACGGATATCGAAATTCACGATACTGTACTAATAGCTGCCCTTTTTTGCCTGTACAACCGCTATGTTGATGGACTGGCTACCGCGCTGCCCGCCGATGCCGGATACTATAACATCCTGGCCGACCGCCTGGTTAGCCATGGTTATTCGCGTCTGCCGCAAGGCTATGATCACTTAAAAAAATAAGCCGTTACCCTAACTAATTTAAAACCAAATCACGATGAAAAAACTTTTATTTATCATATTGTTGCTCTCGTCAATCAACCTGTTTGCGCAGGAAAGCAAAATAACGGGTACCCTAACCGATGCCGCAACCGGCCAGGCTGTTGTGGGCGCCAGCATTACCGTTAAAGGAAAATTAACCGGTACCATTACCGACTCGAAGGGTAATTACTCCCTTAGCCTTAATAAAATTAAGCCGCCCTTTACGCTCATTATATCTGCCGTAGGGTATGAGCAAATAGAAAACAATGTTACATCCACCGGCGAAGTAAGCCTCAAATTACAGCAAAAATCCATCGTACTAAACGAGGTTGTATCATCTGCTACCCGTATTAACCAAAGCATATTACAATCGCCGGTTAGTATCGAGAAAATGAGTTTGAAGGCTATCAAGGAAAATCCTTCATTCACTTTTTATGATGGCTTGCAAAGCTTAAAAGGGGTTGAAGCGGTAACCAGCAGCTTAACCTACAAACAGGTGAACACCCGTGGCTTTAACAGTACCGGTAACGGCCGCTTTTTGCAGTTGGTTGATGGTGTTGATAACCAAACACCCGGCCTCAACTTCTCGGTAGGTAACCTTTTTGGCGCATCGGATATTGATATCGAAAGCGCCGAAGTTATACCAGGTGCAGCATCGGCATTATATGGCCCGGTGGCCTTTAATGGTTTATTATCGTTAAAAACAAAAGATCCATTCAAATACCAGGGCTTAACCGTACAGGTAAAAACGGGAATGAACCACTTTGGCGAATCATCTGTAAAGCCACAGGGTTTATATGATTTTGCCGCGCGATATGCAAAAGCCTTCAACGACAGATTTGCCTTGAAAATTAACGCTTCGTATTTAACCGGCAGGGATTGGTATGCCGAAAACTATACCGATGTAAGTGCATCAACCCCGGTTGGCCAACGGGGACCAAATAACCCAGGGCGCGACGCGCTGAATATTTATGGCGATGAAGTATCGCGCACCCTTCCCGGCATCGGCCTGGTATCAAGAACCGGTTACCAGGAAAAAGACCTGATGAATTATAACGTATACAGCCTTAAGTTAAACGGCGCTTTGCATTACCGCATCAGCAATAACCTGGAGGCCATTTACCAGTACAACTTTGGTAAAGGAACCGCCAGCTATACCGGCAGCAGCCGATTTGATTTGAATAACTTTGTTCTGCAAACCCACCGGGTGGAATTGAAAGGCAGCAACTTTTTTATCCGCGGATATTCCGTAGCCGAAAACTCGCACGACTCCTATAATACCCGCTCGCTGGCGCAGTTCATCAACCGCGATTGGGTACAGGATTTAAGCGGCAACACCGTAACGCCGGATAAAGCCGACGATACCTGGTTTACCCGCTATTCAGCAGCATACAACGGCAATGCCAGTGGCGTAACCGCCCACGATAATGCAGCAGCACGGACTTTTGCAGATCAGGGCCGTTTTTTACCGGGCACAGCTGCCTTCAACGCTGCCAAAGATGCATCTATCCACAATTACGGCTTAAGCGGCGCGGGTGTATTTAGTGCAAGTAAATTTTACCATGCCGATGGCCAGTACGATTTCTCGAGCGCTATTAAAGTGTTTGAATTGCTGGCCGGCGGCAGTTACCGCGATTACCGCATGTTTACCAACGGCAGTTTGTTTGATGATAAAACCAACCGCGTAACCATTGCCGAATACGGCGCATTTATGCAGGCCGCAAAAAAACTATTTGACGATAACCTGAAGCTAACAGCCTCTATCCGTTATGATAAAAACGAAAACTTTAAAGGCAGCTTTACGCCTCGCTTCTCGGCAGTTTATACCGTTGATAAAACCCATAATTTCAGGGCATCATACCAAACCGGTTTCCGGAACCCTACCCCGGTTGATCAGTTTATCCACCTTAATGTAGGCCCTATCACCATTTTAGGTGGCGCGCCCAAAAACAGTGCAGGGTTAAACGTTTATGAAAACTCGTTCACTGCATCATCAGTAAGCGCATTTGGTGCGGCATTTGGCGCGGCTGTTGCCGGCGGAACGCCGTTTCCCCAGGCAGTTGAGCAAAATAAAGGGTTATTGCAAAAATCAAATGTGGCCTACATTAAGCCCGAGCAGCAAAAGGCCTTCGAGCTGGGGTACAAAGGTTTAATTATGGATAAATTACTGGTTGATGTAAATTATTACTACAGCAGCTATACCAACTTTATCCTTAACACAGTAGTAATTCAGCCACAAGATCAAATATTAGGTGCCGATGGCAAAGTTACCACAGCATCGGCAAGTGATATTCCTGGTGGCAAGGTGCATGCCTTTCAGTTATACACCAACGCGCCCGATAAAGTATCGGCACAGGGTGCAAGCGCGGGTTTAACTTATTTGTTTGATAAAGGATATGCCCTGGGCGCCAATGCTACGCTATCTACATTTAATCTGCGCAACGCAAATCCAAACAATATTGCAGCTTTTAACACGCCTAAATGGGCTACCAATACCACTTTTGGCAACAGCAATTTTGCCAACAATTTTGGCTTTAACCTGGCCTGGCACTGGCAAAGCGCGTTTGACTGGTACGGTACTTTTAACGGTACGCGTCCGGGCCGTGTAGACGCCTACTCGATGGTTGATGCGCAGATTAGCAAAAAGCTGCCAAAATTCAAATCGACAGTTAAACTGGGCGGCAGCAATATTTTCAACCAGCACATCTACCAGTCGTACGGTTCTCCGGCCATTGGCGCTATTTATTATGTATCCATAGTATTTGATGACCTTTTAAAATAAGCAACATGAGCACACTTGTAATTGATAAGCCAGGTTCAAAACCGCAAACAGATATCAGCGTACCCTACCGGGTAACGCTATTTGTTATTTGTTTTTTGAGCAGCGCCCTTGGGGGTACGGTATCTACTTTGATGTCGGTTTATTTGCCGGTGGTGGTTAAAGATTTGCAGGGCAATTTGCCTCCAAACGAAATTAACTCCATCAGTGGCTATATTAACGCCATATTCATTTTCGGCTGGGCCTTAGGCGGCTTTACCTGGGGCGTTATCAGCGACAAAATGGGCCGTAAAACCGCCTTGCTGATGGCCATTAGCTGTTATGGCATTTTCACCATTTTAACAGGCCAAATGCCCACCTGGTGGGGCGTTGTACTATGCCGCTTTATGAGCGGCTTTGGAGTGGGGGGTGTGTTGGTAACAACCATTACGCTGATAAGCGAAGTTTGGCCGGCAAAAAGCAAAGCGGTTGTTATCGGCATCCTATCCATCGCGTTCCCGGTAGGTATCTTTTCGGCCGGGCTTATCAATTACGTGGTGTCGTCATGGCGGTCAGGTTTTCTTATCGGCGTTATCCCGCTGGCCCTGGCGCTGATTGGCGCATGGGTTTTATCCGAATCGCCAGGCTGGCTAAGCTATCGTAACGATATTGCCAACCGCAACAACCCGCTAAATAAATTACTATCGCCCGCCCATCGCCGGGAGTTGGTAGTGGGCTCGCTGACTTTTGGCACTATGTTAATAGGCCTATGGGCCATATTTTCCTGGCTGCCAACCTGGGTACAAAGCCTTATTACCAATCATGATGCCGCTAAAGAGCGTGGCCTGAGCATGATGTTTTTGGGTATGGGCGGCCTAACGGGTGGTTTCTTATCAGGATGGCTGGTAAACCTGCTTACTTTACGCCGGTCGATGCTAATTTGCTTTGCAGTTTGCGCCGGCTTGTCCTTCGTGCTGTTTAAAACAAACAGTTCGTTCAGCCCTGTTATTTATGCCGAGATCTGCGTACTGGCTTTATTCTTCGGCGCCAGCCAGGGTGTATTATCAGCCTACATACCACAGCTATTTTCAACCGGCATCCGTGCCACTGCTACGGGATTTTGCTTTAACATCGGCAGAATATTTACCGCTACCGCCGTGCTGTTTGTAGGCATCCTGGTATCGGCCCTGGGCGGCTATGGCAATGCTATATTCATTTTTTCGTTAGTATTTATAGTAGGCCTGCTGGTAGTATTATTTGGCCACGAAAAGGAAGCTAAAAGCTTAAAGCCGAAGGCTTAAAGCAAAAAAATAAAAGAATCAATTCAATAAATCACTAATTCAGTCACTCACTAATTCACTAATTAAAATATGGCACACATCAATGTACCCGAAGGCGTTCCGGGCATCCGCTCGCTGGTAATGTTCAGGCCCGAAACAGGTAAGCCTTTATATGAGCTGGCGCAGATATTACTGCGGGGCGAATCTACCTTATCGCCCGCTGAGCGCGAACTGATAGCCGCATATGTATCATACCGCAACAACTGCACCTTTTGCTACAGCAGCCATGCCGCCGCGGCAAGGTGCCTGTATGAAGATGATGCCCTTATTGTTGACGAGGTATTGAGAGATATGCAGGAGGCCCCGGTAAGCGACAAGCTGAAAACGCTGTTAAACATAGCCGGTAAAGTGCAAATCCTGGGTACCGAAGTTAAACAGGCCGATATTGACGCCGCCAAAAATCTTGGCGCTACCGACCGCGAATTGCACGATACGGTACTGATAGCGGCGTCATTCAGCATGTTTAACCGTTATGTAGATGGGCTGGCCAGCCTTACGCCAACAGATCCAGAAGCTTATGCAGAAATGGGCGTACGTATGGCAAAGGGTTATACACTGCCGCCGCAGCCGCAACAATAATTATTCACTATAAAAAATATACCATGGCACATATAGAATTAAATAACGACTTGCCAGGCATAAGAGGCCTGATGTTTTACCGGCCCGAAACCGAGGCCCCGTTGAATGCCCTTGCTGAATTTTTGCTGCGCGAAGACAACTCGCTAACCCGCGGTGAGCGGGAGCTGATAGGCACCTACGTATCGTACCTGAACGACTGCTTTTTTTGCCAGAACGTGCATGGCGCGGTAGCCGGCCACTATCTTAACTGTAGTATAGACGATATAGATGCTATTAAAGCCGATTTTACAACGGCCGATATATCGCCTAAAATGAAAGCTTTATTAACTATTGCCGGCAGTGTTCAAAAAGGAGGCAAAAATGTAACCATCGAGCAGGTAGATGCCGCCAGAAGCGAAGGCGCTACAGATAAAGAGATTCACGATACGGTGCTGATAGCCGCATCGTTTTGCATGTTTAACCGCTATGTAGATGGCCTGGGCACATGGGCGCCGCAAGACAGATCGTTTTATGTTAACCGCGCTCCACAAAGGGCAGTTGAAGGTTATGTGGGCAGTATTTTAAAATAATTTTTAGCCGATCCGATTTATATTAAAAAGGCCCCGTGTGTAATGCGGGGCCTTATTTATTTCTTTAAAATTCACTTTGGATGGTCACCGGGCCAAGTAGTCCGGATTTTAACAAAGGCGAATCTTTACTGTAAAACTTATAGCTCGAAAAAGTAAACCTTCCGCTTGTGCGTGGCAGGCCTTTAACCAGCCATTGCGGCCAGGCATCATTTTGAATGCCGTCATCGGGTTTTCTTTCGTCGCCAATAAGCCTGTTTGGCCATACGTTTATTACCTGTATTTCCAGTTTGTTGTGCTTTTTCAGTGCCGATTTATTGATCTCTACACGCCAGGGAGCAGTCCAAACCACGCCTAAATCTTTGCCATTTAGCTTTATGCGGGCCATGTTGTTAACGCCCCCCAGGTCGATATAAAGTTTTTTTGCTTTTGGGGCTTGGGCTGGTAAATCAAATTCCTTATGATAAACTGCAGTTCCCGAATAGTATTTGATGCCTTCCTCCGGTCTTAATGTCCAGTCGGTCAATTCGTCAAACTTAATATTTTTAGGCCCGCCCCATTTTGGATCAAACGACACCTGCCACGCACCGCTTAAGGTTTTAACAATGGCGTTTTCTCCAAAGTTTTTAAGGGCCGCAGATGCCGTAATATTGCCTTTAACAAATACCACAAAATAGCTTTGGTACGGTGCAAATTTTAAAGGTACAGAAGTTAGCTGGCCTTTTACGCTGTATTCGGGCAGGCTTGTAATTTTGCCGGTGATGGCGTCCCACATTTGCGGAGTGCTGGTTACCGTCCTGAATGATGCGGTTGTCTTTACCACCTGGTCTGTGCGGTTGGATACAAAATAGATATCCGTATCGCCCATTGTACGGTGGGTATACCGTAACTGCCCGCCGGCTGTAAAATCCTGCTCTACACCCATGGACAGGAGCAGTTTGGCGGTTAGCTCATATTCGGGGTAAAGGTCATTGATCTGCTTATCAATCTCGCCTCCCCAAATTATTTTGCCCTTGCCGTAGCTGTGGCTTGTTTGTGCCAGTGGTTCCTGCAAAGTTCCCCAAACATCTTTGGCCATATCGCTCACCTGGTTATCGCAGGCCGGGTAGTCCGTTAATCCTGGTGATTTTACCGGCGGCATGCCAACTACCACCGCGCCATCGTTTACCAGCGATTTTATTTTTTGCAGCAGCACATGTGTCATTGTTTTAATGGCTGGCAATACCAGTAGCCTATAACTCGCCCCACCCGGGAATACCAGCATCCCGTTTTTAACGCTTGCTGTGTACAACTGCCCCGGCGAGCATCCATCAAAATTATAACCTTTTCTATCAGGCAAAACCACGTCACCGTCCATGGCCGATGACGGCGGGCGGAAAACATGCGGCGATCCTTCGGGCGTTAAATACAGTACATCGGCCACCGTACGCCCTTGTTGTAAAATATAGGAGCAGCGTGATATGTAAGCGTGATAACCGTCTACCATTGGCCACCAGGTTTGATTCCTGTCCCAATGAACACCATATGGCCCCATGGTTGCACCGGGGCGCAACGAATCGGGCAGGAACTGGTTTTGGAAGGTATGATAAGTAAACCTATTGATACCGGCGGCAAAAGCCCAGTCGCCCTGGTTTTTCATGGCGCCCGGATATTGTTTCCATCCCTCGTTATCCTGCGATGTAAATGATTCGGCAGGGATCAATGATTTACCATTCACATGCCCGATAGAAGTCGCTTCAACCACGCTGAACGACGAATTAAAACCCAGCCCTTTGCTCCAAAATTCGGCCATAGGTACGTCGGCCAAAGCACCCAGTTCCAAATCGGCAGTTGGGTTCATATCATATGGCTCGATAGATAGTTGCATGCCATTACGATGCGCATAGGTTTTAACCTGCCCGGCATGGTTTTCCAACACCAGTTCCTGCGCGGTTTGACGCAGGTCCCACAAAAAACGTTCGCTTATTTCCTGGCTTTGCACTATGTTGCCCGCATAAACGGGGTAATACGGCAGGGGGTCATAGCCTCTTCGTTTTATAAATTCCTCGCGGAAACGGCCCGTCCAATTTTGCGAACCCATTTCCCAGCTATCCATATGCAACCTTTTTAAGCCGCCTGCATCGGTTGGTTTCGGTATGCCGGTTTTACGCAGCAGTTTGCCTACATAATTATCCAGGTGGGCATTTAAAGCCACCGTATCCATTTTATCCGCCTCAAATCCTAAACCAGGTACCGGCGCGGGGCGGGTAATAGCACCATTATTACGGCGGCCAAGGCGCATAATTGTCCAGTTACCCTCAGGGGCAACCCAATTCAGTGTTCCATCAGGCTTAAGGTTACCTGTTAAATCAATAATCTTGCTTTTTTCTATAGCAGCACCGGCCGGTTGGGCCGCATATTCGGTTACCGACGGCAAAAACTGTTTAACACCGGGAGCCGACGAGTATGGCGCACGGTAATACAACGCTTTCTCATCTATATCTTTTATTTTAGGTAATGCAATTGCCGGTGTTGGGTAGGCCAGCACGGCAACATCTTCATAAAAATCAGTCCAAGTTTTTTTTAATTCGGGGCTAAATGCGCCTTCGCCAAAATAGGGTGGTTTAGGTGGCGGCACCGGCAAAACAATTGGTTGTTTGCTGCCGCCGCTTACGCTGATGGTACTGCTTACCAAATGCTGCATCGACTGCCCGATGGGCACCCAGGGCCCGCCGCTACCCGTCCATCCAGGGCCAATACCCAAAGTAATTTCAATGCCCAGGCGTTTGGATTCGCTTACCGCATGGGCAAACATATTTTGCCATTCTTCGCTCAAAAAATCAACCGGACCACGGGGAATACCCACATTCACCTCTAAAAACACAAGGTTACCAATGCCTGCCTTTTTCATCGCTTCCAGGTCCTCGGTTATGGATTTTGCCGACATATTGCCATCCATAAAGTACCAGTAAACACCGGGCTTGGCCGAGTTAGGCGGATGAACAAAACCAGCTTTCAGGTTTTTAACCTGTGCATAGGGCGCGTTTAAACCTAATAAAAAGGCTATAAAACAGCTCACGAAAATTTTATACATAAACGGTGTTTATTTGGTTAGTATGCCACGGGATAACGAAGATAACAAACGACTAACTGAGCGGCATCCTTATCCATCCTTAAAGCAGTGAAAACATGTAAAGTGGGTTAACATAACTTAACACATTTCAGATAATAATTTTACAAATACCTAATAATCAATATTTTACATTTCAACAAGGTTAACATCAAACTGGTCGGGCAATTTTAGGCGCATCCAAATATTTTTGCCTGGTGTTGGCCTATACAAGTCCCTCAGTATCTCGATCATTTGACCAGAATCGGGCAATAAAACGAGTATCGTTGATACTTATATCTTCCCGACGCCATAAGCTTATCGCCGTTAACTATTTGGATGCATTTGTCCGGGTGCTTAAAACATTTTATGAAGTTAACACCTGCCTTAAATTAAGCTTAGTTTCAGAAAAATAGCCGGATTTATTAGCTAAAATACTGTATACTAAGCTTTGGAGCGCCTAAAAACGGTGGTTGGTATACATATATTGTTCAAACAGCCAACTAAAAATTCCGCTTTTTACCCGGCAATTTCTTTATCGAGTTATTTAGTCTGTTCATCGGCACATTATGCCCCCTTGGGTGCACACCTCCCATATTTGAGTCATTGTTTCACCACTTAAAAAAACACTATGATCTCACATCGACTATTTTTTTTCATTTAAAACCCCGATAAGTCAATTATGAGATCGTCAATTCAAATTACAGGCTTGCTGCTAACAGTGCTCAGCTCCTGCCAGTCAAAACTATACAATACCCCGGCCACCCGCGCTGTTTCTGTAAAGCGCCTCATCCCTCCGGCAGGCATGGTGTATATACCATCAGGCACTTTCCAATACAAACTGCAGGATGATGATAAATCCGAAAAACGTAATGTAAGCGTAAGCGCTTTTTTTATTGATAAAACCGAAGTAACCAACAAGCAATACCAGGCCTTTGTAAACTGGGTTGCCGATTCGGTAGCCATTACTGATTACCTGCACGATGATTCCTTTTATCTGCCATCCACAGGGGCAACCGTTGGTAAAAACCGCAAGGAGATCAGGCTGATAGACTGGGATAAAGTGCACAAGATTTCGCCACTATGGAAACGCGCACCGGCAGACGTAAAAGAAAAGCTGGCCGGTATGATGACCATGCTCAATGGCCAGCGCATGCCCGACCCGGCATTAATGAACTACCGGTTTTATTACGTGCGCATGGATGGCGAAAAAAACAACCAATATGTAATGGATACGGTTGGCGTTTATCCTAACGAGCATGTATGGTCGACGGATTTTCCGAACGCGCAAATGACGGTGATGGATGCCAACTACTTCAGCAATAAAATTTACGAGTATAACCCCGTAGTCGGGGTAACCTGGAAACAGGCCCGTGCTTATGCCGACTGGCGCAGTACGCAGTTAAAGGTGCTTATCAGGAACAATCCCAATCTTAAAAATTTTAAACTAAGTTTTGGTTTGCCTACCGAAGCACAGTGGCAATACGCCGCCGAAGCCAAGCTCGATCCAGCAGATACCGTTGAGCGAACAGTGAAAACCACTATTGATAAAGCTACCGGTAAAGAAAAACTTTCGCTCAACTTTAAACAGGGCGAGGGCGCTTACTCCAGCGACGGATCGACATTTACGCTGCCGGTTACCTCCTATACGCCCAACGCCTTTGGCATTTACAACATGGCCGGCAACGTATCCGAGTGGACCATGGATGCTTTTAGCCCTTCGGCATCGCAACTAGTAAATGATTTAAACCCGGCATTGCTGTATGATGCTACCGATAAAGACTCGCCCTTGCTAAAACGAAAGGTAGTACGCGGCGGATCATGGAAAGATAACGGCGAGATGCTGAACAGTGATACCCGCAGTTTCGAAGACCAGGGCAACGCCCACTCCTACATAGGTTTCCGCTGCGTGATGGCCGCCTTTGAACTCCCCGGCGAGCAGGTAAAAACAAGAAAATACGCTAAACGATAATTTTATGAAAAAGATAATAATAGTGATTGAAACCCTTCTGCTGATCGGCTTTGGCAGGGGTATGGCCTTTGCGCAGGCAATAGCGGCCGATAGTACATTAACAGATACCCTGCCGGCATATGATAATTTAATCAAATCGGCCGATTTGGGGAAAGCAAAGCCTTTCCCCTATCCAAAGGCTAATGCTGCCAACATCAGGCTATATGCACAGGTTTGGCGGGATATCGACCTTTCCGATTCGGGCAACAGCATCCTTACCATCCCCGGTAAATCCCTTATGGAAGATATCATGAAAGGGATAAAAGCGGGCAAGCTTACACCTTATGAAAAAGAGGATCTGAAAAAGAAACTCAGCGCCAAACAAGGGGAACTGCGTTTTGCCGACTCGGTGCTGATTCCAATTTTTGATAAAGATGGCAACCAAACCGGCTCAAGAATGGCGCTTAACGAGTTCAACCCCGATAAAGTACGCCGGTTCCGGATTAAGGAAGATGTGTTTTTTGACAGGCAGCGAGGCCGGGTTGATACCCGCATTGTAGCGCTGGCGCCCATGATGCACATCAGCACATCGGCCGACCTGGCAGATAACCTGGCATTTACCCCGGCCTTCTGGCTATATTTTCCGCAGTTGCGGTATACGCTGGTACAGGAGGATGTGAGCAACCCCGATAAGGACATTTTTGATTTTACGCTGGATGATGTGTTTATGCAGCACAAGTTTTCGGCCTACCTGGTAAAACAAGCGTCGCCGGGCGGGGTACAAAGCGGGCAACTGGAGCCGGGCAGCACCGAAGCTGTACTGCTTGAGCAAAAAATTGCCGACCTGAAAAAACACATCTGGCAAAACCCCAGGGGCGTAAACGCAAAAAATTTAGCACAAACAGATAGCAAAAAGGAGGACAAGCTATGACAACGCAAGCAAAATTATTGAAAGAGTTTTTATTTATGATGCTCATATCGGGGCTGTTATTTTGCTGCGGCAAGGCCAGCGCCCAGGTACTGCCCGAGTACAGTGCATTCCCAACATCATCATTTGGTGTACAGGTTGGTACGCAGGGATTAGGCATCCAGGGATCATACAGTTTTTTGAAATCATTTAACGCCAGGATAGGGTTCAATGCCTTCCCGGGGATGACGGTGCAATACAACGGCCGCGACGCGCAGTTTAACCGCACGTCGGTATTTGCCATTGCCGATTGGCAGCCCCTGTACGGCCAAAGCGACTGGCTGGCCCGTAAGTGGTATATCTCTACCGGGATAGCTTACTATTTTTCAAATAACGTGTATAGGGAAGGAGTAGGCACTACGCCCAATTACACTATCTACATGTCGAAGGTAAGACCCTATATCGGCACCGGGCTGGGTAATATCCACCTGTTCAAAAACATAGGTATGCGTACGGACCTGGGGTGGTTTATTCCAACCAGTTCGGCCACATCAACCTATGACGATAAGGCCAGCAAAGTAAGCAGCGGGTTACGGGGCCTGCTGCCTGGCCTTAATTCGGCCGTAACCATTTATGTAAAATTCTGATCTGTAAAACCATTAAAAATTAAATATCATGTTAAAGAGCAAAAAAATCAACTGGCTGCATATAGCCATTTCCTGGGGTGCCAGTATAGTTATCCTTGGCGCTATGTTTAAAATTAACCATTGGGGTGGCCAGCTTGGCACCTATATGATAGGGCTTGGCCTATCAGTAGAAGCCCTGCTGTTTTTTACCCTTGGCTTTTTCCCTCCGGCCGAAGAGCCGGAATGGGAGAAAGTATATCCCGAACTGGCCGTTGATTATGCCGGCGACTTCCCAAGGCATAGCCATAGGCCAGTTCACCAAACCAATGGCGTTACCGCGGCCCTTGACGGCTTGCTTACCCATGCAGACCTGAGCCCTGAAAAGATTAACAACCTGGGGGAGGGATTAAAACAATTTTCGGATAAAATGAGCCGGATAAACGCTATAGCTGATGCATCATTAGGGACAGACGAATTTGCGGCGAAGCTAAAAAATGCTTCGTCCAAGTTTGATCTGTTGGGTACCATGTTCGAAAAAGCATCGGCAGGCTTTGCCACCATTGCCGATAGCCGCGATGATGCCCATGCCTACCAGCAGCAGGTGTTAAAGCTGACCCATAACCTGGCGCATTTAAACTCATTATACGAGAGCGAACTGAGCGGGGCCGATAATAACCTGCGCCGCATTAACCAGTTTTACCAGGGCCTCACCGGCACCCTGAATAGTCTGCATGAATCGGCAGGCGAAACCCGGGTGTTTAAGGATGAGGTGAACAAACTGGTGCAAAACATATCATCGCTGAATGTTTACTACGCCAACATGCTTTCGGCTATGAACCAGCAGCGGATGTAGTAAAAGGGGGAACGACTTTTCGGGTTGGAACGCTGGTGGAAGATGGTGGATAGGTGTGGCGGCGAAGACTCACCCGGCGAGGCTGCGCCCGCCACCCTCTCTTCACCTACGGTGGAAAGAGGGAATTGAACGGGGAATATCCTTACTGGAAGTAAACAAAAACGCTTTCAAGCCCCTCTTTCCGGCGAAGCCGAAGAGAGGGTGGCGGGCGCAGCCTCGCCGGGTGAGTCTTAACCAGCGTTCAAAACCGATAGTTCTCGTAATCCCAATACACTACGGGTAACAACATCCCACAAGATCTATACACCCGGCAACCCTATCAAAACAATTCATAAATCAAATTAAAACTTTAAAAAAATGGCTGCAGGAAAAGAAACCACCAGGCAAAAAATGATCAATATCATGTACCTGGTTTTATTGGCAATGCTGGGCCTGAATGTATCAGAAACCATACTTGACGCGTTTAAAACCATAAACGACAGCTTAACTGCTTCGGCGGCAAATGTGGGTAATTCGGTACAGCAATTATTCAGCACTTTTGAGCAAACCCGCCTTAAGGAATCGCCCGAAAGGGCCAAACCTGTATATGAAAAAGCAAAACAGGCAAGGGAAGCAACAACAGATCTGGATACTTACATCAGGGACATCAAAGCAGAACTTACGAATCAAAGCAACGGGTACGATCTTGTAACAGGCGATCTGAAACAGCGCGACAACCTTGATATCGGCTTTGATGTAATGATTAACAAAAAGCGGGCTACAGCGCTAAAGCAAAAAATTAATGATACCCGCGAAAGGTTGCTAACCTTGTTAGGGCCGCAGGATAGTAAAACGGTATCATTCAATCTTAATGCCGATGACCCGGTGAAACGAGGCCCCAGCCACCGCAATTGGGAAGAGCTGAACTTTGGCGAAGGCGTGCCCTTAACCGCTACGTTCACGATACTTTCCCGCATCCAGGCTGATAACAAAAATGCCGAATCGGAAGTGGTGAAAAAGATACTGGGCAAAATGGACCAGGCAGTAGTGAACCTGGATAAATTTGAGGCTGTGGCCGTGGCGCCAACATCGTACCTGATACAGGGGCAGCCTTACACCGCGCAGGTATTTTTAACTGCTTATGATTCACGCTCGACCCCGACCGTACAGGTTGGCGGCAGCCCCATATCAGTTAAAGATGGCCGGGGTGTGTACAATGTAAATACCAGCCGCGAAGGCGTATTTAACTGGAAAGGCACCATCAGCGTAAAACAAACGGATGGTACTATAAAAACCTATACCACGCCCGAGCAGCGTTACATTGTTTCAAGGCCATCGGCTGTGGTATCGCCCGATAAGATGAACGTATTTTATATTGGGGTGGATAACCCGGTATCGGTTTCTGTGCCG
This sequence comes from Mucilaginibacter sp. P4_D1, assembly GCF_056401935.1. Taxonomy (NCBI): domain Bacteria; kingdom Pseudomonadati; phylum Bacteroidota; class Sphingobacteriia; order Sphingobacteriales; family Sphingobacteriaceae; genus Mucilaginibacter; species Mucilaginibacter sp. P4_D1. The sequence continues at coordinate 120,506 of NZ_JBFUIJ010000013.1, forward strand.
GGCATCCCCTCAAAAAGCATCAGGATAGGCATCTCCGGCGGCACGCTTAGTGGTTCCGAAGGCAAGTATGTGGCCAGGGTGACTACTCCGGGTACGGTTACCGTCTCGGTATCTGCAGAAATTGCGCCGGGTAAAGTGCAGGTATTAAGCCATACCCAGTTCAGGGCCAAACGCATTCCCGATCCCGTTGCAAAATTCTCGGGCCGTTCAGGCGGCAGCGTACCTACCGTGGCGCTAAAAGCTCAGAACGCTATTTTTGCTATGCTGGATAATTTTGATTTTGATGCCAGGTTCAAGATAACCCGGTTTAGCCTCATTATAGCCAACCCGCGCGAAACGGCATCGGTACAGGTTGGATCGGGCAATACGCTGAATGATTCCATGACAGCATCCCTTAACAGCATCAAGCCAGGCTCAAGGGTAATTTTTGATAATATTATAGCGGTTGGGCCCGATGGTTCACCAAGGCAACTGGCGCCGGTGGCACTCACGGCCAACTGATATTATATAGTTTCAGATATCAAACAATGTATAAGCCTTAAGCTTTGTGCATTCTGCTTTTGGCTTCTATAATATTGACTGCCCGATGCCATGGGTTCGGCATTGGGTAGTCAATATTTGTTGTTAAGTTTCAGGTCATACCGCCTTTCGGTAAGTTCCTTATCAAACCCGTTGGATACCTTTTCTTCGGTTAACCGGAAGCCATAGCGGGTATACAATGAAATAGCCGCATGCTGCTCGTTGGTTGTCCATAAGTATGATTTGTTTATCTGCGATTCCTGCATATAGTTTATAAACCCGTCCATCAGTTTTTTGCCCAGGCCAAGCCCCCGGTATTCGGGCCTGAAAATAAAATAACGCAGTTGTATACTATCGCCCCGGTTAACGCCAACCAGCACCCCTATCATTTGCTGCCCGTGCTCGCAAATCCATACCTTATCTTTACCGGCGTTATATTGGCTGGCAAAATCGGCCAGGCCTTGTAATACATAACGCTCAAAGTTAAGTCCGTAGCCACATTCCCGTGCATAAATATCTCCGTGCAGGTACGCTATGTAGCCTAGGTCGCCGGGTTGTAATACGGTCCGTATGTTAATATCACCGATGTTTAACGTTGCGCTTTTCTCGTTATTCATTGTTTATTTTAAAATAGTCATGATCTGTTGCATATGTGCCACCAGTTCCAGCTGCCCGGCAGCAGGCAAATCCTTTATCAGCTGGTTAATTTGCTTATCTGATGCCTGGTTAAGTTTGTCAAATTCGGCCATTCCTTTATCCGTAAGCGAAAGCATCATCGCCCTTGCATCATGTTCCGAAGGCTTACGGGCAATCAGTTTATCCTTTTCCAGCTTTTTTAATAACCGGCTTAAATAGCTTTTGTCGATGTACATGGCCGAGATGATTTGTGAGGCTTGCATGCTTTTGGCCGCATGAAGCTCGTATAGGATACGCGCCTCGGCCAGCGAGTAATCACTTTGCAGCAGGTGTTTATCCAACAAACCTATAATATCCGTATAAAAACGACTAAAGGCCCGAATTTGCTGAACTGGTGACGACTTTGTTTCCATATAAATAATGCAGTTACAAAAGCTAAGTTCACAAACATGGTTGACTTTGTCAACCATGTTTGTGATTAATTTTAATTTTTTATGGCAATTAAAATCCTACCTTGTATCAACCAATTAGTTATGAAAAGAAAAACTTTTATCCGTTTAGGCGGCACACTTATGGCTACACCTTTTTTATCTCCTGTTATCAGCCTGGCCGGCCAGGCACCTTTGCAAAACTGGGCGGGCAACCTTACTTACAGCACGGCTAATGTGCAGTATCCGGCTACATTGGCCGAGGTACAGCRGCTCATAAAAAAACACGGCAAGCTAAAAGCGCTGGGCACCCGGCACTGCTTCAACCGCATTGCCGATAGTAAGGACGACCTGCTGTCAACCAAAGAACTCAATAAAGTAATTTCTATTGATAAAAAAGCCATGACCGTCACTGTTGAAGGCGGCATAAAATATGGCGAACTGGCCCCCTATCTGCATAAACAAGGTTTTGCTTTACATAACCTGGCTTCACTGCCACATATATCTGTTGCAGGTTCAATCACCACGGCTACGCATGGCAGCGGTGTAAAAAACGGCAACCTCGCCAGCGCCGTAACAGCACTGGAAGTTGTTGTTGCCGATGGCAGTATAGTCCATTTTTCAAAAGCGGCCGACCCGGAAAAGTTTAACGCGGTAGTTGTTGGACTGGGCGCCATAGGTGTTATTACCAAAGTTACCCTGACCATCGAGCCCACTTACATGATGCGTCAGCGCGTATTTTTGAAACTGCCCATGGCACAGGTAAAGCAACATTTTGAAGCGATAGTATCTGCCGGTTACAGTGTAAGCCTGTTTACCGATTGGCAAAACGACTACGTAAACGAGGTTTGGATAAAAAGCCGCATGACCGAAAAAGACCATGACGGTCCCGAATTTTATGGTGCCAAAGCGGCCACCAAAAACCTGCACCCTATTTATGACCACCCCGCCGAAAGTTGCACCGACCAGTTAGGTGTACCCGGACCATGGTACGAGCGTTTGCCGCATTTTAAAATGGGGTTTACCCCAAGCAGCGGTAAAGAGCTACAGGCAGAATACTTTGTGCCGATAAAACATGCCGTAGCGGCCATCGAGGCGATAGCCAAATTGGGAAAGCAGGTTGGCCCGCATTTATTTATAACCGAGATACGCACCATAGCGGCAGATAGCCTGTGGATGAGCCCCTGCCATAATCAAACCTCGGTAACCATTCACTTTACCTGGAAACCCGAGACCGAAGCGGTTACCAAGCTACTCCCCGTTATTGAAAAGGCGCTGGCCCCTTTTAATGCCCGGCCACATTGGGGCAAAGTGTTTACGCTCGATCCGAAAGTGCTGGCCTCACGCTATGAAAAAATAGCCGATTTTAAAAAGGTGGTTGCCGAATATGACCCGCATGGTAAATTCAGAAATGCGTTTCTGGAGCATAATATTTATGGAGGATAGCAGCCAGGTGGGAAGAATGGCGTTTTAAATATTTTAATATTTATCTTATCTTTCTGCCTGTAAAGCCTTGTCATGTTCCGTTTGCGCTATTTGCTGCTATTTATCCTTATTGTCACTTTTTATAAAGCTCATGCTCAGCAGGATATGGACCTGCATCTGAGTAATACTTTTCTTCCCGGCAAAAATATTTTGAAGGTAAAAAGAGACTTCCTTGATCCTTACTTATGGGTTTTAGCTCAGGATCATGGTGTTTACCGTATAAACAGCATTACCGGGTCTATGGATGATTACAGCAGCCAATTTGCAAATTATCATAATTTTGATTTTGTTGACATTGCAAGCGATAGCAAGGATATCGTATTTGTTGCAACCAATTCAAATAATGTACTTAAATATACCAATAGCGGCATTGAAGTTATTGGCACATCAAAAGGTATAATTGGAAACGTAAATTCAATTGGCTTCGATTACGGGTTTAGTGAATTTAACCAAGGGCTAAGTAACGATGTATTGCTTATAGCCACAACTTATAGTCTTTATAACTACCTTATGAAAGATGGATCGGTAAAGCCCACGTCTATCGCTAATACCGACATGAGGGTTTTTGAAAGTACCTACCGATCTAAGATGATAAGCACCAATATAAACTACGGTACTTACCCCGACACAGTTAAATATTATCCGGTGGCAGAATTTACAGGATTTACCACATATGCGGGGTATATATGGCTTGAAGGAAATGAGTTTGGTAAAACGCTAAAATCGGCATACTATGGAAATGAATTAGATCCATATAACGGTTCTAATACGTTTTCTTATTCCGGCAATCAATTTTGGTCGACAGAGAATGGCTTGTTTCAAAACAGGTGGAATGGTTCGCATACCACCGCATATCCTCACAGGCATTACCTTAAAGGCATAAACATTAATAAAATCACTTCAATTTACGGTTTAGCAAACGTAAGGAATCTTACACGGGAAAACCTTTTGCTTGGCACTACACAGGGATTGTATTTTTCGAATTCGAACTATAAAGCATATGATAATTTTTTCGACTACTCCTTTTACCAATACAAAGAGTTGGGCAATAAAAGCATAAATGACGTTTGCGTTAATGCCACATCCTACGCCACGCCAATTTGCGAAGATGGCATTTGGGTTGCTGCTATTGACGGTCTCTATTTGTTAAAACCCGACTATGGCCCGTATTTAAACAAAACGCAACAGCTCCAAGCCATAAATTTTGATGGACACGATATTAGCGAAAACAAAATGGAGATTTGCGCCAATACATCAATTAACGCCGTGGTTAACAATTATACATATGGCGGCAATATCATACAATGGTATAAAGACGGAAAAGAATTGCCTGATGAAAGCAAAGCGACACTCATTATTAAAGATCCCGGCGAATATTACACCGTTTTATATGACCCCTGCTCCGCCCTGCATTTCGAATCAAATCATTTAACGGTGACCCAGGCAGCCGCCCCCGTATTCAGTTTTAATTATCCCGATGTATTAAACTACTGCGACGGCTCATCGGCGTTATTAAAAACCGACGACAAACCTAATTACCAATACCGCTGGTATAAGGATGGTATACTAAACGGCAATACAACAGCCCAGCTTGATAATATTACCGAAACCGGAAAATACAAAGTAGAAGTAAGCGCCTGTGCAGGTAATTGGGTAGCATCAAAAGAGGTACAGGTGAACTTTATTGCTATCCCAACGCCGGTTTTGACCACCGATAAAGCAGGTTACTGCGATGGCGACCAGGCTACACTATCGGCCAAAGTACCTATTGATGCCTCGGCTATTTTGAATTGGACAAGTTACCAGTACGCCTGGTATAAAGATGGCAGCCCTATAACCGGCAGCGCTGCATCAATAAATGTAAGCCAGCCGGGTAAATATAAAGTGGTGGTATCCGGTTGTTCGGGTTCAGTTTCGTCGGCCGAATTGCAGGTCGATTTCATTAAACTGGCAAAACCTGTTATCGCCGCAAGTAAGCCGGCATATTGCATTGGCGATATGGCCCAACTAACCGCAAATGTTAATATAGACCCATTTACTACGGTAAACTGGCTCAGGGACGGAAATATACTGCCCGACGAACAGGACAAAGCGAGCATCACAACCAATATAGGCGGCAACTATACGGTAACCGTTGCAAATGCCGGTTCCTGCAATATCGCATCGTCTGCATATAATTTAGGTTTTACCCCGCCGCCCACTGTTAGTATTCAACAAATTGTGAATACCACTTTATGCGATGGCCAAATAGTTGATCTTAAAGCAAGCTATTCAAGCGGCACCGTCAGTTGGAGCACCGGCGCTACATCCGACAAAATAAGCATCCAGCACTCCGGCACATTCAAAGCTACGGTTACAACAACGGCGGGTTGTACGGTTGATGAATCTGCTACGGTGCAATATTTTCCAAACCCAACGTTAAACATGCCATCGGCTACGCTTTGCCAGTATACCAATGAAAGCATTACGCTTACAGCCCCCGCAGGTTTTGCCAAATACGAGTGGAACGGGCAGCTTGGCGCCAATACATTTACAACCAATAAATTAGGAACAGTTGATTTAATAGTAACTGATAACAACGGGTGCCAGGCATCACAAACTATTACCATAAGCAGCCACTGCGATGATATCCATATACCAAATGCATTTAGCCCCAACGGCGATGGCCATAATGATACCTGGGTAATAGCAGGCCTGGAGGGCGACCCAACCACAACTGTGAGGGTTTATAACCGCCTGGGCAGTATGGTATTTCAATCGCAAGGCTATACTACCCCCTGGAATGGTGCCTATAACGGCAGTAAGCTGCCAGCAGCAGTGTACTATTACGTCATCAGCACAAAAGGCGCAAAGCAGGTGCTTAGCGGCTCAGTAACTATATTTAATTAGGTTATTAAAAGCATCTGGCAAGTTATTATAATAATTACCAGGCAATATTTTTTATTCCATATAAAATTGCGGTAGATTTATGTAATCTATAAACCCAATTTAAAGTCTATGAAAATCCAAACTGAACCTATCGGGAGCATTCCGAGGTCACCTGAGCTTGTAACGGCTATTACCACGCAAGCCAATGCCGATCAACTTAATAAACTCTATGCAGCTGCAATTGCCGACACGGTAAAAGAGTTTGAAGAAACCGGCTCACCCGTTATTACCGATGGAGAGCAAACCAAATCGAGCTTTGTTACCTACCCACTGGAAGGTTTAACCAACCTAACATCCGAAGGCATGACCATCAATTTTGAGGATGGTCACTCGCGCCGGTTGCCATTGCTTACCAAGGGGCCTTTCATGTACGGTAATTATGCATCAAAATATCTTGCAGCCGCTCAAAAATTAACCAGCCTGCCCGTTAAGCAGGCCATCATATCGGCATCCGCGCTTAGCTTAATTTACCCACTAGATGGCATCGAAGGCTATCCGCAAGCTGAATTTATTGCCGACCTGTTAAATGAATGCGAAAAAGACATCAGGCTTTGCCTGGAGCAGGGCGCATATAAGGTACAAATGGACTTTACCGAAGGACGGTTATCGTTAAAACTCGATTCATCCGGCGGTGTATTGAAACACTTCATTGGCCTTAACAACCAGGTTTTTGATCGTTTTACCGCTGAAGAACAGCAAAAATTGGGCGTACACGTTTGCCCCGGCGGCGACCACGACTCGACCCATAGCGCGGATATTGATTACGCCGATTTTTTACCCGATTTATTTGAACTGCACGTAGGTAGTTTTTATTTGCAACTGGCCAGCGAACCCGACAGGGTAAAAGTTTTGAAGATCATTAAACAATATCTTAAGCCCAATCAGAAAGTATTTATTGGCGTAATAGATGTACTTAACCCCGTAATAGAAACCGCAGAAGAAGTGCGCGACAGGGTACTTGAAGCGGCAGTGTTTATTAACACAAACCAGTTGGGCACCACCGACGATTGCGGCTTCTCGCCATTTTGCGACGATGTATCCACAACCCGCGAAACCGCCTTTGCGAAAATAAAAGCCAGGATTGAGGGCACGAAACTGGCGGAGGTGGAATTGACGGCGTAAAGATCATGATAATGCCAGACTTGCGAAGTTTTAGAAACTTCGCAAGTCTTTTAAGGGAGCATTTTTACTTCACAAATGCCGTCACCCCATCACCACTTCCCTCCCACTCACCATCGCCTTTTTCACATCAATGCTGCCGTAAACAACATTTAACGATGGCCTGCCTGCCTTTAGCGTTACCGTACCAAAACCTGTTGCTGTTGATAGAAAACTTGTAAAATCGCCAATTTTTGAATCGATATGTAATACGCCGGTAACCGCGTCGAACCTTACGCCGGTGAGTGCCTGCAGGTAGCCATAGCTTGATAAGGCGCGGGCATACCAGTGGCCGCATTCGTACTCGTTAAAGGGATTGCGCACTTTGCCATCATAGCGGTTGCGTGACGCACGCAGCACGTTTAAACCCTCCGCCACATTGCCGGTGAGCATTAAGTGCGATGCCACCTGGTGTTCAATACCCGTCCAAACTTCGTCGCTGTATACAAACGGCAACGATAGCTTGCCACCTTTGGGCCAGGTGCAAAGCAGCAGGCCGGCCTCATTACCCAATGCAAATGATGGGCGTTGCGGGTTGGCATGTTCGCTCAGGTCGGTTTTAAAATTGTACTTGTATACCGATTGCAGGTGGCTGTTTATTCTTTTGCTGTCGATAACATCCTCCAATCCACACATGCGGCCTATCCAGGCGCCAAGTACGCCGTCGCTCAGGCAACCCTTGCCATATTGGTATTTGGGGCCTTCGGTATGCAGCAATGCTTCGGCCTCTTTTGAGTATTCGCCGCCGTATGATTTTTCTTTGGATGGATCTTTGGCGTTAAGGCTGGTATAGTTAATTTCCTGTATAAAAAACTCGCCGTTGTAAAGCGCGTTTTCTATCATCGCCTTGCCTTTGGCCTGCAAATCGCGGTAAATCCCAACATCCTGTTTTAAAAACCTGCCCATGGTTATAAAGCTTTGCAGCGCGCCAAGGTAAAAGCTGGTATGCATGCCGTCGGCTCCCCAAAACTCAATATCGTAAGTATTATGATGCGGTTCTTCTATCACGCCTTTGTGGCGCGGGTCCCAGGTTTTGATGCAGTAATCCATACTCACTTTTACCATGGGGAATATTTTTTTAAGCCAATCGTTATCGCCGCTGATGCGCCAGTCGCGGTAAACCTTCATGATGCCCCCAAGCTGCCCGTCGGCAGCCGAATGAAAATCGTGCGTTACCGGGTTTATCGGCAGGTTGGCCCTAAAAGTTTGATGGCCGTCTTCGGCCTGGTCTTCGCAAAACTCGGTTGCCCGCAGGCTGCGTTCCAGCGCGGGGAACAAATGCGGAATGGCCTGGGCATAATTCCAAACATGGGTACATGAACCATGGCAACAGCCCGAGTCGTCGCCGCAGCCCTCAAAGTTCCACAGGCGGCCATCGTACTGCCTCATTACAGTTGGCGATTTTAAAATAGAAAGGTTACAGGCTACCGCTTCAATAACTTCGGGCGGTAGCGTGCTGGCATAAAACGCCTTTGTAAACAACCGCGACTTTGCTTTTAAGTCGTTATAATTTTGCCGCCAGTAATTGCTTACGCTATCAATATTTTCAAAACGGCTGCTATACCAGGGCTTATAAAATTTACCACCAAAATCCTTGTCGTACTTATCCAAACCAATATCTGCCGGCGAATTGCAGCAGCCCGAAGCCGGATCGCAGCCCTCTTTCTTTTTACCCGGAGTGCCAAACGTTAACCGGGTTTCGGGCGAGTACCAGGCCAGCATCACCTTTATTGTTTTTTGTTTGCCGGGTGCTACATCAAAAGGCACGTAAAGGCTGGCGCCGGGGGCATTGGCAGGCACAGCAGGATTATCAACCACGCGGCCATCTTTTATAGCGTTCCAGGCCATGGTAAACGGATCCCACCAGCCACCCCTGAACCAGCAATGATCAACAACCGTATGGTCATCATCGGTAAATGCCGTAAAATCTAAAGGAAAACTGGTTTCGCCGTTGCCGGTAGCTGTAGCGGTAAATCCGTTTTTTGCAGGCAGTACCGCGTCCTTTCCTTTTGCGTCGCCCCAAAAATTGCGGGCGTTAAAGCTAAACACCGCGCTAACTTTAGATGTGCCGGTATTGGCAAATTGATATTCAATGGCCCCAACAGGGAGGCTCGAGTTGTCGTCATCAGTAGGGATAAATGGGCTCCACCCGCTAATACCAACAGATAAAGGGATATCCTGGTCGATAAGTTTAATATGGCAAAACGGAAATTCGGTTTTAAACTCGGCGGCACGAAAACGCGGCAAGCCAGTAGTTGAACCGGTAAGGCCATTGCCCGCATCACGGAGGCCAAACTTTTTCCAATCGGGTACCGGGCCTTCCAAAAGCTTCGCTCCCCTGGCAACACCCTTTACGTGAATGGCGGCAAATATACCTGGCTCATTAAAAATATCAGGCTTATTGCGTATGGATACATGCGAAACAGCACCTGTACCCTCCAAACAAAACATACCTGCGCCCATACCGCCTATGGGGAAAGCAACCCGGTTTAAATGATCGCCGGTGTAGGCTGTATTGTACGCCCGCTTTAGTGGTTTGCCCGAAATATCGTTGATATCCTCAGCGGGTTCGCCCAACGCTTTGGCATCTGCAATACTGATAACAGCAGCCGGCATCATGGCCATAGCTCCGCCAACACCCACCTTTTTTAAAAAGCTTCTGCGACCTTTTTTATCTTCCATTATGCTGATCCCCGGTTTATATGGAAATGAATACCAACTTATCATTATTTATTGATAAATCATAATGTTGCTAATGTTGTATATTTCGTTGAAAAAATGCGTTATGATTCCGGTAATCAACGCCTCCGTTCATGAAAACAAAAAAATCATCCGCTGTGGCTCACATCTGCCGGTAAAGACGTCGGCATACGTGCGTCCGCTATTTTAGTGAAGACGCCGGGTTTTCCGTTGCAATAACAAATGCCCTAACTTTCACGCTCCCATAATCATACCGCAAATGACATTGTAGCTATTTATCACATCGATAAAAAAGCCAATCATTACATTTGTAATCATGGAACACCCTCTTGATAATCCCGCCTGGAATGCATCTGTAACAGGTAATCAAAACCTTGCAGAAGGTACGGCTACAGTTAAATGCTTTTTGCCCGACGTATCTCCTTTTGCCGGAATGATACAAAACACACCCGAAAATTTCGCCGCCCTTTATAATATTGTTCAACCCAAACGCACTATAGCGGTTTTTAGCCCCGGAGACATCGAAATACCCGAACCGTGGAAAGTAGTAAATCCTATGAAATGCCTGCAAATGGTTTATGAAAACCCTGCGCCACCAGCTATTACCGATATTGCCTTTACACCGTTAACTGATGAGCATATCCCAGCTATGCTGGCACTCACCAAACTAACAAATCCCGGCCCCTTTTTTAACCGGACTATCGATTTTGGCAGCTACTTTGGCATTTTTATTGGCGATGAATTGGTGGCTATGGCGGGGCGCAGGTTGCAGCCTTTGCCCTATATGGAGGTAAGCGCTGTTTGCAATCACCCCGATCACCAGGGGAAGGGTTACGCCAGCCGCCTTATTATGCACCAGTTACGTCTGATTATAGAAGCAGGCGGAATTCCGTTTTTACATGTGTTGCAAAGCAATATCAATGCAATTAAAGTATATCAAAAATTGGGTTTTACAAGCCGTAAAGCCATGAATATCTGCGCGATAGCTAAAATTTAATCAACGTAAAACTTTTGCTAATTAAGTGTGAAAATTACAAGTAATGTGCTATGTTTGTTGTTATTCCCGCTAATAAACCAAACATCCAGGCCATGAGTATCAAAACAGGATTTGCGCTTTTAAGCTTACTTACATTGCTGCTAAAAAGCCAGTGCATTTACGCACAGCAGCAAACCGCCACTATTAACATAGATTTAAATGCCGAAACCGGCGACATGAGCCCCATTTGGGCGTGGTTTGGGCACGATGAGCCCAACTACACCTACATGAAAGATGGCCGTAAACTGCTTGCCCACCTGGCCGCTTTAAGCCCCACACCGGTACACATGCGGGTACATAACCTGCTTACCACCGGCGATGGCGAAGCAGCCCTCAAGTGGGGATCGACCAATGCATATACCGAAGATACCAACGGGAAGCCCGTTTACAACTGGCACCTGGTTGATAGCATATTTGATACTTATATTAAACTGGGCATGAAACCCTACGCCCAGATAGGCTTTATGCCCCAGGCCCTATCTACCCATCCCGAGCCTTACCGCCATCACTGGAAACCCGGCGACGACTATAATGACATTTACACCGGCTGGGCCTATCCGCCTAAAGATTACAACAAATGGGAAGAACTGATATACCAGTGGGTAAAACACTCGGTTGCCCGTTATGGCAAAAAAGAAGTAGAAAGCTGGTACTGGGAAGTATGGAACGAGCCCAACATAAGCTATTGGAAAGGCACCATGCCCGAGTTTTTTAAGATGTATGATTACGCGGCCCAGGGCCTGCGCAGGGCCTTAGCTACCGCCAAAATTGGTGGTCCCGAAATAGCAGGCGGATCGAGCCAGGGTGGGATGAGGTTTTTGAGGGCATTTATTGAACATTGCCTTACCGGCACCAACTATGCCACCGGTAAAACAGGCTCGCCGCTTGATGTTATTTCCTTTCATGCCAAGGGGCAGCCTACATTGGTTAATGGCCATGTACGCATGAATATGGCGCCACAAATGCGCGATATCCGCGAAGGTTTTAAAATAGTGGCATCGTACCCGCAAACCAAAAACATCCCCATCGTTATCGGCGAATCTGACCCGGAAGGCTGTGCGGCCTGTGGTATGGCCACAAATCCATCCAACGCTTACCGCAACGGCACCATGTATTCCAGCTATACGGCGGCTTCCTTTGCACGCAAGTACTTACTGGCCGATTCGTTGGGGGTAAACTTTATGGGGGCGGTATCCTGGTCGTTTGAGTTTGAAAATCAGCCCTGGTTTTATGGGTTCAGGGATTTGGCTACCAACGGGGTTGATAAGCCGGTGCTTAACGTATTCCGGATGTTTGGGATGATGCAGGGCAAACGGCTTAAGGTTAACGCCAGCCAGATGTACCCGCTTACCGCCGTTACCGACTCGGGCATGCGGGGCAGCCACACCGATATTGGCGCGCTGGCGGCCAAAGGCAAAAAACAGGCAACCGTAATGGTATGGAATTATCACGACGATGATATCCAGGCCCCAGGTCAGCCGGTGACAGTAACGCTCAGCAACCTGCCCGCAGGCGTTGCAACCCTTGTACAATATCAAATTGATAACCAGCACAGTAACTCCTACGAGGTATGGAAAAAAATGGGATCGCCGCAAAACCCTACGCCCAACCAGGTGAAACAACTGGAGCAGGCCGGGCAACTGCAAACTGTTGGCAAGCCCCTAAAATTGCAGGTTAAAGCCGGCCTTTTAAATACCACTATCGCCCTGCCCCGGCAAGGCGTAGCATTGTTGAAGTTAACCTGGTAGTAAGTTTTGAGTGCTGCGTTTTGAGTTCTGAGTCTTGAGTCTGAAGCACTGAATTTTAAGTATTAAGTTCTAAGTCTAAAAAGCCTTCTTAACTCAAAACTCAGCACTCAAAACTTAAAACTAACTGATAATCAATTAACAGCGCCGTATATAAACCAGCCATTCAGTAGCAGGTAAACCGCCAGCAGCACCTGTGCGCATATAAAATCAAAGCGTTTGGCTTTGGCCTCCTGTTCTTTTTTAATCAGCCGTAACGAGTACGCGGTGCATATAATAATGCAGAGTATAAAAAACAGCGTTGTGCCATGCAGCGTATCCACCAGCGTAAAGGTGGTCGACTCGGGCAGGGCCGAATCGATGATATACTTGTTGCCAATCACCGCGAATAAAGCGCCCACGCTCAACCCAAACCGCGAATCTATACTGTCGGTATGGATGTAAAAGCACATGTACGCTATCAGGAAGGCAACATACATGCCCAGGAACATCTTCCAAAACAAGCCCATCGCGTCGCGGGCTATCTTCAGGGTAACCTTAAAGTTGCTGTATTCGGTATGGGGTTTGGCCAGTGTGGAATCGCCAAAGCCGGTTTCGTATTTCTTGATGCCGGCGGCTATGCCCAGGCTGTCAACACGCCAGCCGCGCAGGGTAAAGCGGGGGTCGAAGTGTTTGCCCAGGGTATCGGGTACAAACACCAATGAGTGCGAATCAAACTGCGAATTCTCTATCGAAAAGCGCAATTTCTGCTTATCAAAAGGGAAATTATTAATGGCCCAGGAATCCTTCATTACGCATTGCAGCTTCATAAGCAGGTACACCTTGCTACCTGACGAATCGATGGTAGAAAACGATTTAGTAACCGTTTTGGCCTGCGGCACCTCCAGGTTTTGCACAAAATCAAACTTGCGGTTTTTGTACTTCAGCCATAGCCAAAGGTCAATGGTGTATTCCTTATCCTTAAAATTAATATCGTGGATGCTGGTAATATACACCCCCGTTTTCACCGTATCGGCACCGGGTTGTGCCGCCCGGGCAGCAGCCGACGCCAGCAGGAGCATCAGCGCCAAAATAAGTTTGTTTTTCAATGGCAATAGTTAAAATGGTTGTTGTGCTAATATAACAAAATCGCCGGGCAATACCGGCGTTGACTCCAAAAACGCAAAAATTGCTATGAATTTAACCTTAAACAATATATATCCAAAAACAGGATACAAATCCTATACTAATGGTGCAAAAAAGCACACAAAAACATCAAAAATTCATACAAATGTTATACAAATAGTATACAAATTCACACAGGTAATTTTCTTAAAAAAAGGTTGTTTTTTGGCGCGTTTTTAATTGTTATTTTCACACTTAAAGAACAAAAAAGCGCAAAATAACGCTACTTTTTATCCCACCGTCGGCACACCCGGGTTACACCAAATTTGCATCGGTTAGGCACCATATTTTCAACATGGAAAAAATCACATGGGCGTTTCCCCGTTGGTAGAAACTGGGCCGGGCTGTGCGCTCATACTGCACCGRCATTAAGCTCGGGCCGGTATCCGCTGCCATCCCTAACGCGGGCTACAGGGTACCTAATTTTATGTGATTGCCATCGACACGTCCTGAAAAAATGTTGATGATATGTCTACTTCAGAGCTTCACAACTAATATGTCATTATAAGCGTAGCCTGGCAATCGCGAACTGTGTAAATCCACCATAAGCTATATTGCTAAAATGGTTTAGCAAAGGTTTTTTTTACCGGTTAATAAAGCACCATATCAAAGTCCATTATGCTAAAATGGTTTAGCATGGGCATTTACTACGATTGCTGCATTTGTTGCTGGAATGTGATTATGATGAACTCCGCAGGGCGAACGATGGCCAACTTTACGTTGATTAACATCCTGCCTTCCAGGATATCATCACCAGTCATTGTACTGCCCAGGCCAACCTGTACAGAAAACGCCTGTTCGGGTACTGCTCCTGCGAGGGCTCCCTGTTTCCACAAATTAACCAGGAAGTTATCCATCATGCTTTTTACGGTAATCCAGGTATTGGGATCGTTGGGTTCGAAAACGAAGGCCCTCGCTGCCAGTTTAAGCGATTGTTCGATCATGATCAGCGTGCGCCTTACGTTAATATACTTCCAATCGGTGCTGTTGCCGTCCAGCGTCCGGCCGCCCCATACAAGGGTGCCGATACCCGGAAACGCACGTATCACGTTGATTGATTTGCCGGCGTTCACATCTATGTTCAGGCTTTGCTGCTCTTCGTCCGACACATCTACCGAGGGCGCGTTCACCATACTTACCGAAACGTTGGCAGGCGCCTTCCATACACCCCTGCTGGTATCAACCATGGTATAAATACCAGCCATTGCCCCGGCCGGTGGTAATTCATTCATGCTTTCCCTTATTGTTTCCAGAATGTAAACATAAGTAGGACTGACAGCTTTAAGCGCCTGGTGATAGTTTCTCTTGAAGTTATCGATATCCGCCCTCTTTTTGGCTATTTCGGCAGCATCGGTTAGCCCGGCAAGTGCTTTGTCAAAGTCGCCAATGGTTAATTTATATTTTTTAATTACCTCCTGTGCCACTGGTTCGGGCAATGTAGTTTCCAGATCGACGGAATCATCCAGATTTTCAAAATCAACCTCTTCCGACTGTACGATAGCGGCTTTTAGCCATGGGTAATATACCGCTCCATAATTCAGCGCATCATTGCCTATTTTGTTACGGAAGGATTCTACAATATCTGCCGTGTTATCACCTGCTTGTTGTTTAACCAGGTCGAAGATGGCAAAGCGGCTTTGCATCATTTTGCAATGCTGTAGTATTGCAGTGTATACCTGGGTGTAGCAGTCCTCGCCCAATGCAATGGCGTCAGGGGCTATAATCAGCGTAGGCTCGGATTCACGCTCCAAAAGCTGTAGCGGACTATCCGGCTTCTCTCCGGAGCCGATAAAATCGGCGGCCGCTATTTTAAAACCACCAGGCTTATCGCCGTAAGTCCCTACAGCAAGGATGTAGCATGGACCGCCGCCGTTGGCAAAAAACAAGCGTATGCTGTTGTAAAGATAAGCGGTGTTGTTATCATTAATTTTTAACTCCCTTGCGTTGCCGGCCACCACGAATGCCGCTGACTTCGGTTTAGCATCGGCAATGGCGAACCTGGATTTAAACCCGCCGCCAAACCGCTCCTGGTATTCGGCGAGTGATGTGATCCGGGTTGCTTTATGAAGCAGTGAGTTGCCATTGTACGTTGCAATTTCGGTGTACCCTATAAATACCGGTACCGCGGTTTCTACGGCTACTGCCGAATTGGGAAACGCGTTTTGTTCTTCAATGTATACGCCGGGGGTCATGTAAGGTGCTGCCATAGTGTAAGGTTAAGGTTTATTAAATGAATATTGCTGAATAATCTTTTTTGTTATCCATATCGTTGTGTAAATATAAAATATACATAATTGCGGGTGACCACCAGCTTAGGCTGGAAAAAACAGTTATGACATGGTTGCAAATGGAACTCTTGTGGACGCCATAGTATTTTGTGGATCCCTTTAAAAAAGCGGCGGAAATGCGCCATTCCCCTCTCGAGAGGGCCGGAGGGGTGTTGCTGACGATTTTGGGACCACGATTCCCTTTCGTATACCGAACTTGCTTTTTCCCAGTTCCCTCCCATCGGGAGGGGCGCGATAGCAATGCGGGCTAAGGCAGGGAGGGGTTAATGAACTATTTGCTTTCGGGGAACGATTTAGCAAAACAAACACTATGTCATTACGCCAGCAACATCCGCCCTGCTTCATGTGTTGTTGATTACGAAATTACTTTGTAGAAACTACTACATCGGCCCGCTCAATTGCCGCGGGAGGGCTGTTACTTTTGTCTTGAAACAAAAGTAACCAAAAATTCAAGTCACCAGAAATGCTTCTTTGCGCTCCTGGCCTTTGCCCTGCAAAACGGGCAAAACCTGGGCTGGAATTATTTTGCCCCGGGGCACCTTCCCCTCCGCGCATGCAAAAACTTCCTATGCCCTGCAGCCGCACAGCCCCGCATTGTTTTGCCCGTTTTCGCCCGAAGCTGTTCTGCTGACAATTTTGGGGATCACGAGAGTCTTTGTAAATAAATACATTGAACATAAACTACTTAACCACATACGAAGCGACACTTATCTTCGCACAGGTTATTAAGGTGGTGTATCTGTCTTTCAAAAAGAAGGCTATCGTGTTAAAATGTTTTAGCGAAGGCGTTGTATGTCGGGCTTTGCGTAGGCAGCCTGTGCTTCACGATAGGTTTCGGCTATAAAGTCACAGGTGACGTAATCCGCGGGTAGCCACGCAACATTTGAGCTGAGATAGGAGAAGGACCTGCGGTAACTGGGAAGTGAAGGTTATTATTGTGGTTTTACTTTATTTAGTCGAAAATGATTATTATTACATTTGCATCAAATATAAACTATGAAATCGATTCCCATTTATATTAAAAATTTGAAGCTGAAAAATATCAGAACTTTTGGTGAAGTTGAATTAGATTTTGAGTTAAAAGATGGAACATTACCGCAGTGGACTATTATTTTGGGCGATAATGGAATAGGAAAATCAACATTATTACAAAGTGTTGCTTGGATGAGGCCGTATTTACCTTACACCAAAGAAAAAACGCCTGCCGATTTTAAACCGGCACCAAGTATTAATGATGCGCAAAATGAATTACTGATAAGCCTTGTACGAAAGAATGCCGCGACTTATCAAGACACCTCATATATCACGGCTACTTTTCAGGCAGGCAAAGAATTGCAATCTAAGACCTTGTCTACTTCAAAGAACACTTGCGATACAAAGATTGATATCGATCTTGATAATAAAGGGGAACTATCCCATGTAAGGTCTGACCTGATTATGGAAGGGGAAACCTTTTATAATAATGAAGTCTTGATTTATGCTTACAGCGCTTCAAGAAATCTTGGAAAACAAAACATAGACGTGGATGACTTGGTAGATATGATTCCCGGCTTTATTAATGAAAAAACGGTGCTTTACGATGCTCAAGAAATCCTTCATACTGTCAATTATGCTGCATTAGGGTCAGATAAATCAGAGCAGGAAAAATACCAGAAATATTTATCGAGGGTCAAGGAGATGTTAATTTCTCTACTCCCTGATTTTCATAATTTGGATGACGTAGAGATAACGACACCTAAATTAGTTAACAACAAACTTAAACCTGGCGAAGTATTGATCACGACTAAACATGGAGAAAAAATTCCTTTTGATGATTTCAGCCTTGGATACCGCACCGTTGTTTCTTGGTCGGTTGATTTATCTTGGAGGCTCTTTAATAAGTATCCAACAAGCTCCAACCCTTTAGCCGAAACTGCGATTGTGCTCATTGATGAAATTGATTTGCATTTGCACCCTACATGGCAAATAGATATAATCGCAAATTTATCTAAACATTTTCCGAATATTCAATTTATTGCAACAGCCCATAGCCCATTGATGGTTCAATCTGCATTGAGTTCAAATTTTGCAATTTTGAAATCTGGCGAAGATGGCGTTGAGATTATCAATGAACCCGTAGATGTAGATGGTTGGAGAGTCGATCAAATTTTAACCAGTGAGTACTTTGGTCTGAGATCAGCCAGAGGAATTGAATATGCCAACCTTTTAGAAAAAAGAAGCAAACTTATCGCAAAAGATAAACTCAGCGCAAAAGAAAAAAATGAATTGCAACGAATTACCACAGAACTGTCTGCCTATCCGTCTGGTGAAAATTCAGCTGAAATAGAAGAAAGAAAGGTAATCAGGCAGATTATATCAGATTACAAAAAGACTGGTAAAGTTATTACAATATGATCCAAATAACTAAACCTGTTTCACCACCATCTTCATTGCTAATAAAGGGGATAGCAGAAACAAAAAAGAATTGTTCCCTTTATGATGCTGACCCAGCGGCCTACAACAGCAGTCGATCTAAATTTGTAATTCACGGTAAAATATACAATGCAGCCACAATAAAAACGGCTCTGAAAAGGGCGCAACATGGGAAATGTTGTTTTTGCGAAAAGAAACAAGTCGACGAGTATGGTGCGGTAGAACACTATCGACCTAAATCTGGCTATAAAGCTAAGCGGAAAGATAAGTTAAAGAAGCCCGGATATTATTGGTTAGGTTATTTATGGGATAACTTATTTTTCGTTTGTGGCCCTTGTAATATCAAAAAAGGAAATATATTTCCATTAAAAGACGAAACAAAAAGGGCAATAAATCATAATGGGAAGGTCGCGTTAGAAAAACCGTTGTTATTAAATCCTTCTGGCTTAAAAGATCCGCGAAATCACATCAAATTTACTAACGAATTTATTCGAGGTTATTCGATAGAGGGAAAGGAAACTGTAGACATTTGCAAACTTGATAGAGAAGGATTGAATGAGGAACGAAGAAAACACTTGAATGAGATCGAAGACCGAATTCTAACAATAATTGCTAATTTGGATTTCAACGCTGTTTCTCGAGCCAAACGTTATTTAAAGAACTGTGTGAAAAAAGATGCCAAGTTTTCAGCCATGGCAATAGATTACCTCAAGCAACAAAATATCATAATAACTTAAAGGCTAAATCCTTTCCTTCTTCAGTTAATCCTGGTGATTTGAAAAAACCTGACAGTTGTTTGATCTCCAACTTAATGTCGGCTTGACGAACACTTAAGTATTCAGTGACATTCTTAGTTGTTGTTTTACTCGCAAAAATTTTATAAAACTCCAATATTACTTTGAATACAAACAGACCATGTAAGACCCCGCGAATAGGTCTTTCTTCTTTACGCCAGGGGGAATAATAAATCGCCGTTGAATCGGGAATTACTAATGGTACCAAATTTTCAATTAAAGTAAGCTTGAGATGCATTGATTCATGGATAATGGATTCAGCAATGCGCAAATTAGATATCATTGACGTATCATCAACCAGTGAGATGAAGATCGAAAAGGGAATTTCTGGATGGCTATAACTGACATCGGTTTCTGCGGTTTCTGATCGAATAATTTGAATCGTTTTAACCAGTTGAAGTATGTCCTTGTATATAGTTGCAACAGATTTAAGCAAAAGTAAAGCACTGTTTATTTGTCTGAGGGCTGTTTTTTCCTCTCCTTGTGAAAAACATACAGGCTCAAGTCCATGACTTTTATAAAAACTCTTTATTGAAGCCGCGGGAAGTTCTAAAAATATTGAATCATGAGTTGAACTGATAGGAATTAATCTCTCACTGTCGTAATTACCATCAATACATTTAGAAATACTGTAACCTTCAATTGTATTATCACTTATTTTATTTTCATGAATCAATACCGGAGTAATTGAAGTATCCCACAAAACGCTGCAATCTTTCAGCCAGTTTTTAACCTCAAATTCTGACCGCATGATTAACTTTTTCTAAAAGTATAAACAATCGTATATCTTGTGTAATCGTATATCTTAGAAACCGCATGATGGGAACGACGTGATATTTCAAAGCCAAAAGCCGTATTATCCAATGGTTTAACAATCTGCGAAAGGTCTTCAACTTTGGAAGAATTAAAAAGAAGCAACAGCCCTCCGTTCTCTTCTTTCCAAAGTGGGTTAATATGTAAAACCATTCGGTGAGTTTCCTCTCCGTTGATAAAATCATTATGAACGCCAATCCGTTGTTCATTTACTAATTTATGTGCAACAATATCAACGATATCAAGCCCATCTACACCAAACTCCTGAATATATCGCTGCCCAATGTAATTTAGTGTGCCTTCTGATATTAAAAACTTTAAATCATCTGGTAAGTCTACATGTAGTAAACTAAATTCGTATTGCTCGTAAAAATCCGTTTCAACCAATTTCCAAACATCGGTTTGCCGGAACCAATCAAATAACGCCGATATCGTACCAGACGGAAGTACGTTACCTATGCTAAAATGGGGAAAGGGTTCTTGTTTAACTTTTGCAGAATCCAGATCAAAACAAACTTCATACATTTTGCAAGTGATATTGAGCCAAGGCTTTGCGTATGTTTTTGATCAGGTGTAACTGGTCGGCGCAATAAACCGAGGGATTATTAAATTCATTTTCTTTACTCCAGCGATGCAATATCATACCACCACCGCAAACATGCAATTCAGGGCAGTTCAAACATTTTACATTTGTTGGTCGTTGCATTTTTCGGTATTCATCAAATTCCCCGGATCTTAGAAAATCAGCTAAATCAGCATCTTTGATGTTTAATGGCTGTTGAAATTTATCGGCACCATTGTATGTGCTTTTTAAAGTGTCGTTTTTCATGATCGTTCCATCAGTATCGATGATTACGATTGCGAAATCCGTTAATCCTAAGCCTTCTTTTGTAACAATACCACCTATTAAAGATTTTATCATATCATCCAACACCCTCACTTTAGTAGGATTAGCATCATTTAGATAAATTTCCAACAGATTAACCATCCAGTTTCCGTACTCGACTGAAAAAAGAGAAGATTTATTTAGTGGCAAATTGGTATGATTGCCATCTTTATACAGAAAGTCGACACTTGGCGCATCAAGCCCTTTAAAGAAATGATACACCTCCGAAGGATCAGACAAAGGGTCGATTACGGCTAATAAGCCTGCATATAAAAATTCTGCATCAGCATGAGCCTTCAAAATATTTATACCCTCGATAACCTTATCAAAAGTGCCTTGAGAGTTATGCGTAAGCCTATATTTATTGTGTACTTCCTCGGGACCGTCGATACTCACCGCTACGCTAACTTTATAAGCCGAACAAATATCCAAAATGGGAACCGAGATCAGCATTCCATTTGTTTGTATACTAATGGGGTAGTACTCGGGTAAAACAGAACGAAGGTTTTTGAGCAAATATTCAAGCCGCGCTTCACCTAATAAAAATGGTTCACCGCCGTGCAGTACAACACTAAAGCATTTTCGCTGACGAGCAACGATAGTGGCTAACGAAGCACAAAGCGCGAGAATGGTATCCGGCGACATGAATTTCTCCATGTGCGACCAGTTATCGTCGCCCATGTTGTATACATAGCAATAGGTGCAGTTAATATTGCACCTACTGGCTACTTTTACAAGAACAGTGTCGAGTCCGGAATCCAGCGCTTCAAAAGCCATTAGGCGTATTAAGAACGGTTGTGACGATTGTGTGCACGATCATAAGCAAACATATCATTTGCCTGATCGTTTTTAACTTCTTCCATTAACCTTTGTAGTACGGAGTTAGGTACCTTGCTGGCTTCTACAACAATTTGCTCATTGCTTGAAGCAACATTTGCAGTTTCATAACTGCTTTCAATTTGATTAGTAAAGTCCATATTTATTGAGATTTTTGATTAAAGGTATATATAAAAAAATAGAGATTTTAGGTTTTAATTTTAAGTAGCTGAAAATTAATAAATTAATATTATATCTTCCTTTCTAACACACGATGTTATAAACAGCAACATTTAGTATTTTTAATATATTAAGAACTCATTATCTGATACTTAAAAAATTAAAGTTGCTATTTTTTTAATTATGGCTATATTTAAAAATAGGGATTGATAGCAAACTTCCCTCACGGAAACTCCCCGCTACAGCAAAATACTCCCACTGCCGCAGGCCTCATCCAAATCACGATATTTTAATAACCCACAAAGCCCAACGCTTCCCCCATCTTCCTGCATGAGGGATTGAAGTGGGTACCGGCCTGTGGCTAATGCCTTGCGCAGTATGAACGTAAAGCCCGGCCCCCGTTTCTACCGGCGGGGGGGCATGCCCAATAAGAAGAGTCAAGAGGTTAGAATTAAGAATTAAGACTTTTTTTGGCTTTCTTACGGGACATGGCGCTTTATCCCCCCTCCGGGGTCTCTTTGAAAAAAGCCCCTGAGGCGGCATACCAGGCGATGAATTATTTGCACACACCGGGCATCGTCCCTCAGGTTCCTCGTTGAGAGAACCCGAGGGGACAGAAAACAAATGGCCAACGACAGGTAATTTGTACTCTCAGGCTACCAGGCTATCCATAATTTACGTTAACTTGGCTTTGGATACCTAAACAAAATGAAGCCATACCAAATCACAATTATTTACCTATTATTTACATTAATTGCCTGCAAACCCGGCGCTCATAAATTGCCCGACAGCGCCTTTAAAAAAACGTTGACCACGAAACAAATACCCGGATTAAAATACAGCATTGGGTTGCCGGGTGGTTATATTATTAAAAAAAGTAAGGGTCCCGATTTTTCGGTTTATTACTTTTATCCTGCTGATACTACCAACACAACAGGGTTTGAGGGTGGCTTTTATATGGGTAACAACCCCGCATTGTTTCCTGCCGCAAATGACAGCTGTAAGGAGCAGAAAACCAAAGCTTACTTGTTTGGCAACAATGAGAATTGGACGCTTAATGATTGTAACGGTAAATACCAGGTTCAACTAATTACCAACAGTAACAGCGGCACCGATTGGCCTGCATACATTCACGCCTTTGGCAACTGCAAATCAAAGGCCGAGCTGGATAAATTACTTGAGGTATATGCTACGTTACAAAAAACAGATTAACCCATCGCTACCGTAAGTATTCGCGCTGCCGCAATGAGAAGAGTCAAGAGGTTAGAATCAAGAAGTAAGACTTTTTATGTCCCCTCGGGGTCTCTTTGAAAAAGGACCCTGAGGCGGCGTACCAGGCGATGAATTATTGGAACACGACGGGCATCGTCCCTCAGGTTCCTCGTTGAGAGAACCTGAGGGGACAGAAAAGCTAAAAAAAATCAGAAAAATCGAACGCATACAGGGGCGTTGGAACGTAAACCCACATTTTTTTAACGCTGAAATATGCGTATATTTGGTAGTAGAAAGGAGGCAAATATGAAAACGAACTTAACAGGTAAAGACGCATCCAGGACTCACAAGAGTGTATCTCCAGAAGAAATTATTGCCGCCGGCGGAACTACCGCTTTTGGGATAAAAGCAGGCAAGAATAACGAAACACTTAAAAAAGCGCTTAAAAAATCGCCTGAACCAGAGCCTTTTACCGAAGAAGAATGGGCTGGCTTATTAAAACAAATGGCCAACGATAAGTAATGAATTTATTACTGGATACCAATATTCTGCTTTTTATTTCAAGGACAAGGAACACCGATAGTTTTGTAGATTTTATTAATCCTGATAATTCAACCTTGTATATCTCGGTAGCATCTGAAGCCGAAATTAAATCATTAGCGCTTAAAAATAATTGGGGTGCCAAACGCGCGGCCATTCTGCATGATTTTTTAGATGGGATCAATATTGTAGAGATTGGCCAATCGTATGTTGATATTTATGCAGAGATCGACGCATACTCGCAAAGGTTAAATCCAACCTTTAAGGAATATCCGTTTGAAACTCCAAGAAATATGAGGAAAAACGACCTGTGGATCGCGTCGTTAGCAGCCTTATTAGGCTTACAGTTAATCACAACCGATAGCGATTTTGACCACCTGCACAATGTATTCTTCCCGGTAAGGCGAATATTACCGGAAGATTTTCGGCAATTCTTTTAACGATGATGCCTTCACGTTGTCCCCTTATGTCCCCTCGGGGTCTCTTTGAAAAAGGACCCTGAGGTTTCCTTACGGGGCCTGGGCACTTTTCGTCCCTCAGGTTCCTCGTTGAGAGAACCTGAGGGGACAGAACACAAAGGCGGACGATTTCATCCTCTGCCGCACGCCACTGCTGGCCCCCCGCTGCCTCAAGTGTCCTCACTTGTGGCCCGCATGCTAAGTATACGCCATGCCTTTAGGACGGTGCGCCACGTAGTTATTACTTTTACCAATCCCGTAGTACCTGCATAATCCCGTGCACTGCTGTGCAGGTAATCATAATCGTTTTCTACAAAACCTGCTACGACCGGGTTATTATGCGTATAGTCAATTTTTTTGGTCAATTACGGCTGCACTCCATAATTCAATGGGCTTGTTATGCTGTTGCCAAAACTGGTTACTGGTGTTATTGCTGTTAGCCAAACCTGCTTTTTTAAATGAATTTAGCAGCCACTCCCGCCTGCTTTCCTAGTTATTATCTTTTATTAAAGCTATCATTTGCTTTGACGTAAGCGATTTAAAACCCCTGATCAGGTCTTCTGGTTTTTGAATTGTCGATCTGAAAACCAAATGTACATGGCTCGGCATTATGCACCATGCATAAATTTCCATGCCTTTATTGTCGACACAATAATTGAGGTTTCTCACCAAACAATCAAAGTAGTGCAGCCGAACAAACACATCTACCCAAAACACCGTAGCAAAGCTCACAAAATATAATCCTTCAGGATTTTTGAATTTATAATTACGGCTCATACATTAAAAATATGCCAATCCCGGATGAAACTTACATCCGGGATTGGCATATTTATTACTTAGCATGGCGTTTACCTATCAGCGGGCCACCCCGATTAGCCATCGGGGCGGCAGCGCAAAAGACCTTGCGGTAGCTGGGGCTATGCGTTCAGGTTTAAACAATCAAAAAAATACGGCCTGGACCTAAGCCTCGGCTACGAAACACGCCTGGAGAATTACCAGCCGTATGACTTTAGCAGTTACGGTAGTTACAATCAAATAGCCTTGCACGCTATGTTTAGCATTGGTTATTAACATGCCGCCGCACTCTATACTGCCAGGGCAAATACGGCAGTTTGCTGTAAGTGCGGCTTTTAGCCTGGGGTTATGACTTTAAACGTTTTGCAGAAAACTCCGGTATTTATTAGTTACGTTTTCTTGTTTCTTTCGTTATTAAACATATCCATAAAACCGCAAACTTTATTTACTTTTAGTTATGAACATCCGGCAGCGAAATTATAGTCATCTTAAAAACGTAATTTTTTCTTTACTGATCCTGGCAGCAACTAACGCGAGAGCTCAAACCGATAACAGTCTCTCCTCACGGTTGGGGGTGTTTGCCGGGCCTGGTGTAGCCATAGGGGTACATTCGGGCAATTACCTCTTTGGAGGTATAATAGGGGTAAAATTTGAGCACCCCATCAAATCATCCTCCATGAGCCTGATCGGGTCGGTTGCCTATAATTTTTTTGTTTCAAATGAAAGCATATCTTTTGGCCCTTTTGGGGATGGTACAAGCGAGATTTCAGTAGCTTCGTTTATACCTGTAAAAATAGGGGCACGACTATACGCAGGAAAGCTTTATGTTGAGGCTGAGGTCGGTACCTCTTTTAATATAAATTCTAACACGGTTAAATATACCAACCACGCTCTTGCTGTAGTGGTATCGCCTGCTATAGGGTATGCTTTTAGGCTGGGTCGTGAAAAGAAAAAGGGTTTAGACCTTGCCCTTACTTACCAAATACGCATGGAGCCGCATGCGCAGTATGAGTATAACTTATATGGTAATTACAGCCAGTTTATAATAACTTTAGCATATAAATGGGCTTTGTAACAGTATCCAAATTTATGATTGCGCAGTTAGCGTATATAATCACTTCCTTTAAACAAATACCGATCATTGTGCAGGTGAGTCAACTCTCAAACCTTTGCTCAACACCGGCACTAAACCGTATTAGCAACCTAATGGCGTAGGAGTTCCTCGTCTGCCCCGCTGAAGTTAAACGCCACGCATAGATGCATTTGACATGTGTGTTTAGCAATGATCCTAAAAAGCGCTTTCTATTGCAGTTTTCACTTTTCTTGCAAATTGCTCGGCTTCATCTTCAGTAACGATAGTTACCTTAACCTCGCTGCCTTTTTGAGATAGGGTATCTTTGATAAAATCGTTCAAATGCTCATTTGATTTGGGGGATGTTGTCAAAAAAAACAGGTTCATTTTTTGGTTGGCCAATTGCAGTTCTTTAATAATGCCCGACCATTTGTAAACCTTATTTTTAATCGCATCGTCTTTTTTCAAATCAAAGGATAGGCTTTGATAACAGTTCCAAACACCATTTTTCCACGATTTATCAAACTTAATCTCGTCATTGGGGGTTTTAATGGTATGGTCTTTTAACCTTGGTGTAATACCATACCTATCGAAATGTGATTTGTATACTTTGGACCAGGCATAAGCATCTGTATGTGCTTCTTTGTTTTTTTCGGGGCTGTATTTATCTACCAGTCTTTCAAACAGATCGTCGAGGGCGCTGTCTAAATTAAGGTCTAAGCCTTTTTTTACTTCGGTCAATTTTAATGCGCTGTCGTCGTTTAGCACAACCTTGCCCGTAATTATACTTAAACCGGGTTTTTCCTTTTCCAATAAAAACTCACTTGAGTTAAAAAACGCGAAGTCGTCATTAATACTTTCCACCTCTTTTTGAAAATGCTTTAAGGTACTTAGTAAATAGTACCCGTTAATTTCTTCAAAAAAGGTAGATATCCTGCTAAACTTATTGAGCACCCTTGCTTTTAAAATTTTGCTTTGCGGCTCAAAAATGACAATACCAACATTCACAAACTCGCCCGAAGCCTGGTCATGTACATATCTTAAAATTTGATATTCGTATTTTATCATAAAAGTATCCGATTTAATTCGCTTGAAAACAAATCAGCTTCATTAATCAACGTAGTTAAATATGCCTTAATGGTATAAAACTGCTCACTTAACCATTCGGCAGGCATAATGGTTTCGATTTTGTCCCAAAAGGGGTTGTTTATTACAGTTAGCTTATCAGTAAATGTAGCGAAATCAAACTGATTTCCCTTAATCATGTTGAAGCAGAAATTGTTATTGATCCAATTTTGTTCGCTTTACCTGATAAGCCAAGGTTGTTTTTGTTCCCTCGGGGTCCTTACTTTTCTTTCCTCAACCCTCTTTGCGGCTTTATGTCCCCTCGGGGTCTCTTTGAAAAAGAACCCTAAGGCGGCATACCATGCGATGAATTATTTGTACACAACGGGCATCGTCCCTCAGGTTCCTCGTTGAGAGAACCCGAGGGGACAGAAAACAAATGGCCAACGACAGGTAATTTGTCCTCTCAGGCTACCGGGCTATTAATAATTTACATTAACTTGGCTTTGGATACCTAAACAAAATGAAGCCATACCAAATCACAATTATTTACCTATTATTTACATTAATTGCCTGCAAGCCAGGCGCTCATAAATTACCCGACAGCGCCTTTAAAAAAAAGTTGACCACGAAACAAATACCCGGATTAAAATACAGCATTGGGTTGCCGGCTGGTTATATCATTAAAAAAAGTAAGGGTCCCGATTTTTCGGTTTATTACTTTTATCCTGCCGATACTACCAACACAACAGGGTTTGAGGGCGGCTTTTATATGGGTAACAACCCCGCCTTGTTCCCTGCCGCAAATGACAGCTGTAAGGAGCAGAAAACCAAAGCTTACTTGTTTGGCAACAATGAAAATTGGATACTTAACGATTGTAACGGTAAATACCAGGTTCAGCTAATTACCAAAAGCAATAGCGGCACCGACTGGCCTGCATATATTCACGCCTTTGGCAACTGCAAATCAAAGGCCGAGCTGGATAAATTACTGGAGGTATATGCTACGTTACAAAAGACAGATTAACCCATCGCTACCGTAAGTATTCCCGCTGCCGCCCCGGTAATTCCGGGGTGTGCCACATGCAAATCACAATGCTTTAATAAACTCACAAAGCCAAACGCTTCACCAACTTCCGCATGAGGGATTGAAGTGGGTACCGGCCTGTGGCTAATGCCTTGCGCAGTATGAACGTAAAGCCCGGCCCCCGCTTCTACCGGCGGGGGACATGCCCATTTTAGTATCAAGTAGTAAGTATCAAGTAGCAAGACTTTTTTGGCTCACTTGCATGGTTGGGGCGATGTTAAATTCTAAAGTCGATTTATAAATCCGAAAATAAAAAAATCCGAAATCGAACATCCGAATTCCGAAATCACACTTGTCCCCTCGGGGTCTCTTTGAAAAAGGACCCTGAGGCCGCATACCAGGCGATGAATTATTTGGACACAACGGGCATCGTCCCACAGGTTCCTCGCTGAGAGAACCTGTGGGGACAGAAAAATCCTAAAATAAAAAAATCCGAAATCCAACATCCGAAATCCGAAATCAAACTACACCCCTTCTTTAACCCCGGTATGTTTTTTAATAACGGTTGATAGCTGCTGCGGGTTGAAAGGTTTCAGAATGCAATCGTTAAAGCCGCTGGCCAGCAGGTCGGCAAGCATTTTTTGGTCTACCAGCGAGGCGGTGAAGGCGATGACCGGTACCAGCGGGTATTTCTTTTTGATTTCGAAAACGGCTTGATAGCCGTTCATTACGGGCATTTCCAGGTCGAGCAGTACAATGTCATAATGCGGAAAATTTTCCAGCCGGGCCAGGGCTTCCACACCGTCGTAGGCGGCATCAACCGTGGCGCCAAAACTGGTGAGGGCCTTTTTGGCCACCATCATATTTATCTTATTATCCTCGGCCAGTAGTACCCTTAGTAATTTAAGGTCGCCGCTGCCTGCTGTGGGTTTTAGCGGTATAGTAAGCGGCGCCACATGGGCAATGTTAAACGTTAGGCTGAACGAAAACTTGCTGCCCCTGCCCTTTTCGCTCTCGAGCGATAGTTTGGCCCCCATCATCTGCAATATGCGGTTGCAAATGGTAAGGCCCAGCCCGGTGCCGGTAAGCTCGCGGGTGCCCTCGTGGTATACCTGCCAAAAGCCTTCAAAAATCTTTTCCTGGTCGGCCTTATCAATACCGATACCGGTATCTTCAATCACAAAGTCGACGGCTATTTGCTTGTCGGTTTTTTTAAGGCAGGTGGCTTTTAGCTTTACGTAGCCGTTGCCGGTAAATTTAAGGGCGTTGGCAAAAATATTGTTGAGCACCTGCGTAAGCCGCATATCATCGGCCAGTACCAGGATATCCAGCTGTCGGTCAATATCGGCCAGTACCTCTACATTGCTGTTTGCCGATAGCACTTTAAAGGGCAGGCACACGTTGAGCAAAAAGTTGCTTAAATTAATGGTGATGGGGTGCAGTTCCAGCTTGCCGGCTTCTATCTTATTAAAATCCAGGATATCATTTACCTGCTGCAGCATATGATCGGCCGAGTTTTGGAGTATGCTGATGTACTCGGCCTGGCGGGTGGCCGAGTTTTCCTGCTTCAGCAGGTTTACAATACCGATGATGCCATTTAAGGGGGTGCGCAGCTCGTGCCCCATGGTGGCCAGGAACTGGGTTTTGGTTTTGATAACCCTGTCGCTTTGGGTAACAATCTCTTCAATATACTTTTTTTCGAAAAACGTGTACAGCGCCGCCAGCACAATGGTTGAGCCAAGCGCCGTAAAGCGGTTAACCAGCGCCAGCCGTGCTGCCTGCACGGGCGTAAAATTGGCCAGCGGGGGTACGTAGTTACCAATAACAATACAGGCAACAAAGGCAAATATCATGATGCCCACAAAAATGCCGGGCTTTTTGGCCTGCTTGTGCTTCAGGTCGAGAACCAGCGGGACGGCTATCAGGGCGGGGAAAAAGAAGAGGTACTGGTCGGTTTGCAAGCCTTCAAGCAATACCAGGCACACCAGCAGCCCGCAGATGACCGAAAATATAGATATGGTAAGATCTTTAATAGCATCCTGCCATTTTAACACCACGAACATTGAAATAGCCAGGCAAAAGCAAGCCAGCAAAAACGACGACACATACATGCCGATAAAGGCATCATAAACCGATAAAAACACCCCCAGCGACAAGGCCGAAAGCCCAAGCTGGTAAGTGCGTTTGGATACTTCCTTCAAATCAAACAAAAGATCCTGTCGCTTAGGGTCCGCATTAACCGGCTGATGGTATTTATCGGTAATTTTATCCATAGGGGTAGCAGTTAGCCTGCCTGGGTTAAATTTGATATTTGTGTTTTGCCAAAAGAATTTTACCTGTTGCAGGCGAAGTACTTACAACTGTAAGCCACAATTGTTTGGCTTTGTAAAAGTACTTATATATTCTAAAAAATTGGAATGGGGATGGTTCCCAATGTCATGCCGATTGCTATGTCGTCTTTATAACCCTCTTACTGAGGTACGAAGCATCTATTCGCCAACTTTTCTTTCGGTTATGCACAACTGATAGCTCCCTCGTGTCTACGCATGGCATGTCAAACTTTCGAGGGGCATAGGCCTATCACCCTGAGCCTGTCGAAGGGTCGCGCGGAGAGGCCTTTGCCCGCTATGGTTCGACAAGCTCACCATGACAGCCCTTTTTTACGATGTCATTCCTCCTTCAGCGTTTCACCAAATTGTAACACTCAGCATGACCGCTTTTTTGACAGCTCATTCCGACCTTCAATATCCGTGGGGTTGACAATTCAGGATGACAGAAAAATTGGATATGTCCTGATAGGCCATTATAACAAAACCACTAAGCAACCAACGCCTTCCCTTTGTAACAAAACTTTAACCTAATTTAACTATTATAAGTTTGGTGGTTTGCGTTAGCTTTCTTTATTTTATGAAATTAATGCTGACATTGTTATATCCATCCAAAACCGGTAAGCTATTGGTGCTTACATGCTTTTTAGTTTTCGTATTTCCCGCGGTAGTTTGCGCGCAAAATCTTTTTTTGCAAAAGATTGAACTGTGCAGCGCCGAAAATTATTGCATCGACTGTGGCAGCCCCAAAGCTACCTGCAGCCAGTTTACGCTCGACCAGGTGTGCGACCGTATTAACCGCAAGTATTCGTTTAAAGATGCCAATGGCCAGTTAACCTTCCAGGTGTTGGTTGAGCCTTCGGGCTTTAGCTGTGTGCTAAGCCATACCGACGTAACCAACAGCCCGCTTACGGCCGATATCATTCGCTTGCTGAACGGCAGCTTGTGGAAGGCGGCGGTTGACCATGGCAAACGGGTGGCATCATCTGTAAATGTGCAGTTTAAAATAGCCTTTGGCCGTATTTCGGCCCAGATGCTGCGGATGGACCTGGAGCAGATGAAACCGGCAGGCCCGCCAACTATTTACAATACCAGTACCCAGTATACCAACCCATCGCTCAACAGTTACGAGTTTACCAAGTGGACGCACTACGATTCGCCCCTGCCCGATAACGTGAGCCAATCAAGCGCGGTTGACGCTACCGATGTGCTTTGGTACGCCACCGCCCACGGCCTTACCCGTTTTGATGGTACCACCTTTAACCCGGTTAATGAATACAACTCGCCCTTTACTGCCGAAACCGCTGTGCAGGAAATTACCGTCGACAAGGAAAACGCCAAATGGGCCTACATTGATAACGGCATATACAAATGCACTGATGCCGGCTGGCAGGTGTACGATTTTAAAAAATTTATAAAAAGCCCGGTTACCCACATCATCAAAAGCCGCAACGGCGAATTGCTGTTTACCACCAAAGATGGCATGGTGGTAGTACGTAAAGATAAAGTGGTGGTGCTTAACAAGAAAACCATCCCGCTGCTGCCATCAAGCAACGTAACTTTTGCTTATGTGGATAACCGTAAACGCCTGTGGATTGGTACATCAAAGGGCACCATCCTGATTGAGAAAGACCTGCTGCCTACCACTTTTACCACATCTGATACGCCGCTGAAAAACGCCAGCATTTCCGGCGCGGCCGAAGATGAACAGGGCAATCTCTATTTCTCATTAGTAAGCACCGGCAAAGCCGCTGCCGATGATGATAACGAAGGCATTGCGGTACTACGCCCCGATGGTACCTGGCTGCACTTAACCGACAAAAATTCGGGCATGCCATCAAACCATGTAACCAGCATTATGTACGATAAGTTTGAACACGTACTATGGCTGGGTACCGATCAATCGGGCCTGGTACGGTACGATTTAAAAAACAGCTGGGAAAACTACAACAACGCCAACTCGCCCGCCCCAGGCTTCAAAATTTACCAGGTGGTGCAGGATTCTAAAGGGGTTATTTACGTTACTACGGCCAATGGCTTGATGAGGATCAGGAAAAGAGGAACTTTTTGAGTTAGATTTGAGATGGAATTAGCCGGCGAGAACGCTGGTTAATACTCACCCGATGCATTTTCTCCTTCGCCGAAAAGAGGGGCTTGGAGGTGGTTTAAATCATGTCCCAACTTTAAGTAAAGGTATTACAACGCAAAACTAAACTTCCCCATTAACACGCCTGGGTTATTGCCCATAGCAATAGGTTCGCCGCACAAAGCTTCATTGCCAAGTAGGGCAAATAATATGGCTTCCTTGGCATCGGGATTAATACCAAGGCTGCTTGTATCTTTAATATCTTCAAAGGCCAGCTTCAATTGGGCTATCACAAAGGGGTTCCTGGCCCCGCCGCCGCTTACAAATATTTTCGGGTTATCGGCCTGTATATTGGCTTTGATAAAATTGATGATGGATATGGCCGTAAATGCGCTTAATGTACTTACCAGATCCTCGGGCGGCACCTCCTTTGTTTGTGATTGTTGCTGCGCATTTTCAACAAACGCAAGGTTAAACAATTCGGGCCCGGTAGTTTTTGGCGCGGCCTCGTTAAAAAACGGGTGGCCGAGCAGGGCGGTAAGCAAATGGTGGTTTACCTTGCCGCTGTTGGCAATGGCCGAATCTTCATCAAAAGCCTTGTTAAAATACCGGCGGCAGGCAGCGTCTATCAGGGTATTACCCGGGCCAATATCTGTACATAAAACGTTGGCTGTATCATTATTGGCAGGCAGGTAGGTAAGATTTGCAATGCCGCCGATGTTCAGCAAAATCCTTTCTTCGCCCGGTTTACTGCCCAATAGCACATCGCCATATAAGGCCAGAGGTGCGCCTTCGCCACCGGCGGCAATATGTTTTTGCCTGAAATCGCTTATGGTCAATATCCCGGTTTTTACCGCCAGGTGATCTCCGTCGCCAATTTGCAGTGTGGCATTTGGATAGTTTGCCTGTTTGTGTAACCTTTTTGGCGCATGGTAAATTGTTTGACCGTGGCTGGCTATAACATCAACTGTATCGGGGGCGATATCCCACTTTGAAAGGGCTTGCAGTACCAATTCGCCATGGTAACTGCCAATGTAAGCATTTAGTAAAGTGAGCTTTTCCAGGTCGACCGTTTTTTTGGCAAATACCTGCTGTACTTCGCTTTTAAAGCTTTCGGGATATGGGATGGTGATAAATTGCAGTAATTTGTATTGGGTTTGCAGGCCATGGCCGCTAAAGCTGCATAAGGCAATATCCAACCCATCTAATGACGTGCCCGACATTAAACCGATAACGGTTTTAACAGGTTTTTGGGCGATATCAAAAAGCTTTTGCAAGTTTTGGTTTAACGGTAACATGCGGTTAAATTACTATTTGTTTGGTCGTTTACAAAAGTTAAAATAATGGGTGCGGTCAATAAATATCTGATATATTTGTTTTCAACCAAATTCAACCCAATCCCATGGCCCGATTAAATTTATTGGAAGAGACCCGGTACGAGAAGCTGCCGGTAAGCGTTTATGGCAACCAGCAGGAGGCATCCATTGCCGTAGCAGGCAGGATAGCCAAACTTATTCGCGATAAGCAGGCAAAAGGCGAGCAGGCAGTGCTAGGCCTGGCAACAGGTGTTACCCCCATCCGTGTTTATGCCGAACTGGTACGCTTACACAAAGAAGAAGGCTTGTCGTTTAAAGATGTCATCACCTTTAATTTGGATGAGTATTATCCCATGAAGCCCGATGCCGCCCAAAGCTATGTTACTTTCATGTATGAAAACCTTTTCAGCCATGTTGATATTGATAAAGCCAATGTGCATATCCCCGATGGTACTTTGGATAAAGAAGACGTGGTAGCCTTCTGCCTGGATTATGAAAAACAGATTGAAGAATTAGGCGGCCTGGATTTACAGATATTAGGTATCGGCCGTACCGGCCACATCGGTTTTAACGAACCGGGTTCGGCGCCAAATTCGGGTACCCGTTTGGTTACYYTRGATGAYYTKACCCGCAGTGATGCCGCCCGCGATTTTGGYGGYAAAGCCAATGTGCCTACCAAAGCCATTACCATGGGKATTGGTACYATTTTTAAAGCAAGAGAGATCATCCTGATGGCCTGGAGCGCCAAAAAAGCGCCTATTGTTAAAAAAGCTGTTGAAGGTGAAATATCAGGCGAAGTACCTGCCACTTATTTGCAGTTATCAGATCATGTTGAATTTGTGCTTGACGAAGCAGCCGCATCTGAACTCACCCGTTTTGATACCCCATGGCTGGTAAAAGATTGCTCATGGGATGATAATACGCTGAAAAAGAAAGCGGTGATCTGGCTGGCTGATACCATTGGCAAACCGGTATTAAAACTTACCGAAGAAGATTACAACAACCACGGTATGGCTCAATTAGCAGTAGAACAGGGCCCGGTTTACAACATCAATATTGATATTTTTAACCAGATACAGCATACCATTACCGGCTGGCCGGGTGGCAAGCCGAATGCAGATGACTCACAACGGCCTGAAAGAGCTTTACCAGCCAAAAAACGCTCGGTTATCTTCTCCCCGCACCCGGATGATGATGTGATATCGATGGGTGGTACCTTCATCCGCCTGGTTGACCAGGGACATGATGTGCATGTGGCCTACCAAACATCGGGCAATACCGCCGTCTGGGACGATGATGTGCTGCGCTACATGGAATTTGCTATCGATTTTACCAACAGCATTGGCGAGGACGGCGTCCATCTGACGAAATTATACGAAGAAATGCGCGCTTTCTTCCCGCAAAAACAACCCAACCAGATTGATACCCGCGAAATCCGCAATGTAAAAGGTTTCATCCGTAAAACAGAGGCGATCTCGGGTGCCCGTTATGCAGGTTTACAAGACGATCATATCCACTTTATGGCCTTACCGTTTTACGAAACCGGTAAAATCAAAAAGAACACCGTTGGTGAGGAAGATATCCTGTTAACTATCGATCTGCTGCAAAAAATAAAACCGCAACAAATCTTTGCAGCCGGAGATTTTGCCGACCCGAATGGAACCCACCTGGTTTGTTTTAACATTATCCTTGCAGCGCTCGACCGGTTGAAAGCCACAGAAGAATGGGTTAAAGATTGCTGGCTGTGGATGTACCGTGGCGCGTGGCACGAGTTCCCTACCCACGAAATTGAAATGGCTGTACCACTTTCACCACAGGAAGTTATCCGCAAGCGCAACGCTATCTTTAAACACCAATCACAAAAAGACAGGCCGGTTTTCCCAGGTGATGATGCACGTGAGTTTTGGGTTAGGGCTGAAGACCGCACAAGCGAAACCGCAAAAAAATACGACCAATTAGGCCTGGCAGAATATGAGGCCATCGAGGCGTTTGTGAGGTATAGGTTTTAAGTTTGTTGGTTGATGGATCATTTGTTGATGGTTCATGGCTGTAGAGGATTAGTGAAAAGCGATGGGGTAAAACTCATCGCTTTTTTTATTTAATGTTGGCATTTAACCAACTTTTGTTTTTATATTTGTCAATAGCAGCATATGATAATTATAAACCTTCGTAAAGTTGATCAGTTTGCAAAAAAACATTCGGATTCCGGGAAAAGCTTCAGTGTTTGGAAAACTGTTACCGAGGCTGCAAAATGGAAAAAGAGCATAGATGTTTTAAAGGATTTTCCAACTGCCAAGATCATTAAAGGTGACAGAGCAAGGTTTAAAATAGTTGGCAATAAGTATCGCCTTATTATAGAGGTTGATTATAAAGATGCTATCGTAGAGATAAGGTTTGTAGGAACACACGCTGAATATGATGAAATAAATGCCGAAACTATCTAACAAAAAAACCAAGAAACATGACAAAACCACAGTGGTTCATAATAGAAACCGAAGAAGATTATAATCAGGCTCTTGAACGCTATGAAAAAGTTAAGCGTTCTGAAAAAAGTTCTGAAGAACATAAGGAAAAACAATTGCTTGTCCTGCTTATTTCTGAATACGAAAAAGCACACAGCGATCTACCCGAAGTAGACCCTATCGAATTAATAAAAATACGCATGGAGGATTTTGGTTACAAATCTTCCGACCTGGCAAAAGAGTATGGTGATAAGGGCACCGTTAGTAAAGTTTTAAATTACAAACAGGCCCTGTCTTTAACTATGATCAGGAAATTTAGCGAATTATTGCACATTCCTGCGTCGGCATTGATCAAAGAATACCAATTGGCAGAATAGGCTTACAAACCTATCTTCCCATTCACCAGCTCAATAATCTCTGCTTCCAAAGCAATTGCCTGGCGTTCAATCTCGTTGCCCCGGTAAATAATATCCAAAACATAATCCTTATCCTTATACCCGGAAGCATTGATCTTCACGTTCATAAACGCGCCCAAAACAGCAGCGCGGGCGCAAAGGGCAGCTACACCGGCATCGGTTACGGAGTTGGGGTTGCCTATCTCCACCATCGCCTTAATCACTTCAATACTGCTCAGTGCGGTCTGCATCACTTTAAAAGGGATTTCAATAGCGTATTTGGTAGCATCCTGTATTGCCTGATCCCTTGCAGCCTTTTCTTCGTCGGTAGATTTGGGCAGGCCGAAAGATTCCATGATCTTATTGAAAGCTGTAGTATCTAAATCGACCAATGCCAGCAACTCATTTTTATATTGCTGCGCCTGCTCAGCCCAGTCGCTGAACTCCAGCCAGCGGCTGTCCCATCCTTTTTTGTGCGAGCTTAGGTTGGCCACCATGCCAGCCAACGAAGCGCCTAATGAGCCTACATATGCTGAGATAGAGCCACCGCCGGGCGCAGGGCTTTCGCTGGCCGTTTCGTCGGCAAAGTCAGTCAGGCTCATCGATATGAGCTTACTATCAGCCTTACCTTTTAATAAATATTCAATAATACGCTCTTCGGGAACAAAAGGGCCAAGTTCATCCAGCCCCATCGATTTGATGGTTATTTTGATCAATTCCTTTTCGCTAACACCAACGGAGCGCTGTTGCTTTTTCAGGAAATATTTACCGGCATCCAACATCGCTTTTAAAGGGATTAAGCCAACCAGTTCGCTGCCTGTTACCCGAATGCCGCGCTCATTGGCTTTGTTGCAAACTTCGTCAAAAGCCACATGAACAGGGGTTATTTCGATATTGGTCAGGTTCATCGAGATTTGGGCGACACCATATTCTTCGATATACCAGCCGATGGCCTTAACCGCTTTTAATGAGCCAGGGATTGATTTAGGTTTGCCATTCTCGTCTGTTATGATTTTGCCGGTAACCGGATCGCCCTCACGCAAAACACGTCCAGCTTCGCGCACATCAAACGCAATAGCATTTGCCCTGCGGGTTGATGTAGTGTTGAGGTTCACATTGTAAGCTACCAGGAAATCACGGGCACCTATTACGGTAGCCCCGCGCTTAATGTCATTCTCGGCCGGGCCGTAGTCTGGTGCCCATTCGGGCAATTTTATCTTCTTAAAAAAGCCTTCATATTCTCCGGCACGAATGACCGAAAGGTTGCTCCTGCTTTTGTTGGGCTGCGCATTCTCATACAAATAAACCGGTATCTGCAACTCCTCCCCTACAAGCTTTGCCAACTGCCTGGCATACTCAGCGGTTTCTTCCATACTGATATTGCTAATGGGTATCAGCGGACAAACATCAGTAGCGCCCATCCTCGGATGTTCGCCTTTCTGTTTGCTCATATCAATCAGCTCCCCCGCTTTTTTTATGGCGAGGAAGGCCGCTTCAATCACCCGTGAAGGTTCGCCTACAAAAGTTACTACGGTGCGGTTGGTGGCCTTGCCCGGGTCTACATTCAGTAACCTTACCCCATCAACCGATTCCACTTCGTTGGTTATCTGTTTAATAATATCAAGGTTTACACCTTCGCTAAAATTGGGTACGCATTCAATTAGTTGGTTCATTGGTTCACTTGTTTATTAGTTCATTGGTGCCTTTTCAAGTTCCCCTCTCGAGAGGGGGCGGGTTGGGAAGCGCGGTGACAGGGGTGTGTTCGCCCGCGTTCAATCGCCAGCTTTTATAAACACCCTCCTCCACCTCTCTCAAGAGGGAA
The DNA here is from genome assembly GCF_056401935.1 of Mucilaginibacter sp. P4_D1. Classification (NCBI taxonomy): domain Bacteria; kingdom Pseudomonadati; phylum Bacteroidota; class Sphingobacteriia; order Sphingobacteriales; family Sphingobacteriaceae; genus Mucilaginibacter; species Mucilaginibacter sp. P4_D1. The sequence goes on from NZ_JBFUIJ010000013.1 coordinate 159,071, forward strand.
ATCGCACATTCCCCCGCCTTTTAATTTTTCAAACCTTCCGTCCATACCATTTCAGGCTTTAATTTTCCTTGCTGGTATAATATTTCACGGTAGTCGTCGCATGGGTAGGCCTGCAAATCAGCAAGTTTACCTTTGGCTAAAACACCTCGGTCGTTTAGTTTCAAAGCCTGGGCTGCGCGGGCTGTCAGGCCAGTAAATACTTCGGCTGCGCTTAGCTTTTCGGCTGCGGCCATTACGGCGGCTTGCATCAGCAGGTCTCCCATTGGCGCCGATCCGGGATTCCAGTCACTGGCTATGGCCAGGCAGGCACCGGCATCCAGCAACTTTCGGGCTGGAGCGTAAGCCATCCCTAAGCCCAAGGATGCACCGGGTAAAGTTACAGCTACGGTATCGGAATTGGCCAATAATTTTATTTCATAATCGCCACTGGCTTCCAGGTGATCGGCCGATGCTGCGCGGGCCTTAACGGCAACCTCACTGCCGCCGGTGGTAAACTGGTCGGCATGTACGGTTACCTCGAAACCAAGTTGCTTGGCTTTGGCCAGGTAGTTTAAAGCGTCGCTGGTATTGAAGGCACTTTGTTCGATGAAAACATCGACCCTATTGCTTAATCCCTTTTGTTTGACAACAGGCAATAAGTTATTTAAAACATGATTTAGATACTCCTGTTGGTTGCCGTTAAAATCCTTAGGTAATATATGCGCGGCAAGGCAAGTTGATATTAAACTCGCATTTGTTTTATCAGCCGCCGCTTTTATCGCGTTTAACTGCTTTAACTCGCCCTCGACACTTAAGCCGTAGCCACTTTTTATTTCGATAGTGGTGACGCCTTCGCTTACATGCCGTTGTACGCGCTTCAAAAGCAGGTTGGTCAGCGTCGCTTCATCTGCAGTGCGGGTTTGAGTAACCGAATCCCAAATGCCCCCGCCGAATTGCGCTATCTCCAAATACGTTTTACCGCTATTGCGCATGGCGTAGTCCTTTGCGCGGCTGCCGGCAAAACAAATATGGGTATGGCAATCTATAAAACCAGGCAACAGTACGTTACTGCCGTTAATTTCTTCTATTGGTGCCGACGGATAATTTGACCGGAGGTTTTCAAAGTCATCAACTGCAAGTATTAGTCCGTCTTCAATCAGCACGCCTCCGTTTGGGATGATGTGTAACTGTTCGTCCTTTAGAGCGCCCTTTAACGGAAGCCCAGTGAGCGGAAGGATTTGCGTGAATGGGCCTATTAGTTTTTTCATAAATATCAGCAGCCCCCTCTAAATCTCCCCCTGAAGGGGGAGACTTTCAAAAGCTCAGGTTTTATTCAACATTCTTTTTAAAGCCCTCCCCTTCAGGGGAGGGTTGGGTGGGGCCTACCACACCTTCAACCCAAACTTCTCCGCCCACTCTTCAGCCTTATCATATCCTGCATCGGTATGCCTGAATATCCCCATCGCCGGGTCATTATATAAAACGCGTTTAAGGCAGGTGGCTGCCCTGTAGGTGCCGTCGGCCAGCACCACCATGCCTGCATGCTGCGAATATCCCATGCCTACCCCGCCGCCGTGGTGAAACGAGATCCAGGTAGCGCCGCCCGATGCATTGGCCATCAGGTTAAGCAGCGGCCAGTCGGATACAGCATCCGAGCCATCTTTCATCGATTCGGTTTCGCGGTTGGGCGATGCTACCGAGCCACAATCCAAATGGTCGCGGCCGATTACTATCGGGCCTTTTACCTTACCTGTTGCTACCAATTCGTTAAAAAGCAGCCCCGCTTTCTCCCTGTCGCCCATGCCCAGCCAGCAAATGCGGGCAGGCAATCCCTGGAATGAGATTTTTTCTCTCGCATTGGTCAACCACTTGGCCAGCGGCTTATCCTCAGGGAACAGTTCCATCAAGGCCCTATCAGTAGTATAAATATCCTCCGGATCGCCGGAAAGGGCTACCCACCTGAATGGCCCTTTACCCTCGCAAAACAGCGGGCGGATATAGGCCGGTGTAAATCCGGGGAAATTAAATGCGTCCGGTTCACCGCCTTGACGAGCAAATTCGCGGAGGTTGTTCCCGTAGTCGAAAGTTATTGCACCGCGTTTTTGAAATTCCAGCATCAGGCCTACGTGCCTGGCCATACTTTTTAACGATAGGCGCTTGTATTCTACGGGATCGCTCTTGCGTAAATCCAAGACTTCCGTTAACGGCAGACCATTCGGGATATATCCATTCAGTGGATCATGTGCTGATGTCTGATCGGTTAAAATATCGGGAATAAGGTCGTCATTCAATAATCTTTGCAGCAAATCGCCGGCGTCGCTTACCAGGCCTACAGACAAGGTTTCTTTTTTGCCCATAGCTTCTTTTATCCAAGCTATAGCCTCTTCGTAGGAATAGCTCATCCGGTCGATATATTGCGAATCCAACCTTTTTTGGATACGCGTTGCATCCACATCCGCACCTAAAAATACACCGCCTGCCATGGTTGCCGCCAATGGCTGAGCGCCGCCCATACCGCCTAAACCGGCGCTTACAACCAGCTTGCCGGCCAAATCGCTATTAAAATGCTGGTTACCGCACTCTACAAAGGTTTCGTAGGTGCCCTGCAAAATACCTTGTGTACCTATATATATCCAGCTACCGGCGGTCATCTGGCCGTACATCATCAGGCCTTTGGTGCGCAAATCATTAAAATGCTCCCAGTTGGCCCATGCGGGCACCAGGTTGCTGTTGGCTATTAAAACCCGTGGCGCTTCTGGATGGCTGCGGATAATGCCAACCGGCTTGCCCGATTGCACCAGTAAAGAGTGATACTCGTCTAGCTCCAGCAACAACTCAATAATTTTCCGCAGCGATTCCGGGTTGCGGGCAGCCTGCCCAATACCGCCGTATACCACCAAATCAGCAGGATTTTCGGCAACTTCGTCATCAAGGTTATTGAGGAGCATCCGCAAAGGAGCTTCGGTTTGCCAGCTTTTGGCGTGCAGCTGCATACCACGGGGCGCTTTGTACACCGGGTGGCTGGCGTAGGTATTAATAAATTCCGAACTCGTCATGGCTGAGGTTTATTTGGTGATGAATAGCAGCGTTATTGGCAGTCGCCAAAAACGAGCCATCGGTAATAATTTGATGTAAACGGTTAATATCATCCGCAAAAACGCGGTCGTCATTGATAAACGGAACGTATTGGCGCACGTGATCATGCAGCGCCTCAACAACCGGGGTTGATTTTAATGGCCTGCGAAAATCCATCGCCTGCGCCGCATACAGCAACTCAATGGCCTGGATGTATTCTATATTATCTAACACCATGTGTAGCTTTCGTCCGCTGATAGAACCCATGGATACATGATCTTCCTGCCCTAATGACGTAGGCACACTATCGGCACTTGCCGGGAAGCACAGGGTTTTGTTTTCGGTAACCAAAGCCGCGGTGGTGTATTGCGGTATCATCAGACCTGAATTTAGCCCTGCATCATGAGTAAGTAGTTTAGGCAGACCATACCGGCCTTCGCTCATAAGGTAACAGCGCCTGTCGGCTATATTGCCCAGTTCGGCAGCGGCCACGGTGGCATAATCCAAGGGTAAAGCCAAGGGCTGGCCGTGAAAGTTACCGCCGCTAATGGTATCATCGGCATTAAAAATAACGGGATTATCGGTAACCGAGTTCAGTTCAATTTCGGTAAGTTCTTTTAAATGCAGCCAGGCATTACGCGATGCACCGTGTACCTGCGGCATACAGCGCAACGAATAAGGGTCCTGCACCCTATCGCAATTAATATGCGAGGAATTGATCTCCGATCCGTTTAATAAAGTAAACAGGCGGTCGGCAACCATTTTGGTGCCTTTAAACGGGCGCAAAGCATGGATGCGGGCGTCAAAAGGCCTTACCGACCCCATCAGCCCTTCTAATGACATGGCACCAATCAGGTCGGCACGGTTCAACGCATCATCCAAACGCTCAACTGCTTTTATTGCGAAAGCTAATATAAATTGTGTGCCGTTGATTAAGGCAAGCCCTTCTTTAGGGCCTAACACTAATGGAGCCAGGTTATGTTTTTGTAATATCTGTGCTGCTGGTTTGCGTTCGCCATTTTCATAAACCTCGCCTAAACCTATTAAAGGTAAAAACAGGTGCGATAAAGGGGCCAGATCGCCCGAAGCACCTACAGATCCCTTTTCGGGCACAATGGGTATAATATCGTTATCAATTTGCCAGATAATACGTGTTAACGTATCCGGCGCAACACCAGAGAAGCCTTGTGCCAAAGCATGCACTTTTGTTATCAGCATCAGTTTGGCTATCTCCTGCGGGATAGGCTTGCCTACCCCAACGCTATGGCTTTTAAGGATATTGCTTTGCAGCAAACTGGTATCGGCCTCTGATATATGGGTATCACATAGCGGGCCAAAACCTGTATTGATGCCATAAACCGGCTTTTGTGCATGAACAATTTTTGCAACCTCGCCCCAGGAGCTGCGAATAGCCTTATCAGCATCTGCATCGATAATCCCCCGCGTTTTGCCTGCGGCAATAGCAAGGCAAATGCCAATGGTTAAATGATTTGTGCCGTAGTTGAAAATGCTATTCATGGTCGGCAGGTTTTAAATTAGCTGTTAATTTTTTGCTGATAACGGCAGATAGGTTGCTTGAGCGGAAAGTATTTTCAACAGCCGTAATGGCAGGCAGCAGTTGTTGCGATACAGCATCAGCATCTACCAGTTGGGTCATAGCCTGGCTGATGGCATCCCACACGGGCAATATCTGCTTTAGCAGTGCACGGCCACTATCGGTTAAAGTAACCAGCTGCCTGCGGCCATCGTCGGCACAGGTAGCGCTGGTAACCAGGCCCCGGTTTTTCAAATTGGTAATCAGCTGGCTTGCAGCCGGGTGCGAAACCTCGATCTGCTCGCTCAACTCTTTAATAGATAAAGCATCGTTTTTAGAGAGTAAATAAAACACCGGAAACCAGCTGGCGTCAAAATCTATCCCCTCATTTTGGTAGGCACGGTTAATTTCGGCCAAAAAAGCCTCGCTTAATCGCCTCAACCTGCTACCCAATACCAAATAACCCAGGCTTTGATATAAATTCATAGCGCAATTTATATAAGTGCTTATATAAATGCAAATGTTTTAGGAAAGATTTTTTTGGGGTGGGGAATAAAGTATATTGTATGATGGCGCAGCCTCGCCGGGCGAGGCTGCGCCCGAATGTTTGAGTAAACCCACACACGTCATGGGTAGTTGTAAAATTTGGCGAAACTCTGAAGGGGGAATAACATCGTAAAAAAGGGCTGTCATGGTGAGCCTGTCGAACCAGAGCGGGCAAAGGCCTCTCCGCGCGAGTCTTCGACAGGCTCAGACTGACAGGCTAACACACCTCGAAAGAAAACATGTCATGGGTGGTGGTAAAATTTCGGGAAACTCTGAAGGAAACATTGC